>NZ_JACJQJ010000019.1 GCF_014696615.1 Nostoc linckia FACHB-104 | reverse complement strand
AACAGTCAACAATCAACAGTCAACAATCAACAGTCAACAGTCAACAGTCAACAGTCAACAGTCAACAGTCAACAGTCAACAGTCAACAGTCAACAGTCAACAGTCAACCACCCTGATGTAATATTTCATCAATCATTTAGGATGGCTATAATGATTATTTAGAAAAAAGTTTTAGGCTGGCTTTGCAAACACCATTAAATGTTGCTGTGGTAAAACATTTTTGGTTTCTCGCCAAACTAAACCCACAGCTTGCATTTCTTGGCGGACTTGTTTTTGAGTCATTTTGTGTAGGCGTTTAATCATAATAAAAGGATTTTCGCCCCGATACTCAACCAGCACTACTCTACCGCCAGGCTTTAAAGCTTTGACGATATTTTGCATTACTTCTTGCGGATAATCAAATTCATGATAAGCATCCACCATCAGCGCTAAATCCACACTTTCTGATGGCAGATTGGGGTCAGTTAGTGTTGCTAATACAGGCTCAATATTAGTAATATTTTTTTCTTTTTGGAAAAACTCAATAATATCTAGCATTTCTGGCTGAATATCTACAGCTAAAACTTTTCCTTGAGTTAATAATGGTGCAATGCGAAAACTCATGTAGCCTGTACCAGCACCAATATCTGCAACTACATCGCTAGATTGTAAGTTAAGTGCACTGACTATTTTACTTGGCTGTTCTTCCATCTCACGGCTAGACCTTTCTAACCAGCCTGCGCCTGTATGTCCCATTACTTTAGCAATCTCTCTACCCATGTAGTATTTTCCAATACCATCTGGGCTATGATGCGATCGCAATTCGTAAATTGATGACATAGTAGAGCCAGCAATGGCTATATTATCTACATCGCTCAAAAATCCTAGAATTATTACTAGGACAATTAATGTAAAACCTAAAAATTTATACTTCCAACTACGAGCCATAATTAACTGAGCAAATACTTAGGATGAGAGAACAGACAAGAAACAATACTAAGCTATTCGGCTTTTAAGTTGCACAATCCATTGTGAGGGCTGTTGACCGTTAACCGTTAACAGTCAACAGTCAACAGTTAGCAGTTAACAGTCCTTATGAGTAGTTATGCAATTTAGACTCGTATTAGCTTACTTGGTTAAGTGTTTTGAACTCAAAATAGCTTGTGGGAAAAAGGTTAAGGGTGAAAGGTTGTTTCTTTTCCTTTCCCCATTCCCCTTTTTCCCCTTAACCGAAAAGTATGGGGACAAGAAATCCAAATCACAAATAAACCCTGACCTTGATCAATTAACCTCAACACTAACTATAGTGACTTTTGCCTTAGCTGATGTAGTGTCATCGCCCATAAAAATTAAATTGGCTTTCGTGTAGGGATTAGGATAGCCAGGAGGAGGTGTAAAGCCTGTATACTGCCGTAAGCTACCTTTGAGACTAGGTGTGGTACTTCCATCAACGAAGAGTTGATAACTAGCATCTTTAACGGATAGCTTATATGTTTTTGCTGAAGCTGCGGTATCGTAGGACAGATTTTCCCCACGAGTAAAGCCAACATTTTGCGCCCAAATACTATTTACCCAGAAGCCCAGTTCTAAACCGTATGGTTGTGATTCACTAGCTAGCTTGTCACTAATAACAATGATGCTGAAGCCAGCACGATTTGTGGAACTGTGGCTTTCAGAGTTAATTTGTACCCTAAATGTCACCGTGTAGCCTTTGGTACGATTCAAAGTAATGGGAGATGTGCGGAAATAACCTGCATAATTGACATTAGTCCCACTGCTATCGAGAATCGTACCTTGCTTAGTAGCGATCGCAGAAGGAGCAGGGATGACAAAACTGTTGAGATATAACCATCCTTGTTGAGCAGGTGTTTGGCTGGGACTGGATAAACCGTTGTATAGCACAGCCGCACTACCAGAATTTGCACCTATCAATAAAGCAAAGCCAGCACTCAGAGTAGCGACTAAAGGAGTTTTGATCATATGGGATAGGGATTAGAGAATTATGAATGTACTTTGTCAGCAATAAAGCCTACATAGAGGAGCTAGAGTTAGGCTTATGGGAGTGTTAATACTGTAGTGCTATCCCTGAGAATCTGATTTAAATTATACTAGTATAAATTAAACACAGGTCATTGATATATTCCAGCAACTTTTTTGAGTTGCTATGAGCCGTTAATTGAAGAGAATTACAAATCCTGGAAAATCTGCTGAGGCTTGTTAGTACTTGATTAGAGTAGGATTTTAGTTAAGTACTCATGCTGGGTCTTATGTCTAAACTGTTGCCATGCGCCTTAGCCGCCGTTGCCTTTCTCATCACATCAACTAATCACCCTAACACCACACTGGCCGGAACCTGCGCCTCTAAATGTGGCCCACATCCCATTCAATTTACTCCCGGCCAAAGTATCCGATTAGAGGTTGTAAATAGAACATCAGGTTTCGTAAAACTCGAAAGAATCCAAGGAACCGAGCCAATTCCCCTACGACCAGGACAAGAACTGCAATTTATGCAGGAAGAAGACGGACAAAACATTATGTCTCTCGTATTTTGGCATGAAATGGGATTACCACTACAAGCCGTAGTTTCTAAACCTAACTTTGGGACATTACGCTTAGAACTCGTCCCCGGTAAGCGTAACCCAGGCGATCACTCTCTCTATCTGCTGAATGATGGTCATGTCAGCGTGTATTAATTAACCCTTATTCTTCCACCATCTTGATTGTTCGACAATTTAGTGGGCGATCGCTTGTGATAGATGTGTCAACACATAGGACTTACGCAAATGTCACATTTTTTTCGTTGAGGCTGTCAAGGGTCAAAAGTCCAAAGTCCAAAAAAGCTGAATTTTTGACCCTTGATTCTTGACTCTTGACTCTTACAGAGGAAGATGGGTGTACCAGTTGCATAAGTCCTGACACAGTTAAAACAAAGGTGATATTACGAAAGGAAACAATTGGTTAAATTTTATACGTAAATTTAACCAATATTCATCTATATATTGTAGAGCTTGCTGAACCCAAAATATTTTAGTTACCCTACCTCTAAGCTGTAAGCTAATGCGCGTCTAAATTGCATAACTACTAATATGGGCTGTTGACTGTTAACGGTCAACGGTCAACAGTCAACAGCCCTCACGATGGATTGTGCAACTTAAAAGCAGAATAGCTTATTGCATTCAAACAGGAACTGCTATATTTGTAGCGGCTTGAAAGTGATAACGATCTTAGTTTCCCAAACTTTGCCTCTAAAAGCCAAAATAAAGTATGAAGGTAATGTTCACCGCAAATGTATCAGATCAAGTTACGATCTTGTCACACTTCCCTGTTTAAAAAGTCATATCCAGAATTTTCTGGCTAAAATAGTATATCTGTTCTACTCAACTCCAACCTTATACAATCCTGAAATCCATATATTTTAGAGGCAGGAATGGCTATCAATACCGATACTTCTGGCAAGCAAAAAGCGCTGAATATTGTACTCAACCAGATTGAGCGCAGCTTTGGTAAGGGAGCAATCATGCGCCTCGGGGATGCTACTCGGATGCGAGTAGAGACCATTTCCACTGGGGCACTCACCTTAGATCTAGCATTGGGTGGAGGTTTACCCAAGGGACGGGTAATTGAGATTTACGGGCCGGAAAGTTCCGGGAAAACAACAGTAGCACTACATGCGATCGCTGAAGTGCAACGAGAAGGTGGTATTGCTGCCTTTGTAGATGCTGAACACGCCCTTGATCCCACCTACGCTGGGGCTTTAGGTGTAGATATTGAAAATCTTCTGGTTTCCCAACCAGATACTGGTGAAGCAGCATTGGAAATTGTCGATCAGCTTGTGCGCTCTGCTGCTGTTGACATTGTAGTAATTGACTCTGTGGCAGCATTAGTCCCTCGGGCGGAAATAGAAGGCGACATGGGCGATGCTCACGTTGGTCTCCAAGCTCGACTCATGAGCCAAGCTTTACGCAAAATTACTGGTAATATTGGTAAATCTGGTTGCACAGTAATTTTTATTAACCAATTACGGCAAAAAATCGGTGTCACCTACGGTAGCCCAGAAACCACCACTGGTGGTAACGCCTTAAAATTCTATGCCTCTGTACGCTTAGATATTCGCCGGATTCAAACCTTGAAAAAAGGCACAGATGAATTTGGTAACCGCGTCAAAGTGAAGGTAGCAAAAAATAAAGTAGCACCACCCTTTAGAATTGCCGAATTTGACATTATTTTTGGTAAGGGAGTTTCTACTATCGGATGTCTTGTTGACCTTGCTGAAGAAACTGGTATCTTGCTCCGCAAAGGAGCTTGGTATAGCTACAATGGCGAAAATATTTCCCAAGGTAGGGACAACGCCATCAAATACTTAGAAGAAAAACCAGAATTTGCTGCACAAATTAAACAGTTAGTGCGTGAAAAGCTAGACAAGGGAGCTGTTGTTTCTGCTAACTCTGTAACCAAGGTCAACGATGACGAGGAAGAGGAAGAAGCCGATTTAGACGAGGAATAATAATCACAGTCAAGGGACTTCCAAATAAAAAAATATCCTATCAGCAGAGGGAGCAGAGGGAGAGAAAAGAATTTACTCAATATCTTCGCCCTTACTGATTGAATAATTTCATTTCTGGAAGTCCCCAAAAAATAGGGAATGGGCAGAGCTAAAGGGTCAAAACCCTACAGGGTTAGGGACTTCCAAATAAAAAATAATCAACCGCTTTGGTAAGCAGAGGAAGCAGAGGAGGAAGAATAAAATTATGGTCTTCGCTCTCAAAATTGGATAATTTAATTTCTGGAAGTCCCTTATTAGTTGATTGCGAAGCAATTGCTAGGTAATTGTAAAATCTCTCCCCCTGCTTCCCTTTTGAATTCACCCTTCTTTTTTGCTTTCACTAAAGGCTTTAACTCAACTGTATTGTTAAATTTGTGAATATTTGTAGAGAAGTTACTTGCTACATCTTTACAGATAATTGTCAGGGCGCACAAGTGTGCGCCCTTAGCTATGTAATAATTTAATTGCAAAACCCTGGTATTATTGAAATTCAAAACAATATCAACTATCCATAAATGGAGAATTTTGAATTTTTGGAATTTGATGATGAGACAGTTGTTGACTAAAAAAACGCTCTAAAATTTCAGACTTTTCCTCTAAACTAAAGTTGGTATGCTGATATTTCAGGTTATTCATTAAGCTGGCATCTTCAAGTATATGGCAAACATGATTTAAGTTTTGAAGAGGAAATTCTTCTTCCTCGCTAGCTGGTTTAAATATTTTTTTAGGATGGTCATCTACACCTTCTACAAGCTGCATCAATAATTCCACAGCTACAGTTGGTAGAGTACGACAAGAATGATTAATAAAAAAATCAAAAGTGATCAGTCCTAGACGAATGCGATCGCCATCATGAAGTTTCGTAGGTTGAAAAACTTGTTCTCCATTGACAAATGAGCCATTACTGCTTTTAAAGTCAATTAAGTAGAAGCCTTTATCCTTAATATATTGAATTGCAGCATGGCGTTCAGATAGATATTGGTCGTCAATTGGGATACCACTAGTGCTATCCCGACCTATAGTCCAAATTTGCTGTGACTGGTGTAAACTCTGTGTTTCATGATCACAAAGATTAGTAATTATATAAACAACCGAATCATTAACTACGCCTTGTATATAAAGAGGTTGCATTGCTAGAAACGATTCCTGAGCAATGTTCTCGAGGTAGAAAATTTCATCTAAAAGGCTGCTATGTTGTTCGTACAACTTTAGGAAGACCTGAAATAAACTTAATCGTCTTTCTAATTCCTTATCTTGTAACTCAACTCTCATAGATGAGCCTTTTGCTTTCAAGAAATGTAAATTGCTGATTTCGGTCATTAATTTATATTTTCAGCCTAATATCAGGAATAATGGATAAATTATAACAAAAACAAAATCTAGCCTATTCTATTCTACAAACACACAACATTTCATCTGTTTTTATCTGAAATATGCCGATAAAACAGAATTTTGCTATTAATATGCTGCAGTTTTATTGCATATATCTGCTACAAAGTTTAAGCAGCAATAAATGTTAACTTTTTCATCTCGATGTCAAAACTTACTTCATCAAAGCATTCATAAATTTTAGTAAAAGTGTTATTACAAATATTGTAACTGTTTATTTTTTATTGTAAATTATTTTTCTTGGTTTGTCATATATTAGGAATCAAATTTGCTTCGCCAGCTTACTAGTTAAGGTTAGAAATTGCTAATAGGCAGTAAGGAATCGAAAAATCAGTAAGGTATATTAAGCATTTTCAAAAAATCAATGCTAATCCACTATCAGGCATATACATATATTGTTATAGAAATCTCAACCAAAAAAATAATACTCTTGACATAGGGCGTTAGAACGCATAGACAACGCTTTACATCAACGCTTTAGCATATTACTTTCAGCTAGAACCCCTAGGTAATTCAACAATAAATTGGGAAATCTAGAGTAATTATTGCTATTAGTTTTATCCCTAATTATTGAACTATATAGGCATAAAAATACTATTTGATTTTAGCAATACTTTATGTATGATAATTGATGGCTATGGCATAAAATATCCACCCCAGAATTTATTGCTATATTCTCAGTAATAATACCAATTTCTATAATAAATTTCGCAAGAATTGCGACCTGATATTTTGAAGCTATTGCCGTATTTTGGCTAATTAAGTATGGTACACCCTAAATATACTTAAATGTTTTCACTTATCAAATTAGATATAGCATTTTTATGGTATTTGTGAAATTCAAATTAAATTTGTAATTTAAGGTGTAAGTCAGCTAATCAATATATATCTGCATATTTGTAGCGCTACGGATAACTCAAAATTAGTAAATTTACTTATTTAGCCTACTCATCGTTTACGAATACTAGTATTCTCACTTGGCTACCTAGATAGTTAGCTAGTTAAACCTAACAATTTTAAAATTTATATATAGCAATAATTCTGAGAAGTGTTTTTAATAGTTAACAATCAAAAACACTTGCCATAGTAAACATTACAGTAAACCTCTTTTACCATTGGGACGTACAGTCATCCAGTTCGTCTTGGCTAGTACCAACTGCTCATCAGTAATTTTGGCACCAGTGAGAATAGCTCCACAAAGATTAGCGCCTCTAAGATTAGCATTACTGAGATAAGCATGGCTGAGATCGGCACCTCGCAGATCTGCTCCTTCTAAATCAGCATTACTAAAGTAAGCTTTAGTGAGGTTAGCATCCCTAAGATTGGCATCAGTAAGGCTAGCTCTACCAAAATCACTGTTGTTAAGGTTAGCGCCTTGAAGGTTCGTTTTATGTAATTGAGCCGAATGGAAATTTGTCCCCGATAAATCAGCGCCTTGCAGGTTGAGCATACTGAGATTGTGGAGAGCAAAATCCCGCCTTCCCTTAAGATAAGCGGTGAGTAAATTTTGGGTATTTAACTTACGTACAACATGAGAATTATGATTTTGCGAACCATGACTGTTGTTGTTATCAAAGCTTGTGGATTTTGCCATCATCGCCTTTGGACGCATTCCTCCAGCATTGGCTCCGTTGTCCGCTATTTTAGCTCGTCTAGCTCGGATTGCTGCGGCTACTTGTGCTACTCCTGCACTACTAGCGCTACCAGGTGGGCTACTACATAAAATAGCAGAATTTGCTATTTGGTTGTGTACATGATCTCTTGCACCTACATCAGTTTTAGTGAGCATTCCCTTTGCCAAACTGTCAATGTAGGGTTCCATTTCCAACCCTCTAAGAACTTCTTGTGCTGTTTTGTAGCGGTTGCGTACTGATACCTCTAACATTTTCCGCAAAACATTTGTTAAATGGTCACTTACTTGTACAAGTGGCTCCCATATCATTTCTCCAGTCGTAGGATTGTATTCTAAATCTTTAGGAGTCTTACCACTCAGTAGATAAATACAAGTTACTCCTAAAGCATAGATATCACTAGCGTAGACGGGACGCATTGCCATTTGCTCTGGTGGCGCAAAACCAGGAGTACCTATTGCGTAAGCAGTTAACGCTGTTTGTTCTGATTGACCAGTTACTCCTTGGGTGACTTGGTTTTTAACTGCACCAAAGTCAATTAGTACCATTCGAGCATCTTCAGTGCGGCGAATCAAATTTGCTGGTTTAATATCACGGTGAATTACCTTTTGCTCGTGGATATATTGCAGCAATGGCAATATTTCACTTAAGAACTGCTTGACTCCAGCTTCGCTAAAATTGCCGTTACGCTGAACTTCTTGTTGTAGGGTTGCGCCGCTAACGTACTCCTGAACTAAGTAAAATTGCTGTTGATCTTCAAAATAGTCCAGTAGCCTTGGCAACTGAGGATGATTGCCAATTTTACCTAAAGTTTTGGCTTCTCGCTCAAACAGTTCTCGCGCCATCTGCAACACATGTGGTGCAGTGACGGTGGGACGCAGCTGCTTGATGACACAACTGGGTTCTCCTGGTAAGCCTTCATCGTAAGCTAAGAAGGTTGCGCCAAAGCCACCTTGGCCTAATGGTTTAAGTACTCGATAGCGATCGCATAAAAGTAGCTTTGAGCCACAAGACTGACACCTTTGGCTATAGGCCAGATTTTCTGGATGGGGACAGGTTGGATTTAAGCAGTAGCTCATGCACTTTCAACTCGCTGCACGAATAATGTATAGCGTTACACTCTGACTTCATTATGGTGATTAAATTTTCACTTATGCCAGGTAATATACGCGGGAAATGCTTTGAAGACTTCCTAAAGTTTAGGGAAAGCACACTGCATCCTCTCGTAAATACACTGTCATGGATTTTACTTAAAGTCGAATGCAATTGATGAGCTATCTTTTTAGCTACTTTGACAATATAAAATATGGTTTGATTATTGAACTTACTTCTGTAGAAAAGCTACAGAGAGCGGAGGAGCAAGGAATAAAGATATAGCTAGCTCGCGCAACTTAAATATCAGTCTTATTAAGACAATTACAATATTTTTAAGCAGTTTTTATATGCTGAATCAAAGGAATTTAATCTTTTTGAGCGAACTATAATTGGTAGACCCTGATACTAACTTTGTAATACTCGGTGAAAGGGACAAATAAGCTACGTAATTCTCATGAAGAATGTCCGCAATTATCTAGGTTGCTAAATTCTAGTCTGTTGCCAAATTTCAGAAAATTGGTAGAATTTCTATCCACTACAACAAAGTTCGACCTATTGCGCTGATTCGGAATCATTAAACCACAGTAAGCGTACAGCAAGTATTGCAAATCCTACTGCCGCGATCGCTTTTAAAACACGGGTGGGTAAAAATTCTGCAACTGCTCCCCCTGCTAATGCTCCCAGTAAGCTAGTTAATACTAGAGCAACCGCAGTAGCAAAAAACACAGCCCGACGAGACTGACTGCGTCCCGAAAGCGCGATCGCAGCTAACTGACTTTTATCACCTAATTCTGATAAAAAGACTGTAATAAAGCTTAGTCCTAAAAGATGCCAATCCATATTAATTGATATAAGGGAACTGTTGACGGTTGACGGTTGACGGTTGGTTATTAACCGATGATTACATCCCAAAAAAGCATTACGGAAATTAGCAACAACATCACACCTGCTGATTTTTCTACTGTTTGGGGACTGAGTCGCTTGGCTATCCAACCTCCTAACAGTACACCTAATAAGCTGGTTGTAATCAAAGCAGCCGCAGAACCTATAAAAACTAGCCAAGGTGCATGAGATTCTGCACTCATCAATAAGGTAGATAGCTGAGTTTTATCGCCAATCTCGGCGAGGAAGATGGTGACGAAGGTGGTACCAAAAATAGCTGCTACTGATTCTTGCTTTTTTGGACTATCGGCTACTACAGGCTGAAGTGGCTCAATGGTTGCAGTTGTTAAGTCAATATCGGTACTTTCCTTTAGTTGTGGCTGGTTTTCAGTCTGAGATCTTCTAGAAAGGCTGAGAGGTGCAGAATCAAGTTTCACAGGCAGTATATTGGATTACTAGATTTTTTTCATATTTCTCTCATTTTCTCAGATTGTTGTAATAAATTGCAACTAGTGTTTAGTTATAGTTACAAATTTCAACTAAAAACCGACAGCTTTGTTGAAACGAATGAGTTCCAAGCTGCGATCGCCATATACTCCTTCTATCTGTTGACGACAGCAGTCAATCGCAAAATCGTTTAACTCTTCTGGCTCTATACCATACATATCTTGAAATATCTCTGTTTCCACACGACAGAAACGCGGACGATTGGCATAAATGCGACATTCTCGGGTGATATGGTCAAAATTAACGCACCATCCACCTTCACCTACCATGCTCATGTAAATTTCCAATTCTGCGGGTGAAAGATACTCTTCTATATCTGGACGATCTGCTGGATCAAGATTACAGCAGGCTCCACATTGCTTGATACATTGCCAAGTTGTCATGATTTGTTATTTGTCCTTTGTTATTTGTCATTTGTCATTGGGTAATTGGTGTTTGTTATTTCCCCTTGTCCTCTTGTCCTCCTCATCTCCCCAGTCCCCAGTCACCAATCCCCAATCCCCAATCCCCATTACCCCTTATCCCCAGAGGGGGCCCCGAGTTCCCCAGTCCCTCATCTTACATTTTTATGTTTTTTTTTATAATTTTGTTAAGTAAATTAAATCTGGCGCTCCTTCGCCGGATATGATCGATACCGGGTTTTGCAATTGCAGTTATTGAATTTTTTAAGACAATCGGAGGAAAAGATGTTTGAAGCTCTAGCTAATATCAATTGGGAAGTTATTTTTCAACTACTGTTTGTTGGGCTGATTGTACTTGCTGGGCCTGCGGTAATTTTTGTTTTAGCATTTCGCAACGGCGACCTGTAAAACTGCTGATTGCTGAGTTACAAGTGCTGAGTATTGTGTGAAAAGTTTTGAGTTGCAAAAAATTGTAGAATTCCCAACTCTAACTTCAGTAACCAAAAACTCAGGACTCAGGACTTGGAACTCAGCACTGACAAAGCCTGAAGTGCAGCTTGGATGATGCTGTCATATTGTGGTTCACAGACATCAACCTCTTTGGCATCTTCACGACTGTTACCTAGCAAACCGATTGTATGCCCTGGTTGCATAACTAAGACTTTGCCTTCAGAATTTTTAATCCTTAATTCTGGGAAAGAATTCTGTTGAAAGATACCACAAGTGTAATGGCGCTGTTTGTACTCAAAGGTGGTTGTTAACGGACGAGTTGAGGAGCGGAAAAACAGGTGAGATTGCGTTGGTAGTCGCACACCTATTAGTTCCATCTCAATAGCAGTATTGCCGTTAAAATGATTTTCTCGCAGTTTATAAGCAACATCCACCCGCGACGGTAGGGGATAGTAGTCGCGCCAACGCCAAGCGATCGCCTTAATTTTATACTGTTGCTGCTCAATAGTTTGAGCTAGCGTGAGTTTAATATGACCTTTACCAACTATTTGTTGCTCAACTACTTGCACATTAGGAGTCCAGAAGACGGGATCGGGGTTATCGATACCGCAGGGATGCAAAGTATTAAGCTGTTGATAAAGCTGGTGATTGATTTCATTAAAATTGACTTCGGTATCAATTTTTAGTAGCGGTTTGAGGTGCTGGGGTTCTAGACATTGATTAGCAAACTCAATCAACCGCGATCGCATTTTTGCTAAATTCGGTGCTGGTAAAGAAAATCCCCCGGCGGCTTTGTGTCCGCCATATTTACCTAGTAAATCGTGACAAGCTTGCAAAGCTTCAAATACGTTAAATTCCGGAATTCCTCTGGCTGAACCGCGAATGTGGGTTTCGTCTTCGTATGTACCAATAAACACTGGCACACCGTAGCGTTCCACCAACCGAGAAGCGACAATTCCAATTACACCATGATGCCAGTTTGGTTGCACAACAACTAATACTCTGTCTTGCGGCAGTGATGTGATAAATTCAGTTTCCACATAAGCGATCGCTTCTTGTTCAATTTGCTCGCACATTTCCTGACGCTGTTGGTTCACAGATTCGCACTGCATTGCTCTTTCTAGCGCTATCCCCATATCATCTGTAGTCAGCAAATCAATCACAATCTGCGGATCGCCAATTCTACCGATAGCATTAATTCTCGGCCCCAGCTTAAAGCCAATGTCCTCCGGCTTTAACGATTTTAGATTTTGGATTTTGGATTTTGGATTGCTCCCCTGCTCCTCGGCTCCCCCTTCCCCTTGTCCCCTTGTCCCCTTGTCCCCTTGTTCCCTCGCTTGAACTCCAGCCATCTGAATTAACGCTTGTATTCCTGGTAAATGGGATTTGGGTAGGAGTTGTAAACCACGTTTTACCCAGCGACGGTTTACGCCAGTTAAGGGTGCTAAATCTGCGATCGTTCCCAAGGTAAACAGTGCTAGCATCGGCTGGATTAAACCCCTAGTCTCACCTAGCTGTTGTGCGAGAGATACCGCCAAGATATAAGCTACACCTACACCCGCAACACCGCGATAGGGTGAAGATTCGGCGATTAATTTGGGGTTGAGAATCGCGTTAGCTGGTGGTAATTGTTGCGGAATGTCGTGATGGTCGGTGACAATTACCTTTAATCCTAGTTCTCTGGCTCTGGCGATGGGTTCAACTGCGGAAATACCATTATCAACAGTGAGAATTAACCCTACACCTTCGCTGTGGAATTCTTCAACAATTCGTTTATTGATGCCATAACCATCATGCATCCGGCTGGGGATAGCGTAATCAACTTTCGCACCCAAAGCGCGGAGACTCCGCAATAGTAAAGCCGTGCTAGTCATTCCATCCGCATCATAATCACCGCAAATGGCAATTTTTTCTGATGAGGCGATCGCATTTTGCAGTAACTCTACACTCAGCGCCAAATCGGGAAATTCTTCTAATGGTGCAGGTAAGATTAACGATTCTGGTTCTAAAAAGGCTTGTGCTGCTTCTAGGGTTTCAATACCCCGGTTAATCAAAAGCTGGCTGACAATTGGTGAGATATGGTTGGATATAGCCAACTTTTGAGCAAATTCAGCCTGTTGGGGATAAATTTGCCAACGCTGATTCGGTAAGCGCCTGCGAGGTTTTGATGTTTCCGAGCGAGCAATGTCTAGCACAATCAAAGTTACAAGTTATTCTCTAACTCATAACTCATAGCGTAAACCGCTCGCTTTTGCTAGTTTTTTACCTCATGAAATAAATAAATGTAAAAAACTTACAGCTTTTAACGTTAGTTAACATCTAGTTGATGGGAATACTAAGTTCGTCTAAACCCGCCGCTTTGCAAGGCTTTTCATCAGCGAAGTGTTGCAAAAGTCTAGAGAAGCAAAAATTAATTTGCGTTATATGGTAAGTAGAAATGCCTACTGAGAATCTCCAACCCATCATCCCAGGATATCAAATTAGCTCTCAACTTTATATTGGCTCCAGAACTAGAGTCTATCGAGCTATCCGGGAGCAGGATCAACTTCCAGTGGTGATTAAACTTCTTGCCTCTCAATATCCCAGCTTTAACGAATTACTGCAATTTCGTAACCAATATACTATCAGCAAAAATTTTCAGATTCCCGGTATTATTCATCCCTTATCATTAGAACCTTACAATAACGGTTATATTTTGGTGATGGAAGATACAGGAGGGATTTCTTTACGAGAATACATCAAAACCGTTAATCTCTCTTTGTGCGAATTTTTGATAATTGCTATCCAATTAGCTAATATTCTTGAAGCTTTGCACAATCAACGTGTGATTCATAAAGATATAAAACCCGCAAATATCCTGATTAATCCCGAAACAAAGCAAATTCAAATTATCGACTTTAGTATCGCTTCATTACTTCCCAAAGAAACCCAAGAAATTAAAAATCCTAATGTTTTAGAAGGAACTCTTGCTTATATTTCTCCCGAACAAACAGGCAGAATGAATCGGGGAATAGATTACCGCAGTGATTTCTATTCTTTAGGTGTAACATTTTATGAATTATTAACCGGAGAATTACCATTTATTGCCGACGATCCAATCAAGTTGCTGCATTGTCATATTGCGACAATGCCAGAAAAATTCAAAATTAGTCTTGGAAAGTTTGCTCAACGGGGGGGAACCCCCACACGCAACTTTCCGCAAAATTCAAAATTCAAAAAAGAAGAACCAATTCCGCAAGTAGTGGCGGATATTGTAATGAAGTTGCTGGCGAAAAATGCTGAAGATAGATATCAAAGTGCATTGGGATTAAAGCACGATTTAGAAACTTGTTTAACGCAACTCCAAGATACAGGAGAGCTTACATATTTTGAAATTGGGCAACGGGATGTGTGCGATCGCTTCCTGATTCCGGATAAATTATATGGGCGAGAAACAGAAGTTTCTACCTTGTTGCAAGCTTTTGAGCGCGTTGCAAATGGTACATCAGAAATGATGCTGGTGGCAGGATTTTCGGGGATTGGGAAAACTGCAGTAGTCAATGAAGTTCACAAGCCAATTACCCGTCAGCAAGGATATTTCATTAAAGGTAAATTCGACCAGTTTAATCGCAATATTCCCTTATCAGCTTTTGTACAAGCTTTGCGTGATTTGATGGGGCAATTGTTGTCAGAGTCGGACAAGCAAATACAAACTTGGAAAGCGAAATTTTTAAATGCTGTCGGAGATCATGGACAAGTTCTCATTGAAGTGATCCCAGAATTAGAAATCATTATTGGCAAACAACCCCCTGCACCAGAATTAGCAGGAAATGCCGCACAGAATCGTTTTAATTTATTGTTTCAAAACTTTATTAGCATTTTTACAACTAAAGAACATCCATTAGTGATGTTTTTAGATGATTTACAGTGGGCAGATTTAGCTTCTCTACAGTTAATTAAACTGGTGATGAGAGACGGACATTTATTATTATTGGGAGCTTATCGAGATAATGAAGTATCGCCCGCACATCCTTTAATGTTGGCAGTAGAGGAACTGCAAAAGGCGGGAACAACGATTAATACAATTACCCTAGCACCTCTAGCTTTGAGTGATACGAATTTGTTGGTTGCTGATACGTTGCAATGTTCCACCAAGCAAGCGCAATCCCTGACAGAATTAATCGAGCGCAAAACTCAAGGTAATCCCTTTTTTATTACGCAGTTTCTCAAAGCATTATACGAAGATGGCCAAATTAACTTTAATCACCACCAAGGTTACTGGGAATGCGATATTGCTCAAATAAAAGCCCTATCTCTCACTGATGATGTTGTAGAATTTATGGCGCGGCAATTGCAAAAATTGCCGAGTGAAACGCAAAATGTGTTGAAGTTAGCCGCTTGTATTGGTAACTCGTTTAATTTAGCAACTTTAGCAATTGTTTCTCAGCAATCTCAAAGTCATACCGCTACAGCTTTGTGGAAAGCTTTACAAGAAGGGTTGATTCTGCCAACAAGTCAGATTTATAAATTCTTCCAAGCAGAAATTGCAGAACCAGCTAATTCTCAAATAACTGCGGGAGAACAATCTATTAATTTGACTTACCGCTTTTTGCACGATCGCGTCCAACAAGCTGCATATAAACTAATTGCCGAAGATGATAAACAAGCAACCCATCTGGCAATTGGGAAATTATTGTTATCTAACACCCCAGAAACTCAACTAGAAGCGAATATCTTTGAAATTGTTAATCATTTAAATATAAGTATTGAGCTGATTACTCAGCTAGATAAAAGACTCGAATTAGCCCAACTGAATTTAATTGCAGGGTGTAAAGCCAAAACTGCGATCGCCTATGATGCGGCGGTGAAATATTTCACTCAAGGGATTGATTTACTACCCGCTGATGCTTGGATAGCACATTACAAATTAACCCTAAATTTGCATCATGAGCGTCTGGAAGCTGCTTGTCTGAATGCAGATTTTGACAAGCTAGCAGCATGGGGTGAGATTGTATTGCAATCTGCTACTGGTTTACTAGATACGATTAAAGTCCATGAAACCCAAATCATGGCATTGCGCTCTCAAGGTAAATTACTCCAGGTAGTTGAAATTGGCTTGCAAGTGCTGAAATCACTGGGCGTGGAATTTCCCCAACAGCCAACTATGGCAGAGATTGGTGCAGCCGCTGAACATACAAGGCAACTATGGATGGGGCGTACACCTCTGAGTTTGCTAGATTTGCCAGCGATGAGCGATCCGCAGCAACTTGCAGTTATGCAAATTCTGACAAAACTGATGGCATCTGCATACGTTGCTGCACCGACACTGTTACCGCTACTCGTTTTCAAGGAAGTTGAGATTTCTATCCAGTTTGGAAATTCATCTATTTCTATTTTTGCTTATGCAGACTACGGATTAATGCTCTGTAGTTTTATGGGAGATATTGATGCTGGGTATGAATTTGGACAACTGTCATTAAAGTTATTAGAAAAACTGCAAATTAACGCCTTTAAAAGCCGGGCTTACTTTATTGTCAACAGCTTTATTCGGCATTGGAAAGAACCACTGCATCACACAATTCAGTCTTTGTTAGAAGGCTATCAACATGGACTGGAAAACGGAGACTGGGAATGTGTGGCGTTAAATTTAATGATCTACGGACAGTATAGTTATTGGAGTGGTCGAGAATTAAATGATTTAGCGAAGGAAATGGCAGCTTATGGGCAAGCTATTAGCCAAGTCAACCAAGAAGCACCACTAAAATATCATGAGTGTTACCAACAAGCAATTCTGAACTTATTGGGGCAGAATGAAGTTCCCTATTGCTTACAAGGTACAGTCTTTGATGAAAGCCAGGTATTACCTCATTTTCAAGCTACCCACGATCGCGGGGGATTATTTCATCTTTCTCTGTGTCAAGCTAGCCTGAATTACCTGTTTGGACAATACGAACAAGCCTTGCAAGCAGTAATTAGAGCAGAGCAATTCAGTGATGCTGGCATTGGCTATGTGATGATTGTGATTCTAGTTTTCTATGATGCCTTAATTCATCTGGCACGTTATGCAAATGTTGACGTAGGAGAAAAATTAGCGATTCTCGAGCGAGTCAATACCCATCAAGAAAAACTCCACAACTGGGCAACTCGTACCCCCTTCAATCATCAACATCGCTGGGAATTGGTAGCAGCAGAAAGCGATCGCGTTCTGGGGCAATTTGCTACTGCAATTGAGCATTATGAATTAGCCATTAATGGTGCAAAAACTAACGGTTATTTGCAAGAAGAAGCACTCAGCAATGAATTGGCTGCTAAATTTTACCTGGAATGGGGCAAAGAGAAGGTAGCCGCAGGTTATATGCAAGAAGCTTACTATTGTTATGCCCGTTGGGGTGCAAAAGCTAAAACGAACGATTTGGAAAATCGCTATCCCAATTTACTGCGCCCTATTCTCCCGCAAACGCTACAAAGCCTCAATCTCCTAGAAACAGTAGCCTCAATTAATGGGCTGAATGTTTCAATTAGTACCTCCGCAAAAACTAACCACACATCCAGCAGCATCAATAATGCTCTAGATTTTGCCGCCATTCTCAAAGCCTCTCAAAGCTTGTCCAGTACGATTCAACTGGATGAACTCATGTATCAATTAACTCAGATGATTTTGCAACATTCTGGGGGCGATCGCTGTGCTTTAATTTTGCCTGATAGTGATGGAGAATGGCAGGTGCGAGCCGTCGCTACACCAGAAACCACAGAACTTTGTACTGAACCCTTAGAAGGAAATCCTCACTTACCCCTCAAACTGATCCAGTACGTCAAAAATACTCAAGAAGTTGTAGTCATTAACGAACTCAAAACCAATTTACCTGTAATTGATGAATATTTATCTCAGCAACAACCAAAAAGCTTGCTGTGCTTGCCAGTTCTCAATCAAGGGCATTTAATTGGGATTTTGTATTTGAAAAATCGCGCCACTAGCAGCGTGTTTACGAGCGATCGCATTTTGGTTCTCAACTTTCTTTGTACCCAAGCAGCAATTTCTCTAGAAAATGCCCGTCTTTATCAAGATTCGCAAAAATATGCCCATAAATTAGAAAAATCCTTAGAACAGTTAAATCTCAGTGAAAACCGCTTTCAAAAATTAGCTGATAATATCCCAGGGTTAATTTACCAGATTCGCATTCAAGCTGATGGTTCATCTTCCATCTCCTATGTCAGTTCTGGATGTCAAACTCTCTACGAAGTAGCCCCAGAAGATTTGATGTCAGGGAAATACAGCTTGCGTGATTTTGAACACCCCGATGATCGCGCAGAGACTTTTCGCGCCACGCTGGAATCAGCAAAAAATCTCACCCCTTTTCATCACGAGTGGCGCATTATTACACCCAATGGCAATATCAAGTGGGTAAAAGCCGCGTCCCAACCAGAACGTAGGGAAGATGGTGAAATGGTATGGGATGGAATTGTGATCGATATCAGCGAACAGCAAACTGCACTTCATGAACGCAAACTTGCGGAACAACAACAAAAGCGACTGTTAGGGATTTTGGAAGCTACCACAGATATTGTCGGTATTGCTGATGCTAATGGTAATAGTCTTTACGTCAATCCTTCTGGACAGAAATTTTGGCAGATGAAAGATAGTGCAGCTGAATTTCACATTTCTCAGATCACCCCACCGATAGCGATGGCACATCTGCAAAGTGTTGGTATTCCCACTGCTATCCGCCAAGGAACTTGGAGTGGTGAGTCAGCCATTTTTGACTCCCAAGGTCATGAAGTTCCTGTATCTCAGGTAATCATTGCTCATAAAAATGCTGCCGATGAAATTGAATATCTGGCTACCATTATTCGAGATATTAGAGAACGCAAACAAGCTGAAGCGGCGATTGAGCTAAAATCTCAGCAACTAGAAATAGCTTTGCAAGAACTGCAAAAAGCCCAATTACAAATGGTACAAAATGAAAAAATGTCTGCTCTAGGTAACTTAGTTGCTGGGGTAGCCCATGAAATGAACAATCCACTGGGATTTATTTCAGCTAGTCTCAAACAAGTGAAACCCACCTTGGATGATATCACTGAACACCTGAAATTATATCAACAAGCCCTACCCGATCCCGAAGCAGAAATTCTCGATCATGCCGAAGAAATTGACTTGGATTATAGCTTAAAAGACTTACCAAAAATTATCGATTCAATGGTCATAGCTTGCGATCGCTTACAAAATATCAGCACTAGTTTAAGAACTTTCTCCCGCGCTGATAAAGATTATAAAGTTCCATTTAACATCAATGAAGGTCTTGATAGTACAATTTTAATTCTCAAACATCGCCTCAAAGCTAACGAAAAACGCCCAGAAATTACCGTTACTACCGAATATACTACTTTTTCACCTATTGATTGTTTTCCAGGACAATTAAATCAGGTATTTATGAATATTCTGGCGAACGCTATTGATGCTTTAGATGAGTCAATTCTTCATCACAGTTATAAGGAAATTCAGCTCAATCCTCCCAGAATTACAATTAATACTGCGATTGACAATCATCATGTCAAAATATCAATTGCTGATAATGGCCAAGGCATGAGCGAAGAAGTTAAAGCACATATATTTGACCATTTATTTACTACCAAAGGCGTTGGTAAAGGTACGGGCTTAGGACTAGCGATCGCTCAGCAAATTGTTGAAGAAAAACATGGCGGCAGAATTCACGTTAATTCTGTTGTAGAAGAGGGAACAGAATTTGTAATTTCCATTCCTATCACAGATAAATAAGCTAATACGCGTCTAAATTGCATAACTACTAATAAGGGCTGTTGACTGTTGACTGTTGACCGTTGACAGTCAACAGCCCTCACAATGGATTGTGCAACTTAACAGCCGAATAGCTTAGCAGTAGCCTGAAAAAATTACAGCGTATTTCGGTCACTGCCATGCCTTACAATTATCTGTACATCACTCACTTGTAATCTGCTGTAATTAAAGCAATACTTCATAGAGCATCATAGACAGCAAATTGCCCATATTTAAAACTTTTATTTATGCAAATGAATACCCTTGCTAATCATTCTTGATTGCAGGGGGTATACTTAAATCATCTGCATACAGATTTAGATTTTTGCTTAGAGAACCGTTTGCGATAGAGCAGATATATTGCTGTTAGCAATGAACCAGCAACAGTTGGCCCTTCTGGAACATCCTTTGATGGATCACCGTCCGGTCGAGAAGGAGCATAACTCAATTTTGCATACAGATTGCTATTATCTGTACTATATTCTCCTTCAATAGCACCAATCTTAAACCTATCTATATCAAGTAAATATGATTGTTTATTCCAGATAAAGCTAGTTTGTAATGGTGCCAACTCAACGTAGTCTGCATTTTCTGGAGCTTTAAGATTTTGTGTATTAATGTTAGGCGTATTTAAGAAATTAAAAGCAAGCGGCAATACTTTGTTGAACGGATTTTGATCACCCAAAGATAAATTTAAATTCAAAGTTGCAGACTTAATATTAGTATCCGCGTAGATGATGCCGTTTAAGTATTGTAAATTACCTATCTTAAACCATTTGCCTATATCAACGGTGGTTTGAAAGGCATTTCCCACAAAGGTGACACGATTAGGTTGTTCGGGAGGTGTATTGATTTTTGGCTCCCCCCAACTGAATGAATCGGTTCCGACTCCTGTAACGTAACACTTTTTACCACTCACACCAGAGCAACCTTGATTTTGGCTGTCTGGAATCGGGTTAACCCATTTACCTGTAGTGTTACCTAAAGTAATGCTAGCTGCTTGAGCTTGACAGCCGAACCCAAATACTGTCAAGGCAATTATCGAACAACTCGACAACTTAGTGGCAAAAACCAAACTGCTTCTCATAGTTAGGCTTCAACTCCTATGCAGGAGCTTTAAAATAGGCAACTTGTACACATTAGTAAATGTACGTAAAATAGCCAAGAAGTTATTCCTTACTTTATAAAGTCTTTACATAACACTGATGTTTCTTGGTTATAAATTCATATACTTATATAGAATTACTCAGAATCTTTATAAATTTTACTACAATAGACATGTATGGGTGACTAACATTAATGCGCCATTAATACTGAGCATAAATAGTAACATTTTTCTGATTAGGCTGATAAATTACTTATTGACATACTCCGTAAAGTATGGATAAGGATGTTCAGAACCGCTTAACGCTCCAGAAATCTGAACTAATCGCCAATATTAGCAGCCTAAATTTTAAATTAGAACGTTAATACTTGAATTTTTATTTCAAAAGATTTAAAAAATTATCATTCTTCTGGTTGTTACGCAATTTTACTAGCCAGCTTATTGTCAGGTTATAACCACCGACTTAAGTGGGCTACTTCTGACTGCTACTACTCTCACTCACAAATCTATCTCTATATTGATTTTCCGCTAGTGAAGACTCTATCTGACTCTACTGAAGAACTTGTAGAACCCTTGCCTTCTAAAGAACAGCTAACATCCCTGACTACAGACTCACCGCCGAAAATTTCTCCGCAAGCAACTCGAACTAGCCTGAAAGCATCTACTATAGATGGCGTATTTGCCACAATTTTTTCTAACATTACCAGCGGCGTAATACTGATTAACTTTTTGCTTCAGTTAGGCGCTACCCCAGTAGAAATAGGTTTGCTGTCTTCTATTCCCATGCTGGCAAATTTCCTGCAACCAGTGGGAGCTTATTTTGCCGATCGCACTACCAGCCGTCATTGGTATACCTTGGCAATTTTTGGCCCTTCTCGGCTGCTGTGGCTGATTTTAGTAGCGGGAATTGCATGGTTTTGTTATTATCACACCCCTCCCCACCAGTTAGTGATTTGGACATTGGGAATAGTTGTAGTCACCAATATTCTCGGAGGTTTGGGCGGTTGCGCCTGGTTTAGCTGGATGGCGGCTTTGGTTCCCCCGCGCTTACGAGGGCGTTATTTTGGTTTTCGTAATAGTGCTGCTAGCTTGGCTAATTTGTTATCTGTCCCCCTATTGGGATTTGCGGTTTCCGCTTTGCCTGGTGGTACAATTCAGGGTTTCGGCATACTTTTGTTACTAGGAGTAGTCATCGGCCTGATCAGTTTGGCTTGTCAATTTTGGATGGTGGATGTCAATCCCCAAGTTTACCGCTTTGGCAAAACTGCGCGCCAAAACTCAGAAAATGCTGAACCTCCAAAACTAAATACATTCAGCATCCTTAAAGATTTCAACTTTTTAAAGTTTCTAGTTTATTTTGGGCTATGGACATTTGCAGTTAACCTCAGCGCCCCATTTTTTAACCTTTATATGCTGCAAAATTTAGGTTTAGACCTCAGTACAGTCACACTTTATAGTAGTTTGATTGCTGGGGCGAACTTAGTCATGCTGGTATTTTGGGGTAAGTTAGCTGACAAGATAGGAAATCGTCCCATACTATTGTTAGTCGGCTTTTTGATTGCAGTCACACCTTTATTTTGGCTAGGGACTGGGAATGACTTCATTTCTGTGTGGGTTTGGCTACCACTTATACATATAGTATGGGGTGGCTTTGGCGCTGCGATCGACTTGTGCAACAGTAATATTCAGATGGAAATGGCACCATTAGAGTCTCCTTCGCAATATTTTGCGATCGCAGCTGCGGTTACTGGTGTGACTGGTGGTTTAGGTTCCACAATAGGAGGCTTCTTAGCCGAGTTAGATATAATTGGCGGCTTACCTGGACTATTTGCGCTTTCAGCTATTGTGCGATTGATAGCGCTGTTACCCTTAATCTTTGTGCGAGAACCACGCAGTAAATCCTTTAGCGATTTGCTGGAAAAAATCTTACCTGGGAAGCCAAAATCAGAACTAGTTTCAGCCGATAAAATTGCTGCTTAACCAAATTACTCAACATTCAATACTTGTCGGTTAAGGGTAAAAGGGGAAGGAGAAAAGGAGCAAGAAAAAACCTTTAAGCCTTACCCTTTGACCTTTTCCCCAAACCAAATTCCGATTTGAAAATCCTTAACTGAGCAGTATTGACTCAACATTAATTTTCATCAACGAATCCTTCCTTACTTCAGAGGGAAGGATTTCTTTTTTTCATACAGCATGATGCAAGATAGTTGAGGGTAAAAGCTGATGGTGGAAACAACAACTGATTCTGAAAAAAATCTGAGGATACGTAATAAATTTTTGCTGACAATCCTTTAACCGATCCTGTTTCGGCTCGGCTAGGATATGCACCCTTTGCCAAGCATTTAGCAGATAGTATTTGCAACATGAATTTTAGTAGAGGATTCGTGATTCCAGTCAATGGGCAATACTTGTCGGTTAAGGGGAAAAAGGGGAATGGGAAAAGGAAAAGAAAAAACCTTTAACCCTTAACCTTTAACCTTTTCCCTAAAACCTATTTTGGGTTCAAAATGCTTAACCGAGTAGTATTGAGTCAATGGGCATTGGGGATTTGGCAAGTCTACACTCTTGAATTTCTTAGTTAACTACCTGATATAAAAGCCGAAATGATGTCAGAATTAAACGCATTATCTCCCATCTTTTACATCGATTGAATGAACAAGAGTGATTTGAGATCATGCAAGATGCAAATTAGTTTTAAACAGTTGTAAAGGGTCAGATTCCCGACTTCTTCAAAAAGTCGGGAATCTTGCAACTAAGTAAACTTAATAGAGCAAACTACTACTTGGAAAAATCTTATTTTTAGGGTAAAATGTATTGCTTTAAATTTTTATTATTATAGTTCGTGTAATCGCTAGCTCACGTACCTCCATCAGAGTCCATAGGTCAACGTCTGAATCACAAATGAGACTCAGAACTGATAACTTAGAACTCAGCACTGTTCATCAAAGACCAATTGCAGTTGACTTGTTTGCTGGTGCAGGCGGTATGACTCTTGGGTTTGAACAAGCTGGCTTTGATGTGCTGGCATCTGTTGAAATCGACCCGATTCACTGTGCCATCCATGAATTTAATTTTCCTTTTTGGACAGTATTATGCCAAAGCGTTGTAGACACTACAGGGGAAGAGATTAGAAAGCGATCGCAAATTGGCGATCGCGAAATTGATGTAGTAATTTCGGGGTCTCCCTGCCAAGGATTCTCTATTATTGGCAAACGTGCTGTTGACGACCCCCGCAACTCTTTAGTATTTCACTTTCATCGCCTAGTTTTGGAGTTGCAACCGAAGTTTTTTGTAATGGAAAATGTCCGAGGTATCACAATTGGCGAACATAAACAAATTCTGCAAACTTTGATTAGTGAGTTTCAAAGTAAAGGCTATCAAGTAGAAGAAAATTATCAAATTCTTAACGCTGCCCATTACGGTGTACCACAGGCGCGCGAAAGATTATTTTTGTTAGGTGCAAGGGAAGATATCGCTTTACCAAAATATCCTCAGCCGATTACTAAAATCGCAAAACTCCATAATTCTGCAAAATCAAATTCATCACCATTGCCAATTAGTCCGACAGTGTGGGATGCAATTGGCGATATCCCAGAAGTAGAAAACTATGATGAATTACTTTCACGAGATTCGGTATTAGCAGAATATGGTAAACCTAGTAATTATGCTCGGCAACTTCGATGTATTGAAACTTTAGCAAATAATTATTCCTACCCACGTAAATTTAATTCTCAAATTCTCTCTTCCAGTTTCCGCACCAAACACTCAGATGCTACTAGAGAACGCTTTGCGGCTACAGTGCAAGGAGAAAGAGAACCTATTAGTCGTTTTCATAAATTACATCCATCTGGTGTTTGTAACACATTAAGAGCAGGTACAGATATGTATCGTGGCTCTTTTACTTCTCCTAGGCCAATTCATCCTTTTACACCTAGATGTATCACAGTTAGAGAAGCAGCAAGGCTACATTCTTATCCCGATTGGTTTAGATTTCATATTACAAAATGGCATGGATTTCGCCAGGTAGGTAACTCTGTACCTCCTTATTTAGCTAAGTCTATTGCATCAGAAATTATCAATGTTTTGGGTATATCGCCATCTCAACCAAACATCATTCAAGAACTTGGGGATGATATTTTATTGCATTTTAAGATGTTGGAAGCGGCTAAATATTATGGTGTTAATCCCAAAGTCATGGAGATTATCAGCGATACAGCAAACTTATAATTGTAAGTTTCCGAAAATCTTTTGGTTTTCTCGGCTAGCTACACGAATCATATAACCCTGTTTGACAGGAATATTCGGTGTCCATTCATAAACCCCATCGCTAGCAGTACGGTTGGAAATATTTTGGATAGCTTTGTTGTTGCGATCATATAATTTAATCGACACATTGCTGTTGATATTGTCTCGCCACAAGATTAAATAAGGTCGATTTTGTTCAACTTGTACTTTAGCAACTGGCTGATCGATTAATATTTGCGGTACAACCTTTTGAGTTCCAGCCTTGCGAACTCCTAGGTAATGGGGTAAATCTCGAAATGTGGGATTTCCTTGAGGATTAGACAGTTGCGGTAAGATAATATCCCCCATTTTTGAATTAAACAAATAAGTGGATCTGCCACCGTCAACGGTTATGATATCTCCTTTAACACCTAACTGGCGTAATAATTTAGCAGCTTCATCCAGAGTTGTTTGATTCACTGTCATAATTAACAGTTGCTCATTACCCTGACGGTTATCTTTATTTAAAGTACCGATAACTTGATATCTATTTACTTGATTATTAGCTAATACTTTCGCGGGATGGTCGCTATATTGATAACTAACGATCGCATTTTTGACTCCTTTTTGGTTGAGAGGCGCACCGCTAGCTGGGTCATAATCTGTAATATATGCTTGCTTGTCATCCCAAACTAAAGCTTTTAAGCGAATTGTGCGATAAAATTCAGATTCTGGTTGCTTCACTGGCCCGTACGGGCTATGACCTCCAGTGATCACTACACCATTAAATTTAATGGGAAAGGATAATTGTGTACTTGGTTGGTATTGCTCGAAAAACGAACAATTAATCATGGAAAATACATCATTCCCATAGAGTTTTTTATATTCGTCATTTACTTGCGAAAACAATTTATTTTTAAAATAAGGGCTATAACTTCCTCCTTCGCCTTTATAGTATTTACCTTGACCATTACCCATATTATCAACCTCACCCACAACTTGGTCTATCCGCATTTTTCGGAGGTCGATTACTTGTAAATATGCTGTATTACCATTGGTTAATTCTTTTTTATATAATCCTGCACCATCTATTACATGAAGCGGCTGATAAGAAGATAAAGGGTTAGAAACTTGGGCTATATAAATACTAGTCAAAAGTGGAATAACAAAAAATAAAAAGCTAATTACAGCATTCATCTGGGTTGTGTATAGCAGAAAATAATTAACCCAGATTATACCAATTCAAGAGATTTTGCGAATTGCGTAGGCGTAGCCCGTCGCAGACATCCTAGGTGATAGTGCTGAAGACGTACAACCCTTGATAGGAGACAAGATCCAAAAAATTTAGTAACTTGTTTCCTCAAGGCTGCATAAAATTGCGATCGCTAACCTATTGATGGAGTGAAGGGGTTGAAACCTCGCAAACATCATTCACATTAAAAGGAAAACGATTATGAAAACCCAAATGCTGTTAAGTCTTGCTTGTTCTCTGTCTTTGTTAGGTGCTGTCACAGTTCCAGCTAGCGCCCAACCAACTACAAATGCATCACCTCAAGCAACTGTACAGCCGCAAGCAGCTAGCCAAGATTTAACCATCCCTCAAGATACAGCAATTATTGTTTCATTTCCTGCATCTATTACCGTAGATGTTGGGCAAAAAAAGGATTATCCTTTGACGCTTCCCTTGGCTAGCGCAATTAAAGATGCTCAAGGTAATATTGTTGCACCAGAAAATACTCCCGTTACCATTGTGCTAAAACCTACTGAAGGAGGCGCTAAAATTGTTGCCCAATCTTTGGTAATTAATGGGCGCATTGTCTCGATTAAAGCATCAAGTCAGATGATTCCTGGCACTACTATTACTCAAAAGCGCGCCAATGATAAAGCTGTAGAAAATGGTTCTGTTTGGGGTAGACTTACTGGCAGTACCTTGGGCTTTATCAGCAATGGAGATCCTGAACAGTTTGACCGAGGTGCAATGTTAGGAAGCGCTATTGGACTAGTTACAGGTTTGCGTTCCGCAGAAAATACCCGGATTGTGCAGATTCCCCAAAGCAGTGTTTATGTTTTATCTTTAGAAGCACCTATCCAATTGTCTGGTCGCTAGTACCGCTAATGAGTAAGTCAAAAGTCAAAAGTCAAAAGTCAAAAGAAAGACAGAGTAGCGTTTTGCTGATTGGGAATGAGTGATTGATTTATGTAGGGTTTGCTATCCTAGTCTCATCTTCATTCATAAAGCCAGATTCTTTGGGATGTAAGATTGTTAAATGAAAACCATGTCTAGTTTCGGTTGTCAGATAACGCTCTTGTAATGGTTGCCACTGCTGCCATAATTTGTAACGATTTTCTGTGAGTAATTTATTCAATCCATGCACGTGAGAATCCATATCTGACTTAAAGACATCCTCAAGCCATTCAGTTAACACCACACTATCTTGCATTGCACCCAAAATATCTTGGATATTTTTCACATCTGCAATATACGCTGCATAGGATTCGCTGTATAAATCTGCAAATAAATCCATTTGGTAGCGTACTCTTTTGGCTTGTTTGCGTAAACTATGAAGTTTTTCTCCTTCATTAGCTAAGTGCTGTTCTACTTTTTTTGCTCCCCAATCGGTGCGGACTTTGAATTGAGATTCGACAACTTCAGTACCCACTAGCCAACCGGGATGCAATAAGAACTGGCTAACTTCTGGTAACAGTAAATCTGGTAGAACTTGCTGAATAGTAATCGAGGCTAAATCTTGATAACTGGGTTTTTCTAACCAATCTTCTAAAGCCTGTTTTAAAGACTTATACGAATCATCTTTTAATGTTGTTTGTACATTATCTAGAGCGTGTTCGCGTTGTTTAGCTAAAGCATCAAAAGCTGTATTTAAATGCTTCTGATCTTTAGAAGATAACTGTGGTTTATAATCTTTTTCTAGAGTTTCTTTGAGTACATCTAAATCTCGGAGATTACCCAGGCGACGAGCAATTTTGCCGATATTTTTATCACTAATTGGCTTAGATACATCTAAGGCGATCGCAAATCTACTGACAGCGGTACGTAGGCGACGCATTCCTACACGCATTTGATGCAATGCCTCTGGGTCTTCATCTTTCTTAACTGACTTTTCCCATTTCAACGTTTTCTTATAATGTTTTTCAATTGCCTGATAAGCGTAGTCTCCTAGGGTTTGGATTGTGGTATTTGTATCTAATTCCATAAGTTCAACCAATGATATACCGATGCGGATTATTGCATGATAACATCAGTCAAAAATTTGCCTATATAACTTTTGATATTTGTTTAAGCAATTCTTTAGCGAAAAGCTACAAATAATTAAAAAATGTTGATTATTTTAGCAAAAAAATTGCTTCATTAACACAATCATTGCACAATGATTATGCTAATGACCGCTCATTTTTAAATCACAATTATCAGTTACCAATATAAATATAAAACTAGTATTGAATACAACATTAATTAGTTAATGTCAACTCGTACAATACTTAAGCACAGTGTAATATGAATAACTGCGATTTAATAGAGCAAGTATCTTTGACATTTACCGAAAGTTTCCAAAAACACAGAACAGACCTTTCAGCATTACTATTAACTCCTGACAAGCAGCTATGGCTGGGATCGGATGAAAGCTCTACCCTGGAAAGGCTATCTTTACTAGATGGTAAGAACTTTGGCGACCATCAACAATTTCGCGTGGCAGAATTTATCAGTTTACCTGCGCCAGAAAGTGAAGAAATTGATATTGAAGGGCTAGCTTATACTGACTATTACTTATGGCTAGTTGGTTCCCATAGCTACAAACGTAAAAAACCAAAAACTAAAAATACCGATGTCAAAAATATCCAAAGATTAGCAACTGTTACATCAGAACCTAACCGTTATATTCTCGGTAGAATTCCGCTTGTAGACGGGAAATTATTTTCATCTTGTCCACATCCACAAAATCCAGATGTGCAGTTAAGTGCTGCCAAACTAGAATGTATTAACCAGAGTAATTTGCTGATGACAGCCTTAGCAGACGATGCTCATTTAGGCTCATATATTCAAGCAGCAGTTCCCGGTAAAGACAATGGTTTTGATATTGAAGGAATCAGCATTTATCAAAATCGAATTTTTCTAGGTTTACGAGGGCCAGTATTACGTGGTTGGGCTGTAATTTTAGAAATTGAATTAGAAAATTCTACCCCAGGAGTGATGACATTACGACAAATAGGTGATGAAAAAAAGGGGTATAAAAAACATTTTCTGTGGTTGAATGGTCTAGGGATTAGAGATTTAGCTTTAGATGGGGAAGACTTATTAATATTAGCCGGGCCGACAATGGATTTAGACGGCCCAGTGCAACTTTATCGCTGGCAAAGTGGCGTAAATGTAGCCGAAAATCTTTTAAGCTATCCAGAACTTGTACAAGACATTCCCTATGGTAATCGCGAGGATCATGCCGAAGGGATGACGCTATTAAATGATATTACTGGTAAGCCTTCATTGCTGATAGTTTATGACTCTCCAGCCAAGAGTCGGTTAGTAGGGGAGAGTGGAGTAATAGCAGATTTGTTTAGCTTAGTCTAGGAGTCAAGAGTCAAGAGTCAAAGGTCATTTGGTGTTTGGTAATGGGTAATGGGTAATGAAAATTTCCCTTTGTTCCCTTCCCAATCCCCAATCCCCAATCCCCAATCCCTAAAGATTAGTAGAAATTGCTTGCACCGGACAGGTGGGGATACACTGTTCGCAGACAATGCAACGCGATCGCGTGAATGTCAGCTTATATGTTTCCGGGTGGAGACTCAAGGCTTCGGTGGGACAAACCCCAGTACATAAACCACAGTGAACACAGGTATCCTCATCAATGACAATTTCGCCCAATGTATGCGACACATTGATATTTTGCGATCGCATCCACTCAATCGCCGCATCTAACTGATCGATATCTCCCAATAATTCTACAACCAGCTTACCAATTTGATTTGGGGCAACTTGGGCACGGATAATATTAGCCGCAACATTAAACTCTTTAGCCAGTCTATAGGTAACTGGCATTTGTATAGCGCGTTTGGGAAAAGTGAGAGTAACTCGTTTTTTCACAGGTTTGGCAGAGACTCTTGTCTGTTCTAGGGTATCTTTAATTTTGGGCATTGGGCATAGGTAATGGGTAATGGGTAATGGGTAATGGGTGTTTGTTATTCCCCCTTGTCTCCTCATCCCCCTCATCTCCCTCATCCCAGTCCCCAACCCCCAGCCTTCAGTTAGACTTAAGATGATACTGCTTAATAAGATTTAATAATTTTGTTATGACTAAAGATTCGCCAGTGAATACTCCAGCAAAGCCGGAATCTACAGCAGCGGCGCGGGTAAGAAATTTTTTAATAGCCATAGTAGCGATCGCACTCAGCGTTGCTTTAGTTGTAGGATTGCGAAGTGAAACAACTTCGGCTTCTTTGAGTAAGTTGGATGAAGCCTCTACACCTCTAGAAGTAGCTATCAGCAACGGTAAGCCTTCACTGGTAGAGTTTTACGCTGATTGGTGTACTGTTTGTCAAAAAATGGCACCAGATATGACTGAGTTAAAACAGCAATATGCAGATCAGCTCAACTTTGTCATGCTAAATGTGGATAACACCAAATGGCTACCAGAAATGCTGAAATATCGGGTGGATGGCATTCCCCATTTTGTATTTTTGGGTAAGAATGGTGAAACCATAGCGCAAGCAATTGGTGATCAACCACGTGCTGTTATGGCTAGTAATTTAGAAGCTTTAGCAACAGATTTATCTCTACCTTATGCCCAACTTAGCGGACAGGTTTCTAAATTCTCCGCACCAGTTGCACCAAAAGCTAGCCAAGATGATCCACGTAGTCATGGTAGCCAAGTGGTAAATAGCAATTCGTAATTCGTAATTTGTAATTCGTAATTCGTAATTAGGTGTGGGTTGAAATCTGCACAATCTAATTAGGACTTACGCAAGTGTCATTTTTTTTCGTTTAGGTTTGTCCAAGGTCAAATGTCAATAGTCCAAAAAATCTAAATTTTTGACCCTTGACTCTTGACTCTTGACTCTTATACCAGAGGGTCACTTTGCCAGTTGCGTAAGTCCTGCTAATTACGAATTTTTTTATTTAATAATTCAATATTGGCAAGGCATAGTTAAGTTTTTTGTATTACCTAGAAATTATTGATGCTATACCTCTAATGTTATTTATATATACCTTTGTAGGGGTACAACATTGTTATACACTTAGCATATTTTTTACTCAATATCTATTTTTATAAAAAAGTGAAAGCACAATAATTAAAAATCTATCTTTACCTATTACCCTTTAACTTTTAATTACAAATTACGAATTATTGATTATTTAGGAGTTTCACCTTGAAATTTGATGAACTTGATCACAGGATGCGGGTGTTTGAGACAGCACACGATCATTGTGTGCTACCCGGAATTTATATCGTTGCTCGATTAGATGGACGTGGCTTTACTCGCCTGACAAAAGAAGTACATCAATTTGAGGCTCCTTTTGATAACTACTTTCGAGATTTGATGGTGGATACTGTCGAACATTTGATGAATTGCGGCATTGATATCATCTATGGTTATACCCAAAGTGATGAAATATCTCTACTTTTTGCGCTGAATGAAAATACATTCAACCGTAAATTAAGAAAACTCAATTCAGTTTTAGCAAGTGAAGCTAGCGCTAAATTTTCTTTATCGCTGAGTGCTTTAGCCTGCTTTGATTGTCGCATTTCTCAGCTTCCTAATAAAGAAGAAGTAGTGAATTATTTTCGGTGGCGGAATGAGGACGCTCATAGAAACGCGCTGAATGCTCATTGCTATTGGTGTTTGCGTCGAGAAGGGCAAAATGCAACTCAAGCAACCAGCATGATGAAAGGTTTATCGGTTGCTGAGAAAAATGAGATGTTATTTCAACATGGAATTAATTTTAACCAAATTCCTAACTGGCAAAAACGTGGTGTAGGGCTTTATTGGGAAAAATATGAAAAGCAAGGATTTAACCCGGTTAAGGGAGAAATTGTACCTGCATTACGAAGACGTATCCGCCGGGATTTAGACTTGCCAATGAAAGATGAATACAGCCAATTTATTGCCAAATTGGTTAGTGCTGATTCATAAGTTTTGTGGAGGGTATTAAAGTCTCTACATCAAAACAAGCGATCGCACCTTCAGTTGTAGTCACATACAGACGATTTTCCCACAGACGCATATTCAGAACTGCACCGCAACCAGTAGGATTGATGGAAAAGCGATCGCTTCCCATACTGAAACAATAAAGATTAGCTTGGCAATCACCTGCATAAATCAATTTTGTATCTTCAGAAATCGCACAGGCGTAAACTGCTGTTTTACAGGTGGCAATAATTCTACTCTCAGTTTGCCGAATTTTTAGATCCCCAACTTTCGCTAATTGATAAATTGTGCCGTCGCTGGTACCAACAATCACGTGTTGTGCAGTTAACTGTCCGCACAGAACTGCTGCTGTTGTCTGATTTTCCCAAATTATCTTGCCTGTTTTGGGGTGATAGCAAGTAACACCATGACTATGCCCATGATAAATTGCTTGGTCATCAGCAGCTAAAAACCAACCCTGCCGAGTTGCAGTTTTTTGTTGCCATAATACCTGCAAGTTAGAGTCGAGGTAAGTTAATTGTCCATAAATATCTAAAACTAAAAGGCGATCGCTGTGGAGAGTTAAAGCAGAGATTGCAAAGTTATAAAAATGTGGCACGCTGCGATTACGAGCATTGTAAATTGACTGCGGTAGTTTTGCGATCGCATCATATATCTGCCCATCATCACAGCTAGCATAAAGATGGCGATCGTCTCCTACCAAACAGCGCACATTCTGAGAAAGCTTGTGCTGATAAGAAAATTGCCCTTGACGATCCAAAGCCACAACCAAGCCATCGCGATTACCAAGCCAGCAACCTTGCTGATTCACCCATAAACCAAAAGCGGGAACCTTCCACAATCCCGCAGGATTAGGCGGGATATATTTCCACAAAGCTGCAAGAGGGTTGGAAGCAGGTTTTTCCCGTGTAGCATTGTAGCCAATGGCTTTCGCCTCCGCATACAGAAAATTATGCAGAGATTGCCAATTTGGACTATGGAAAAAGCGGTCAAAATCGGAGAAACTCGGATATTCAATCGCAAAAAATTCTACATCTGCCAGTTCCGGGAAGTCAGCTACATTGAGTAATTCTTTGCGGTTATAGGTTGAGCCGAAATTATACGCAAATGATTGGGGGCTTTCTCCGGGTATGGGCAAAAGCATTAAACCCATGAAAGTTCCCATCTCAGGACTTTGGAGTAAAAAGCGATCGCCACCTTGATGAACGATAAATGCCATTTTTTTATACCAGCTTTTCGACTCTATTATTCCCAGATGATTCTGGCAGAAGAATAAAGAATTTCTCAAATAAAGATGAATTGTGAAGCAAACAAGGGATAAATAAAGATAGTTCCCAATACTACTCGGTTAAGCATTTTGAACTCAAAATTGGTTTTGGGGAAAAGGTTAAAGGTTAAGGGTGAAAGGTTTTTTCTTTCCCTTTTCCCATTCCCCCTTTTCCCCTTAACCGACAAGTATTGAGATAGTTCCAACTAAGGTGAATCTTCCGGCAGCTATTATATGACCTATTGCCTCAGAATTGCTGATATGCCTGAGACTGAGCGTCCGCGTGAACGTTTAATGGCTCATGGCCCCAAAGTTTTAGCTACTGCTGAATTAATTGCAAATGGGATGAGTATCCGCAGGGGGATTAGGATTGGGCATGGGGCATTGGGCATGGGGCATTGGGTAATTGGATTTGCCGTTTCTTCTTCCTCCCCTTCCCCTTTAACCCTTCCCCCTGCACCCTGCTCCCTGCCCCCTTACCTCTTAATACCCCCAAGCTACATAGGGTAATTTTGCCGCAGTGGCGCGAACTTGCTCGGCATTGGCTACTAATTGACCGCAAGCATCCCAAGTTCCGGAGACGAAGGTGCTTCTTGTGCCTTCACCGATAGATACTGGAGTTGTGTAATCGCCAACTTGGACTTGCAAGCTTTCTAGATTGACGGTGACAGAGGCTTGAGGATTGGCTGTCACTAGTTCTTGCAGCTTTTTGATGGTGGCGCTATCAGCAGTTACGCAAGGTATACCCATTGCAACACAGTTACCGAAAAAGATTTCTGCAAAGCTTTCACCAATTAAGGCTTTAATGCCCCATTTTGCTAGGGCTTGGGGTGCGTGTTCTCGTGAGGAACCACAGCCAAAGTTGCGGTTAACTATTAAAATGTTCGCCCCTTGATATTGTGGTAAATCAAAGGGATGCTCACCTTTCAGTGCTGTGCGGTCATCGATAAATGCGCCTTCACCTAATCCATCAAAGGTGATGGCTTTTAAATAGCGGGCGGGAATGATGCGATCGGTATCTATATCATTACCTATTAAAGGTACGCCGCGACCGGAGACTTGTTTGACTTCACTAACCATAAATTTTTAGGAAAAACGAACCGCGAAGGACACAAAGACACGAAGGAAGAATTAAGAGAGAGTTTTGTTGTAGGGTGTGTTACGCCGCAGGCTAACGCACCATCGAGCCTTTTAATGTAGGGCTGAGTTTTATTCTCTGCGTTCTCTGTGTCTCTGTGGTTAAAACAAGCATTTTTTTGCACCGCAGAGAACGCAGAGAACGCAGAGTAAGTTACAGCAACTCGCGCACGTCAGCGACTTCGCCTTTAATTGCCGCAGTCGCCACCATTGCGGGACTCATGAGTAATGTGCGACCGGAGGCGGAACCTTGTCTACCTTTAAAGTTGCGGTTGGAGGAGGAGGCGCTGATTTGTCTTCCCAGTAGTTTGTCTGGGTTCATGGCTAGGCACATAGAACAGCCTGGTTCGCGCCATTCAAATCCGGCTTCCTCGAAAATTTTGTCTAATCCTTCGGCTTCGGCCTCTTTTTTGACTCTTTCGGAACCTGGGACGACAAAAGCTTTTACTCCCTCTGCTACATGGCGACCTTGGGCAATTTTTGCGGCTTCTCGTAAGTCGCTGATTCTGCCGTTGGTGCAACTACCAATAAAGCAGACATCTACTTTAGTGCCTTTGATAGGTTGACCGGGAAATAAATCCATGTAGCTGTAAGCTTCTTCGGCAATAAATCTGTCTTCTTCCAGTAGTTCTTCTGGTTTGGGGATGAGTTGGTTAACGCCGATACCTTGACCGGGGGTAATTCCCCAGGTAACTGTGGGGGGAATATCGGCGGCGTTGAAGACTACAACATCGTCGTATTCGGCATCAGCATCACTTTTGATGGATTCCCACCAAGCAACGGCTTTGTCCCAATCAGCACCTTTGGGCGCGAAGTCTCTACCTTTGAGGTAATCGTAGGTGACTTGGTCGGGGTTGACGTAACCGCAACGGGCCCCGCCTTCGATCGCCATATTGCAGACGGTCATCCTCTCTTCCATGTTCATTTGCTCAAAGGTTGTACCTGCGTATTCGTAGGCGTAACCGACACCACCTTTTACGCCGAGGGTGCGGATGATGTGCAAAATTACATCTTTGGCGTAAACACCGGGGTTGAGAGTACCGTTAACTTCGATTTTGCGGACTTTTAATTTTGAGAGGGCGAGGGTTTGGGAAGCCAAAACATCACGTACTTGGCTAGTACCAATACCAAATGCGATCGCACCAAACGCACCATGACTGGATGTATGGCTATCGCCGCAAGCGATGGTCATTCCTGGCTGTGTTAGTCCTTGTTCTGGGGCGATGACATGGACAATACCTTGACTGCCAGAACCAATATTGTAGAATCTAATGTTATTTTCTTGACAATTTTGCTCTAGTGCCTTAATCATTTCCTCTGCCATTGTATCGACAAAGGGACGAGCTTGATTATCAGTAGGTACTATATGATCGACTGTCGCAACAGTGCGATCGCTAAATAATACTTTTAAACCTCGTTCCCGTAACATTGCAAAGGCCTGGGGACTGGTGACTTCATGGATAAGGTGAAGCCCGATAAATAGTTGCGTTAGCCCAGAAGGTAGCGTCCCAACAGTGTGTAAGTCCCAAACTTTATCGAACAGGGTACCTTTACTCATATAAATTGTTAGTTCACGAGTCAGAATTTTTATCGTATCAAAAAATTGTCGGGCTTTTGCTATGTAACTTGCTTGACTTTCTTTAAGCAATCTTTACAGCGAAACTAAAAATCTCCGAAATATCAGCTTAAAGTGCTGTAAATAACTGTATTCTTGCTAACAAGGATATCTGGCACATAACAAGATAAAAAGAATACTAGTTTTATGGCCATAGATTTACTAAGTTTCTTTCAAGCTACCGACCCCAGCCGCACTTTGTTTATCAATAATGCAGTTGATGCCAAGTATTATATAGACTTTTCTGAAGTGCGGGGTGGTGATATTATTAACCGACTGCAACAGAAGATTACATTTTTTAAGCCGAATGAACCGACCTGTACTTTATTTACCGGACATATTGGTTGTGGTAAATCAACAGAGTTATTAAGGTTACAGGCGGAACTAGAGAAGCAAGGCTTTCATGTGGTGTATTTTGAGTCTAGCGAAGACTTGGAAATGACCGATGTCGATATTGCTGATGTATTGTTAGCGATCGCTCGCCGTGTCAGTCAAAGTCTGGATAAAATTACACTGGCGGAAACCAGCAAACTTAATGAATTGCTACAAGGTGCGTGGAAGGTCTTAAACTCCGAGGTGACGGGAGTTAAGCTGAAAGTTCCCAATCTTGGCGATGTCGGTTACTCGGCGGAAAAAGAGAAAGTTTCCTTAGCTTTTGGAATTGGCGAAATTACCACCAAAACCAGGAATGACCCCAACCTGCGGGAAAAACTCAATCAATATTTAGGGCCGCAGAAAACCCAATTACTCGAAGCCATTAACCGCGAACTCTTAGAACCTGCGATCGCTAAACTCAAGCAGCAAGGTAAAAAAGGTTTAGTGGTAATTGTCGATAACCTCGACCGCATCGATAACCGCGTCAAATCTTGGGGTCGTCCGCAACAAGAATATCTGTTTGTGGATCAAGGGGAGTTTATGACCAAGCTAAATTGTCATTTAGTTTATACCATGCCCCTATCGCTGAAATTTTCCAATGATTATGGCACCTTAACCCAGCGATTCCCCGAAGACCCAAAAGTTTTGCCGATGGTTCCGGTACAGTGGCCTGATGGTCAAGTCCACGAACAGGGAATGACACTCTTACAGCAGATGATCTTAGCTAGAGCCTTTCCTGACGTACCAGCAGCAGAACGCCTCAATAATATTAAAGAAATCTTTGACAGTGCTAGCACCTTAGACCGCTTATGTTACATGAGTGGTGGTCATGTGCGCGACTTGTTGCGGTTGCTAAACACCTGGATTATGGAAGAAATGACCCTTCCCCTATCCCGCGACACCTTAGAACAAGTAATTCGTTCCCGGCGTAACGAAATGACCATGCCAATTTCTGATGAAGAATGGCAATTATTACGTCACGTCAAGCAAAGAAAGAAAGTCAGCGACGACCAAGGATATCAAAAACTAATTCGCAGTCGCTTTGTCTTTGAATATCGCGATCGCGGCGAGTCTTGGTTTGATGTCAACCCCATTTTGATTGAAGCTAGGGAATTAGAGACTTCTGATTAAGAGGCAGGGGGCAGGGGGCAGGGGGCAGGGGGCAGGAATAGAGGATGGAATACAGGAATAGAGAATGGAAAAAGAACCTATTAAAAGTCATGAAGATTTAGAAGTCTACAAAATGGCATTTGATGTAGCTATGAGAATTTTTGAAATAACGAAGAAGTTTCCTATAGAGGAAAGATATTCTTTGACTGACCAAATTCGTCGTTCATCTCGCTCTGTGTGTGCTAATTTAGCCGAGGCATGGAGAAAAAGGCGCTATGAGGCTGCTTTTATTGCCAAATTGAATGATTCGGAAGCTGAAGCCGCAGAAACTCAGACTTGGCTTAAATTTGCTGTTAAATGTAATTATTTAGATGTTGAGATAGGTAGAGAACTTTATGCAGATTACAACCGAGTTTTAGGCATTCTAGTCACCATCATCAACAATCCATCACCCTGGCTCATAAAACGCTAATTTTTATTTCCCCCTGCTCCCTGCCCCCTGCCCCCCTGCCTTTTTAATATGATGACTAACAACGCTCGCTCTCTAGAACAACTAGCTTGGGCTATCCAAGCTTCTGTAGGGCAGTTTAAGTTAATTTTGGCAAGGTGTAATTATCTTCAACAGCGCGATCGCTTAATTGCCAGGTTACAGGAAATCTCTGCTGTTCAGATTAGCGTTTTAACTCTCAAACCATCGCAAAGGACATTGTACACCGCCATTCGTGAGCAATTGGGCGATAATGTCCAGGCTTTAATGATATTGGGGTTAGAAAAGTTGCAAGATTTACCCCAAATGTTGACTTCAGCTAATCAGGTGCGGGAAGAATTTCGCAAAAGTTTCTCCTTCCCCATAGTTTTGTGGGTGAACGATGAAATTCACAAGCAGCTGATGCAAATAGCGCCAGATTTAGAAAGTTGGGCAACCACGAAAAACTTTGATATTACCATTGATGAAATAAATAACTTTATTGTCAATACAGCAGCACAATTATTCGATGATATTTTAGATATTAATTTAGAAATTATTACAGAAATTAAATCTGCTTGCCAAGCCCTACAAAACCAAGGACAAGATTTAGCACCTGAGTTAAAAGCTAACTGTGATTTTTTATTGGGTTTAGTTGCATATATCAATAAAAATTTAGATGGTGCAATTAGTTATTACAACCAAAGCTTAGATTATTGGCAGACTAATAATAACTTTGAGCGTCAAGGCAAGATCCTTACACAAATTACTATTTGTTATTACGAAAAATATAGAGAAACTGAAAGAAATCTCCCGCAATCTAGCAATCAGGAGCAGTCAGAACAAAGCTTTTACGCAACAGCTACAAATCATGAGGCAGGAGATACAGCATTTGATAGTATAGCCGCACCTACTGGGGAGCAAGTTGTATATCGGGAGACGATTAAAAATTATCTTCAACAAAGTATTGCCGCATTTGAGACTGCTCAACGCCCTGATTTAATCGCCAACTCTCTGGATAAATTTGGTATTGTTCTCCGTTGTTTTCAAGATTGGCAGCAACTCAAAACCTTAGCGACACAGGCTTTAATTATTCACGAAGCGAATAACAATAGTATTAAAGTATCTCAAGATAATGGCTTTTTAGCTGAAATTGCATTAGCAGAGAAGGACTGGCAACAGGCAAAAGAATTAGCACAAAAAGCTTTAACATATTTAGCCACAGAAAATCAGCCTGATGCACAAGAAGTATCGCGAGTCAATCTCACTACTCATCGGCAAGAATTATTATTAATCCTCGCGCAAGCACAACAGAATTTAGACGAAACCCCAACAGCAATTAATAATTTAGCAGCAGCTAGAAAATTAGGAATTACAGACAACGACCCCCAGCTTTATCTGAGAATTCTGGAGAAATTACAACAGCTATACTTTCAACAAAAGCAATATCTCGAAGCATTTAATGCCAAGCAAGAAGCGCGTTCTATCGAGCAGCAATTTGGTTTGCGGGCGTTTGTTGGTGCAGGTAGATTACAAGCCACAAAACAATTAGATACCCAAGTTTTAACAGCAGTACCAGCAAATAATCAAGATAATATTGCCCCAGAAATTGCCGCATCTGGTCGCCAATTGGATGTAGAACGGGTAATAGAACGCATCGGTCGCCCAGATTATAAATTAATCGTTATTCATGGGCAATCGGGTGTTGGTAAAAGTTCCTTAGTGAATGCGGGACTCATCCCAGCTTTGAAACAGAAAGCCATTGGTGTGCAAGATAATTTGGTTGTCGCCATCCGCGTGTATACCAATTGGCTGGAAGAGTTGGCGCGGGTGTTGCTGGGTGAGGAGCAGGGGGAAGGGAGTAGAGAGCAGGGGGCAGGGGGCAGGGGGCAGGGGGAATTAAGAGGTGACAATTCTAGCTTGTTACTTGATGATTTTAGTTTGGAACAAGACCGTTTGAGTTTAGAGCAAGACAGTTCTAGTTTAAAACAAGACAATTCGAGCTTTTTACCCGACAGTTCGAGTTCTGAAGGTGACAATTCAAGCTTTTTACTCGACAGTTCGAGTTCTGAACACGACAGTCCGAGTTCTGAAGGCGACAATTCAAGCTTTTTACTCGACAGTTCGAGTTCTGAAGGCGACAATTCAAGCTTTTTACTCGACAGTTCGAGTTCCAAAGACGACAATTCCACCTTGTCACCCGACAATCTAACTTCCAAACCTAACAATCCAACCTCGGAACCTCCCCTTGTCCCCCTGCTCCCTGCCCCCTGCCCCTTTCCCCCTGCCCCCTGCCCCTCATCTCTCGCCCTAATCACCAAACTGCGGGAAAATGCACAACGCAACCTGCGAACTGTAATAATTTTCGACCAATTTGAAGAATTTTTCTTCGTTTACCCAGAACCAAAACAAAGACGGCAGTTTTTTGAGTTCCTAGGAGAATGTCTTAACATCCTCTCTGTCAAAGTTATCTTGTCACTGCGGATAGATTACTTGCATTATTTGCTGGAATGCAACCGCCTTGGGAGTCTGAAGATTATTGGCAATGATATTCTCAGCAATAATGTGCTTTATGAGTTGGGGAATTTTTCGCCCGATGATACGAAATCAATTATTCAGCGCTTAACCCAGAATACGAGCTTTTATTTAGAACCTGGGTTAAGTGACCAACTAGTTCAAGACTTAGCCGGGGAACTGGGAGAAGTGCGCCCAATTGAGTTGCAGGTGGTGGGGGCGCAACTGCAAACCGAGAATATTACAACTTTGGCGAAGTATCAAGAATTAGGGGGTAACGCTAAAGAAGAATTGGTGAAGCGCTATTTAGCTGAGGTGGTTGATGACTGCGGTGCAGAGAATCAACAAGCGGCGGAATTGTTGCTGTATTTGCTGACTGATGACAAAGGAACTCGCCCCCTGAAGACTCGCGCTGAAATAGAAAGGGATTTGCTGCAATATTTCTCGTTTAGTGAGGTTCAGGCGGCGGAGATCCCCCCAACCCCCCTTGAAAAGGGGGGCTATATGGCTGCTTTTAGCTTTTTTAATAAGCAGGACAAAATTCTTCCTTCTACCCCCTTATTAAGGGGGTCAACCCAGGCGGGGGGATCAAACCATCAAGTTTTAAACGCCAGTCGATTAAATTTAATATTAGAGATTTTTGTTAAATCTGGCTTGGTTGTTTTATTACCAGAAAAACCAGCAGACCGTTATCAACTGGTGCATGATTATTTAGCCGCCTTTATCCGCCAGCAACAGGAACCGAAGTTAAAGCAGGTGATGGCAGAACTGGAAGAGGAAAGAAAACAAAGAAAAATTAGCGAAGCCAAACTTAATAGCTTTCTCAAACGCGCCTTGATGGGTTCAGTTGCCGCCGGATTGGTATTGGCTGGGTTAGCAGTTACCGCCTGGGATGCAGCACGTAGGGCAGAAGAGCAAAAAAAACAAGCAGATGTTAGTGAAATCAACGCCATTACTAATTCCAGCGAAGCACTTTTTCTCTCTGAGTTGAACTTTGATTCCCTGATAGAAGGCTTAAAGGCAGGAGGAAACCTCAAAAATGCAGAATTAGCAACTTCAAGCACCCGAATGCAGACAATTGCTACATTACGCCAGGCAGTATACTTACAACTAGATGAAAATAAATTCAGAGAACGTAATACTTTAGAAGGGCATAGCGATTACGTCAGGGGTGTGAGTTTCAGTCCCGACGGCAAGACTATTGCCTCTGCCAGTGATGACAGAACAGTCAAACTCTGGGACATCTCTGGCAAACCACTCAAAACTCTCCAGGGACATAGCGGTTCTGTCTGGGGTGTGAGTTTCAGTCCCGACGGCAAGACCATTTCCACAGCAAGTTCTGACAGGACAGTCAAACTCTGGGACACAAATGGCAAACCACTCAAAACTCTCCAAGGGCATAGCAGTGATGTCAGGGTTGTGAGTTTCAGTCCCGACGGCAAGACTATTGCCTCTGCCAGTTCTGACAGGACACTCAAGCTCTGGGACACAAATGGCAAACTACTCAAAACTCTCCAAGGGCATAGCAGTGATGTCTGGGGTGTAAGTTTCAGTCCCGACAGCAAGACTATTGCCACAGCAAGTTCTGACAGGACAGTCAAACTCTGGGACACAAATGGCAAACTACTCAAAACTCTCCAGGGACATAACGGTTCTGTCAATAGTGTGAGTTTCAGTCCTGACGGCAAGACTATTGCCACAGCAAGTTCTGACAGGACAGTCAAACTCTGGGACACAAATGGCAAACCACTCAAAACTCTCCAGAGGCATAGCGCTTCTGTCAATAGTGTGAGTTTCAGTCCTGACGGCAAGACTATTGCCACAGCAAGTTCTGATACCACAGTCAAACTCTGGGACACAAATGGCAAACCACTCAAAACTCTCCAGGGACATAACGGTTCTGTCTGGGGTGTAAGTTTCAGTCCTGACGGCAAGACCATTTCCACAGCAAGTTCTGACAGCACAGTCAAACTCTGGGACACAAATGGCAAACTACTCAAAACTCTCCAAGGGCATAGTGCTCCTGTCAATAGTTTGAGTTTCAGTCCCGACGGCAAGACCATTGCCACAGCAAGTTCTGATACCACAGCCAAACTCTGGGACACAAATGGCAAACTACTCAAAACTCTCCAAGGGCATAGTGCTCCTGTCAATAGTTTGAGTTTCAGTCCTGACGGCAAGACCATTGCCACAGCAAGTTCTGATACCACAGCCAAACTCTGGGACACAAATGGCAAACTACTCAAAACTCTCCAAGGGCATAGTGGTTATGTCGATAGTGTGAGTTTCAGTCCCGACGGCAAGACTATTGCCACAGCAAGTTCTGATACCACAGCCAAACTCTGGAACACAAATGGCAAACTACTCAAAACTCTCCAGGGGCATAGCGGTTATGTCAGGGGTGTGAGTTTCGGCCCTGACGGCAAGACTATTACCACAGCAAGTTCTGACAGCACAGTCAAACTCTGGAACACAAATGGCAAACTACTCAAAACTCTCCAGGGGCATAGCGGTGATGTCTGGGGTGTGAGTTTCAGTCCCGACGGCAAGACCATTGCCTCTGCCAGCTTAGACACCACAGTCAAACTCTGGAACACAAATGGCAAACTACTCAAAACTCTCCAGGGGCATAGCGGTGATGTCAATAGTTTGAGTTTCAGTCCTGACGGCAAGACCATTGCCACAGCAAGTTCTGACAGGACAGTCAAACTCTGGGACACAAATGGCAAACTACTCAAAACTCTCCAAGGGCATAGCGGTGATGTCAGGGGTGTGAATTTCAGTCCCGACGGCAAGACCATTGCCACAGCAAGTTCTGACAGCACAGTAATTTTATGGGATTTGGATTTAGATAATTTATTAGCCAGTGGTTGCAATTGGCTAAATAATTACTTAGCTATTCATGCAGATGTGCTGGAAGATCTCAAAGCCTGCCAAACTCCAGCTATTAAAAAAGAAGCCGCACCAGCATTAGTTGCCGAAGGTGAAGAATTAGCCCGAAAAGAATATATAAATCTTGCAGTTGCCAAGTTTCGCCAAGCATTAGAATGGAATCCCAGCTTAAAATTTGACCCACAGGCAAAAGCCAAACAATTAGCAGATGCTTCAGCCTTAGTGGAAAAAGGTGAGAGCCTAGTACAAGCAGGCAATCTTGACGGTGCAGTTGCTAATTTCCAGCAAGCGTTGCAACTAGACCCCAGTTTAGACTTTAAACCAAAGGCAAAAGCAGCTACTTTATTAGTTGAAGAAGCAGCAAACCTTATCACAGAAGATAAGTTTAAGGAAGCATTAGCAGCTTACACCAAAGCCCAACAGTTTGACCCAAAAGTCGAAATTTCTGCCAATTCTTGGAATCATTTATGTTGGCAAGGCAGTTTGCACAAACAAGCCGCAGATGTGATGTTTGCCTGTAACCAAGCCGTGAAGCTTGCCCCTAAAGGCTATATTCGTGATAGCCGTGGCTTGGCGCGGGCGTTAACAGGCGACTATCAAGGCGCAATTGCTGATTTTGAAGCCTATATCGCCCAGACTGACGATAAAGATAAGAAAGCACAACGGCAAAGCTGGGTTAAAGACCTCAAGGCTGGGAAGAATCCTATTACAGATGATGTGCTGAAGCGCTTGCAGAATTAGTAGGGGAAGGGGGAAAGGGGAAGGGACAAGGGGGATAATTAATTCAAAATTAATGTTTTGTGGGCTTGATTTATTTATACAACGTCATTGCGAGCGATCGCGCTTTGACTAAACAAATGGAAAAGTGCGATCGCAATTACAGCCTAATTCAAAAAGTGCGATCGCTGTTCCATAACAGCAATTGACAGCAGATTGTAAGTTGGTGAGGTACAGATAATTTTAAGGGCATGGCAGTGACATCCCCCTACCCGCATAGGTCATTTACCTGAAATATGCTGTAAAAGTGCGATCGCAATAACAATTAATCCATTTTTTGTGTAGCAATTTCAGGGTTCCTGGAATCAACTTCAGGGTTCCCGTAATCAACTTCAGGGTTAACGTTTCCGTGTTTCGCGTACCCAGAATCAACTGCAGGGTTGGCGGAATCAACTTCAGGGTTAACGTTTCCGTGTTTCGCGTACCCAGAATCAACTGCAGGGTTCCCAGAATCAACTTCAGGGTTGACGTTTCCGTGTTTCGCGTACCCAGAATCAACTGCAGGGTTCTTGCAATTACCTTCAAAGTTGATGTTTAAGTGTTTTCCTCAGACGTAAAAAAAATGTAGAGACTGCGGAACAATCTCTACATGGTATAGGGTTGCACGAGTAAACTTGTTTTCCCGAAATGCTAAAGTGCGATGCCTCAAATATAGTGCTTCTGGTTTAAATGCAATACAAGATTATATCGTCCCTTGTAGGGGCATGGCACTGCCATGCCCTCCGGAATGTATTGCACTCAAGCGATAACCGCTATATCTAACAAACTTGTCCCCGCAAAGCTTCGGTATCGATTGGTTTAATCAAGTAAAGTAGTAATAAATTCCAAACAATAGCCGTCACAAACGGGATTTTACGAATTAATTTCACAAATTTGGGCTGAGAACTGCGGTCAATTTCCACCAATTTTAAGTTGTAATCTGAGCAGCGATGCAAACGCGAGAAAAACTTGGGATGTTCGGTATTTAGCATCACCGGAAAAGCACGGCCAGCAGTTTCATTAGTTTCACAAACAACTTGGCGGTCAAATTCTCTGGCATCAAGCCCTAATGAATGATAAAATCCTGTCCGTTCGTGAACTGTTAAAGTGTGGGTAGCAAATACCGATAACAAGAAAAAGCGACTCCACAGTCTAGATTTCCAGGTTTTCCACAATTGGGGTTGAGAGCGTAATAAAGCTTTGAATATATCCCCATGACGGTTTTCATCCTGACACCAACTTTCAAAATAGCGGAAAATTGGATAAAACTGGTTTTCTGGGTGCTTCTGCAAATGGCGATAAATAATGATGTAACGCCAATAGCCAATTTTTTCTGATAGATAAACTGTGTAAATTACCCACTCAATCGGGAAAAAAGTATAAGTGCGTCTTTTAGTAATATCAGCTAAATCCAGCGACAATTTAAAATCGCCCATTGCTTTATTCAAAAATCCCGCATGACGCGCTTCATCACGCGCCATCAAATTAAACATTTCCGACAACAGAGGATTGCGATTTTTCAGCTTGCGCGACAGTTCTTTAAATAGCAAAAATCCAGAGAACTCAGAAATACAAGAACGTTCCAAATACTCAATAAACGACTGGCGTGCTTCCGCTTCAATATGTTCCCAAGACTGTGCAAACGCCTCATCCCGTACAAAATGGTGACGATTGTAATCTGCCCGCATTTCTGCTAGCATCGCCTGCAACTCCGTATCCTGAGCAGAGAGATCCAGACTAGCCGCTTTTTCAAAATCTGTAGTATAAAACCGGGGAGTCAATACAGTTTCTTTGCTTGGTGCTTTAATTCCCTGCTTCGGTTCTTTCGGGGCAGACTGGGATAAGGTATTAACCATGAGTTCTCCAGTAGTTAGCTTAACAATCACATAACTATCAAGTTATGATTAGTGTAATTGTTTGACTAGCCCCGGGGGTAAAAGATTTACAATCCTTCAATTTCGCAACTGGGAACTTCCCATGTAGGGTGTGTTGTCGCGCAGCGCAACGCACCACACTGTAACGCCACACCGCAAAAATCTCTCGGTGCGTTAGCCTACGGCATAACATACTCTACAAGGAGATCAGGGGGATGAGAGAGATGAGGAGAAATAGCAAATACCCAATGCCCCATGCCCCATTCCATTTGTTAAGTTTTAAAACATACCCGCAACATAATATCTCAATAACTATAGAGTAATTCAAGAAAGTAATCAGGCTTACTAAGAGTTGAAGAGAGATTCAGTATGGGTCGTCATTCAGACAATCGTTCTCAGGAAACCAAAAATCACACAGTAGTGCTAACACCTCCAGAAAATGCAGCAAACATACCACCCGCAGATTCACGCGAACGGGTGAAGCAGTTTATGCAAAACATCCAGGATGAAATTTGCAGCGGCTTAGAACAACTGGATGGCGAAGCCAAATTTCGTGAAGACAGGTGGGAACGCAAAGCTGGTGGTGAAGGACGTACCCGTGTGATTCGGGAAGGGCGAGTGTTTGAACAAGGTGGTGTCAACTTTTCGGAAGTTTGGGGCGATACCTTACCTCCCTCAATTTTGACTCAACGCCCAGAAGCAGCCGGACATCAGTTTTTTGCCACTGGAACCTCGATGGTGCTGCATCCTCGCAATCCTTATGTACCAACGGTACACCTCAACTATCGTTACTTTGAAGCAGGCCCAATTTGGTGGTTTGGTGGCGGCGCAGATTTAACACCTTACTATCCCTTCGCTGAAGATGCGATTCATTTTCACCAAACATTAAAAGCGGCTTGCGATCCGCACCATCCAGAGTATTATCCAGCTTTCAAACTCTGGTGTGATGAATACTTCCACTTACGTCATCGCCAAGAACAAAGAGGGATTGGTGGTATATTCTTTGACTATCAAGATGGTAGTGGTAACCTGTATGTTACTTCCCAGACAGATACGCCAGCCGCACTTTACAGTCAGCAAGTAGGAAAAGTTATACGTAATTGGGAAGATTTATTTGCCTTTGTGCAAAGCTGCGGTAAAGCATTTTTACCTGCTTATTTGCCAATTGTAAACCGACGACAAGACACTGAATATAGCGATCGCCAACGCCAATTCCAACTATACCGTCGCGGTCGTTACGTAGAATTTAACTTAGTCTACGACAGAGGAACAGTTTTCGGACTGCAAACCGATGGTAGAGCCGAATCTATATTAATGTCCCTACCACCACTCACACGCTGGGAATATTGCTACCAACCAGAACCCGGTTCACCAGAAGCAGAACTTACCGACATCTTTCTACAACCTCAAGATTGGGCGAGTAAAACTGTTAGCTAAAGCGTAACTAAAAAGGCAGAGGGGCAGGGGGCAGGGAGCAGGGGGAGAAATAAAAAATTTCCCCAAGCAAGATGCCAGTTGCGTAATATCAAACCTCTGCAATATATCAACAGATTTAAACTGGAAAATCTCAATCAAATCGGACTTTTTAAATTGCGAATTACAAATTACGAATTTATATAAGAGGTTATTTATAAAGTAAAAATAAAATTATCGTAGGATGCGTTAGGCGCTGGTTTCCAATATGATTTGTCACAAAAGAACTATCCTAGCGCCTAACGCATCATCCACGCGGTGGTGCGTTACGGCTAAATTCCATTGTCTCTGTGTCCCAAATCCTTTCATAGCCGTAACACACCCTACTTAAGATTTACTTTATAAATGGTCTCTAAGTCCTAATTTTATCTTCAGGGGCATTCATTATGAGCAGCCATTTAGATATGCGCTTGCGAGAAGGTACTAAACATTCTCACACAAGTGCAGAAAATACCGCGTTTATGAAATGCTTTCTCCAAGGAATAGTAGAAAAGAGCTTTTTTCGCAAATTTCTGGCGAATCTCTATTTCATTTACAGCGCTTTGGAAGCAGAATTAAAACGCCATCAGTATCATCCAGTTATAGGTTTAATATACTTCCCAGAACTAAATCGTCAGGTAAATTTAGAGAAAGATTTAGCTTTCTATTACGGTGAAAACTGGCGGCAGATGATAGTTCCTTCTCAGGCTGCTCAAGAATATGTTAATTGCATTCATGAAGTAGCAAATACACAACCAGAGTTGTTGATTGCCCATTCCTATACCCGCTATTTAGGAGATTTATCAGGTGGGCAAGCATTGAGAAAAATTGCCCGTTCAGCAATGGATTTACCTACAGTTCAGGGTACTGCTATGTATGAGTTTGAACAAATTCCTACCCCTGAAAATAAGCGGATATTTAAAGAACAATACCGTCAAGCGTTAAATTCTTTGCCTATAGATGAGGCAATGATTCTCAAAATTGTAGACGAAGCCAACCATGCTTTTGCTTTAAATGCAAATCTCGTTCATGAGCTAGAAGCAGATGTTAAAGCAGTAATTGGCGAGCATATTTTCGATTTAATTACTCGCCAATATAAAGTTGGTAGCACAGAACATACTCATCGTAGTGATGCAGTACCAGAGGTAGTGCTGGATTACAGTATTTAGAAATTTGGTAATTGGTAATTGGTTATGGGTAATGGGTAATGGGTAATTGGTGTTTGGGGTTTGTCATTAATCATTTCTCCCCCTGCTCCCTGCCCCCTGCCCCCTTGCCTCATCCCCAGTCCCTTATATTTTGTGCTTGAGGAAAGTATTCGTGAGATTGAATTTACAAAATTTGCCGGAGAAAGACCAACCTTTGCGTCTGGATTGGCTGAGTGTGCTATTTTTTGGCGCTATTCATGCATTAGCTTGTTTAGCTCCCTGGTTTTTTTCTTGGTCGGCTGTAGGCGTTGCTCTTTTCCTACACTGGTTGTTTGGTAGCATTGGAGTTTGCTTGGGCTATCACCGACTTTTAAGCCATCGCAGCTTTAAAGTGCCGAGATTTGTAGAGTATGCGATCGCAATTTTGGGTGCCTTATCATTACAAGGCGGCCCTATCTTTTGGGTTGCTGGACACCGTTTGCACCATGCTCATACAGAAGACGAAGAAAAAGATCCTTACTCCGCCCGCAAAGGTTTCTGGTGGAGTCACATGATGTGGATTTTTTATCCCCGTGCAGAGTTCTTCAATTATGACTACTATCAGCGATTTGCACCCGATTTAGTACGAGATCCCTTTTATCGCTGGCTAAATCGCAACTTTTTAGTACTACAACTACCAGTAGCATTGTTGCTGTATGCACTGGGTGGTTGGTCATTTGTCGTGTATGGGGTATTTGTCAGATGTGTCGTTCTCTGGCATACAACCTGGTTGATTAACTCAGTCACCCATATGTGGGGATACCGCACCTTTGAAATCAACGATAACTCCCGTAATCTCTGGTGGGCTGCTATCCTCACCTACGGCGAGGGATGGCACAACAATCACCATGCATATCCCCATGTTGCCAAGTGTGGCTGGCGCTGGTGGGAACTTGACATCACTTGGTGGGCGATTTGGTGCTTAAAAACAGTTGGTTTAGCGAAAGATTTGAATATGCCACCTGTTCAGGCTGTGAAATCGTGAGGTTGGGGATTGGGGACTGGGGACTGGGGATTGGGGATTGGGGATTGGGGATAAGGAAATAAATTCTCATTACCAATGACCAAATTCTTTTACTGATCAACGAATAAAACTGTCGCCCAGAATGTCAGTAGGTAGCGTTCAAAATGCTTACGTCTCATAACTAATGTAGAGCGATCGCCTGTTCTTGTACTATTGTGTTAGTTGCGATCGCATTTCAGCCAGTAGTTATGATGAGTCGATACAGCATGATTATTCAATGGTCTGATGAAGATCAGCTTTTTCTAGTAACAATCCCAGAGTTTGCTGATCGCGTGATCATGCCTTGTACTCACGGCAAAACTCGTGAGGAAGCAATTCGTAACGGCGAGGAAGTAATAGAAATGTACTTGGAAGTTTGGCAAGCTGAAGGTGAGTCTATCCCTGAACCTAGCACGCTTCAAATTGCTTGATTACTATTCTAAAACTCTATTTAGCTGTTATTTTTAACCAGCACTAACTCTAAACTTTTTTGCCAATCTGGTAAAACCAATCCAAAATTATCAGATAATTTTTGACTATTTAATAGAGAATAAGCTGGTCTAGTGGCTGGTGTGGGATATTCTTGGGAGGGAATTGCAATCAACCTTTGCAGTTTGCGATCGCTCTTTTTATCCTCAAGTTCAAAAATTGCTTTGGCAAATTCATACCAGCTAGTTTTACCACTTGCCGTTAAATGATATGTTCCACCTTTAACTGCTAAAAATTCAGATATATTTTGTGCAGCCTGAGCAATAATTTGGGCTGTAGCTTCAGCAATCATGCGACTCCAAGTAGGCGCGCCAATTTGGTCGTCTACAACTCGAATTTCTTCCCGTTCCTGAGCTAGCCTTAACATCGTCAGTAAAAAATTCTTTCCGCGTCGGCTATAAACCCAGCTTGTACGTAAAATTAAATGCGGTACACCAACAGATGCGATCGCCTGTTCGCCTGCTAGTTTTGTTTGACCGTAGATATTTTGGGGATTTGGTTGGTCTTGCTCAGTATATGCAGTAGTTTTATTGCCATCAAATACATAATCTGTGGAATAGTGAATTACAGCTGCACCTATTCGCTTTGCTTCTTCGGCGATGATACCTGGTGCAATCCCATTAATTGCCATTGCTAAATCTGGTTCTGATTCTGCTTTATCTACTGCTGTGTAAGCAGCCGGATTGATAATTAAATCTGGTTTTATCTCTCTAATTGTGCGGCGAATAGTCTCTGGTTGCGCTAAATCTATTTGTAAACTGGGATTACTGGCGCTACGTTCTACAGTTATTACTTCACCTAAAGTCATGAGGGTGCGTTGCAATTCCCAACCGACTTGTCCCGTTACCCCCGTCAATAAGATTCTCATGGATATACCTCTGCGTCTCGAAACAGCTTACCAGCTTTATCTTTAGCCGATAAGATTGGCTCGGCTGCAATTGGCCAGGCGATCGCTAAATCAGGGTCATTCCACAAAATAGTGCGTTCATGCTGCGGCGCATAATATTCTGTAGTTTTATACAAAAATTCTGCATATTCAGAAAGTACTAAAAAGCCATGAGCAAAACCTGGTGGTATCCAAAGCAGACGTTTATTTTCAGATGTTAAATCTGTACCAACCCATTGACCAAAAGTTTTGGAGCTTTTTCTTAAATCTACTGCTACATCAAATACCGCGCCTACAACTACGCGCACCAATTTACCTTGAGGCTGCTGAATTTGATAATGCAAACCACGCAAGATATTTTTACCAGAACGAGAATGATTGTCTTGGACAAAATACTCATTAATCCCTATTTTTTCTTGCCAAACTTTCTCGTTATAGCTTTCATAAAAAAAACCGCGTTCATCTCCAAATACTTGCGGTTCTATGACTAGTAAATCAGGAATTTCTGTATTAGTTATTTGCATTATTGTAACCTCAGTTAACCAGAAAATTTATTGAGAGATAAAGGTGTATAGTATGAAGCAACAGGAATACTATCATCTAATTTTTCTAATTTATTTTGTTGCTCCATAGTGAGATAAATTTGGTCATTCTCTAATATCGACATTAAGTAACGACCATAACTACTCTTTGCCATAGGTTCAGCCAAATGACGCAATTGGTTTGAGTCAATATATCCTTTAAGATATGCAATTTCTTCAATACAAGCTATTTTTAAACCTTGTCTTTCTTCTAGTGTTTGGATAAAATTACCAGCCTGATGTAGCGATTCATGAGTTCCTGTATCTAACCAAGCATATCCACGCCCCAAAAGTTCTACGTGCAGTTTACCTTGCTGTAAATACACTGTATTTAAATCAGTAATTTCTAATTCATTACGAGCAGAAGGTTTGAGATTAGACGCGATTTCTCCTACTTGAGAATCATAAAAATATATCCCAGGAACAGCATATTTAGACTTGGGAATTAGGGGTTTCTCTTCTATACTAATTGCTCTACCATTCCTATCAAATTCAATTACTCCATATTGTCTAGGGTCTTTTACTTGATAACCAAATACTAATCCACCTTCTTGCAGGGTAGCAGCCCTAGCTAAAACTTCTGTTAAACCATGCCCATAAAAAATGTTATCACCTAAAATTAAGCAAACTGGCTCGTTAGCAATAAAATCTTTGCCTAAAATAAAAGCTTGAGCTAATCCTTCGGGGCGAGGTTGTTCAACATAACTAAACTGCAAACCCCACTGGCTACCATCTTTTAAAATTTTCTCAAATAATGGTAAATCATTAGGTGTCGAAATAATTAAAATCTCCCGAATTCCTGCTAGCATTAATACAGATAAGGGATAGTAAATCATGGGCTTGTCGTACACAGGCATCAATTGTTTACTAACAGCGTATGTTAGAGGATAAAGACGTGTACCAGAACCACCTGCTAAGATAATACCTTTCATAAGAATTTTAGATTTTAGATTTTAGATTTTGGATTGTAGTTTTATCATTTTCTTGCGAAGACGCTGTGCGAATAGCTTTAAGAATTATTTTGTACTAAGTAAGTCGGTCGAAATAAATCCAACTATGTTAATAAACATCAATAGGTTTGAAATCCTTACTAATGACAAATGACAGTCTCAGCCAGTTATCTTTAATTTCGCCACCCTATTTATAATTTTCTATTTTCATAGTTTTGTTTCAGCCAGTTTTGGTAATCTCCAGAACGCACTTGATTTACCCAATCAGAGTTATTGAGATACCATTGAACTGTTTTTAATAAACCACTGTCAAAGTTTTCTTGAGGTTGCCAACCTAAATCACGGCTGATTTTACTACAATCAATGGCATATCTCCTATCATGTCCAGGACGGTCTTTAACAAAAGTAATTAAAGAAGAATAATGAAAGTTAGATTTGGGTGCTAACTCATCCAAAATTGCACAAATTTTTTCTACAACTGTTAAATTAGCTTGTTCATTTAAACCACCAATATTATAAGTTTCGCCAACTTTACCTTGTTGCAACACAAGATAAATAGCTTCACAGTGGTCTATAACATAAAGCCAATCACGAACATTTTGACCATCTCCATATATAGGTAGTGGTTTACTATCTAAAGCATTCAGGATAGTTAAAGGAATCAGTTTTTCCGGGAACTGACGCGGGCCGTAATTATTTGAGCAATTAGTTGTTAAAGTTGGTAGCCCATAGGTGTGATAATAAGCCCGCACAAAATGATCTGATGCTGCTTTTGATGCAGCATAGGGACTATTAGGCGCATAGGGAGTATCTTCCCTAAAAGCTGGATCTTGAGGTTGGAGGGAGCCGTACACTTCATCTGTAGACACGTGCAAAAAGCGAAATTGCTGTTGTTTTAAGGATGAAATTTTTTGCCAGTACAGTCTACTTGCTTCTAATAATTGAAATGTACCAACTACATTAGTTTGGATAAAGTCATGAGGACTAAGTATTGAGCGATCAACATGACTTTCTGCGGCAAAATTAATAATTGCATCTGGTTGATATTGTTCTAAAATGTAACTCACTAACTCGACATTACCAATATCCCCTTGAATAAAATGATAGTTAGTATCGCTTTCTATTTCGGCTAAAGTTTGCAGGTTACTAGCGTAAGTTAATTTATCTAAATTAATTACATTAGCCCATTGTTCCTTGATTGCTTGGAGAATAAAATTCGCTCCAATAAATCCGGCTCCTCCAGTGACTAATAAAGTAGGCATAATTGTAGAAAATCTCTGTGTCATCAATATTGTAATAATTCGCATCAAAAGACGCGTAGGTTGAGTGCTGAGTCCTGAGTTATAAGTGGGAAATAGCAGTCAGTCAAAGGAATCAGAACTATAAAAGTTAATAAGCTGTTCCACATTTAACTTGCACATTGACCGGAGGCGGAGCGTCTCCGGCTCCGCTCGATTAGGCTATTGACTGTCAACGGTCAACAGTTAACAGTCAACAATCACCACGAGTAGTTATGCAATTTAAAGGTGTGTTAGCTGATTGCACAATCTTTTAACTGATAACTCAGGACTTTGCACTCAGCACTATCTATGTGATTTGCAGTTTATCTCTGGATCACAAAGCTTGTAAAATCTCTTCATCTACTGAAAAATCAATTTCCGCTTTGTCTCTTCCAGATGCTAAATAATCATTTTCCAATGAGTCATTTAACCCAGAAATCAAATCGTATTCAGGTTTCCAACCTAATTCGTTCTGAGCCTTATTTACCGAGGCAAAAAAATGTTGTCCCCGCATAGGAAAAGCCTTGCGCTTACCAAAATCAAACTTTTTCGGGTCGTAATGGACAATTTTGACTGCATCAGGTGATTTACAAGCCGCTTGTGCACAAGCACGGGCTAAACCATCAAAAGTGACAAAGCGATCGCCTGATACATTGTAAATTTGCCCCACGGCCTGTTGATTACCCACAACTTGAGTCATTGCCATTGCTAAATCTTTTACATGTCCTAGCTGGGTAATATACAAGCCATTTCCCGGAATGGGAATAGGGCGATCGCGGACAATTCTATCAAAAAACCAGCTTTCCAAATCGTTATAGTTACGTGGCCCATAAATATAGGTAGGGCGAATTGAGGTAAAGGGTATCCCCAATTGAGCTAAGTAAGCCTCTGTTTCATGCTTACCCCGATGACGGCTTTTGGGATCGACAGCATCACCTTCAATATGAGGCATTTGGTCAGATTTGAGATATACTCCAGCAGAACTCATATACACAAAATGTTGTACACGGCCTTGAAAAATTTCTGCCAATGGTTGAGTATCAGCAAGTTCCCGCCCATTATTGTCAAAAATGACATCAAAATTTTCCTGTGATAACTTCGCCTTTAACTGCGTAGCGTCAGTGCGATCGCCTATAATTTGTCCTACTCCCTGTAAAGACGGTGCAGGACGATTACCACGATTGAACAGCACCACCTCATGTCCTTGTTCTACTAGCAGCTGGGTGAGATAGACACCAATGAACCGAGTACCACCTATAATCAAAATTCGCATGAATTCCCCTCTTAGCTCTGTTGGTAATGCAGGGGCTAGCAGGGGCTAGAGGCTAGAACTTAGGGGCTAAAGCTTAGGGCTAGAGGCTAGTATAAAACTCATCTTTAATCTGTTAGTCTCCAGTCCCCAATCCCCAATCCCCAGTCCCTAGTCCCCAGTCCCCATTCCCTAGACCCTATTTGAGGTTATCAGGTTACAGCATCGCTCTGGAACCTGCTTTTGGAGAATCACGTCTTCAACCTCATCTGGATCGCTTTCTCTTCCTTCATCTCAAGAGAAAACCTTTTAGTTAATCTGACAATTTAGCCTCAGTATTTTCCACTTATTCACGTTAGCTGTGCCATTAAAATATGCTCTGATTCATGAATGGCTGACACCTAAAGCCACTGGCGGTTCAGAATTAGTTGTAAGAGAAATTCTGGAGCATATAAATGCTGATTTATATGCCTTAATCAACTTTGAATCTACAAATCCTGAAAGTTATTTATATCAGCGTCAGATTGGCACAACTTTTTTACAAAAGTTTCCCTATGCCCGCAATGGTGTACAAAAATACTTACCTTTGTTACCGTTGGCTATTGAACAATTAGATTTGCGACAGTATGACGTAATTCTATCTTCATCTCACGCTGTAGCAAAAGGAGTCATCACTGCTCCTGACCAATTACATATTTGTTATTGCCACAGCCCTATGCGTTATGCTTGGGACTTGACTTTTGATTATCTACAACAGAGCAAAGTCGGGAATGGTCTAGCTGGATGGCTAACACGATATTTACTACATCGTTTGCGCCAGTGGGATGTATTGTCAGCTAATCGCGTTGATTATTTTATTGCTAATTCACAGCATACAGCCAGGCGAATTTGGCGCTGCTATCGGCGAACATCAACTGTGATTTATCCGCCAGTTAATGTTGAAGAACTACCATTTATAGCTGACAAAGAAGATTTTTATCTAATAGTTTCCCGTTTAGTGAGTTACAAGCAAGTATCCTTAATTGTCAGAGCTTTTAATCAGCTGCAAAAACCATTGGTAGTAATTGGTACAGGCCCGCAAATGAAATATCTTCGCCAGATAGCAAATTCTAATATCAAAATACTAGGATGGCAACCAAATGATGTAGTAACAAAATATATGGCAAAAGCCAAGGCATTTGTGTATGCAGCTTGTGAAGATTTTGGTATTGCCTTAGTTGAGGCACAAGCTTGTGGGACTCCAGTCATTGCCTACGGTGCTGGGGGAGCACTAGAAACTGTGCGAGATATTCACTCCTGGGTCGATACAGGAACAGGTATCTTCTTTAACGAACAAACAGAAGCTGCTTTAGTAGCAGCAGTAGAAAAGTTTGAAATGTATCAAGGCAAATTTAATCCTGAGTATTTGCGAACACATGCTAGCAAATTTTCTAAACGGGTTTTTGGCGATCGCTATCTAGATTTTGTAGATCAGTGCAGCAAAAAAACGCCTTTATGGGAGTGATGATCGGGATTTTTGTAATTGTTTTGTAGGCTTTTGGAAATTTAAACCCAGAAGCACCTCCTTTTAGCTTTAAGATTGGGACTATGTGTGGTGTGGATTGTTAAGGAGTATGATGACTGCCCAGAGCTCACTCCTCTCCGGCAAGCGAGGCCTACGGCAAGATGCTAACGCGTCTGCTCGTACTTTCTTAAAACGTGGTCAACAGAAAAAGACTCCTAGGCTAAAACCCAAAGGATTGTCTTTTCAAGGTTTAAACGGAGAGTTTGCCAAACGGCTGTTTGATATTGTGTTTTCGTTGTTGGTTTTGATCTTATTTTTCCCTGTCTACTTAATCTTGGCCTTACTGATCGCTTTGAGTTCAGAAGGCCCGATTTTTTATGTCCAAGAAAGGGTCGGTAAAAACTACAAACCCTTTAATTGTATTAAATTCCGCACAATGGTGAGCAATGCCGATGAAATTCTCGTACAAATGATGGAGACATCCCCCCAGATGCGGCAAGAATTTGAGAGCAGTTTTAAGCTCAAACAAGACCCCCGCATTACAAAAATTGGGCGGTTTTTGCGAATTACTAGCTTAGATGAATTTCCCCAATTCTGGAATGTCTTAAAAGGGGATATGAGTGTTGTCGGGCCGCGACCCTTAGTAGCGGAAGAACTTCCTAAATACGGTTGTCATATCGATCAGATTTTAACTATCCGACCGGGAATCACTGGGTTATGGCAAGTCTCTGGGCGTAATGACATTCCTTATCCAAGACGAGTCCAAATAGACTTACATTATGTGAAATTTAGAAATTTTTGGCTCGACTTATGGATAATTTTGAAAACAGTTGATGTCGTCATTTTGCCCAAAAATAACGGGGCTTACTGAAACGATACTTAAGAGTTTATTGTGTGGGGCAGTTCATGCCCCCATAGGAAATTTACTCAGATTTAATAAAATTCTGCCTTATATAAAGTTTTGGCAAAGATTTCTCTAAATTTTAGATAAAAAAGTAAAAATTTTCAGTCTTATCTAGTAACATTACTTAGTATAGTAAAACAAATAAGTACATATATTTACAAACAACTTTAAGTACTAGCTAATAAATTCGTAGTTTCCCATTAGGCAATTTAGCAATTAACTGCTAGCTTGTATCAGTTAGGCTGTAACTATTTTACTCAAAATATACAAAGGAATCACTAAGCATGACGCAGCAGAAAAGAGCATTAATTACCGGTATTACTGGTCAAGATGGTTCATATCTGAGTGAGTTTTTGCTAGAGCAAGGTTACGAGGTACATGGTATTATTCGCCGAACTTCTACCTTTAACACAGATCGCATCGATCACATTTATGAAGACCCTCACAAAGAAGGAGTGCGGTTGTTTCTTCACTATGGTGATTTAACAGATGGGACGACACTACGCCGCATTTTAGAAGAAGTAAAGCCAGTAGAAATCTATAACCTTGGCGCGCAATCTCATGTCAGAGTCAGCTTTGATTCACCAGAGTATACGGTGGATGCAGTAGGGATGGGAACACTACGTTTGTTGGAAGCAATTCGAGATTACCAACAGCGTACTGGAATTGAGGTGCGGTTTTACCAAGCTGGTTCTTCAGAGATGTATGGTTTAGTGCAAGCTGTACCCCAAAGCGAGACAACCCCTTTTTATCCCCGTAGCCCCTATGCTTGCGCTAAAGTATATGCCCACTGGCAAACAGTAAATTACCGTGAATCCTACTCTTTGTTTGCTTGTAATGGCATACTTTTTAACCACGAATCACCTCGGAGAGGTGAAACTTTTGTAACCCGTAAGATTACCAGAGCAGTTGCTCAAATTGTTGCAGGTAAACAGAAAAAAATTTATATGGGTAACCTTGATGCCAAACGGGATTGGGGCTATGCCAAAGATTATGTAAAAGCTATGTGGCTGATGTTGCAACAACAGCAACCAGATGATTATGTAATTGCCACTGGTGAAACCCACTCAGTACGTGAATTTTTAGAGTTAGCATTTAATTATGTGAATCTCCGCTGGGAAGATTATGTAGAGTTTGATGAGCGCTATCTTCGCCCTGCGGAAGTAGAGTTATTAATTGGTGATGCTACCAAGGCACAGCAAAAGTTAGGTTGGACACCATCGGTTACCTTTGAGGGACTTGTAGCATTAATGGTAGAAGCAGATCTCCAAGCATTAGGCATCACTTCTCCTAATGGCAATGGTTCGTCAGTACCGCATGATATTGCGACTGTTCGTCAACAACTGGGTGCGCTCCACTTTTGATTTAAACTGTCGCTGAGGATAAAAATATGGCTGCCTTAGAATTAAAAAATAAACGGATTCTCGTCACTGGTGGGTCGGGTTTCCTAGGTCGTCAGGTGATAGATCAGCTGTGTAAAGCAGGAGCAGATCTTCAAAAAATTACAGTACCGCGATCGCGTGATTGCGACCTGCGTGTCTGGGAAAATAACCAACGTGTAGTTGATCAGCAAGATATTATTATCCACTTGGCGGCACACGTTGGTGGTATCGGCCTCAACCGTGAAAAACCAGCCGAGTTGTTCTACGACAACTTGATGATGGGAACTCAATTAATTCATGCAGCCTATCAAGCTGGAGTAGAAAAATTCGTCTGTGTTGGCACTATCTGCGCTTATCCTAAATTCACCCCAGTGCCTTTCAAAGAAGATGACCTTTGGAATGGCTATCCTGAAGAAACCAATGCTCCCTACGGAGTGGCAAAGAAAGCACTTTTAGTTCAACTGCAATCTTACCGCCAGCAGTACAACTTTAATGGTGTTTACTTACTACCTGTAAATTTATACGGGCCAGAAGATAACTTTGACCCCGGAAGTTCTCATGTGATTCCAGCGTTAATTCGCAAAGTTCACGAAGCCCAAATTAAAGGACAAAAGCAACTTCCTGTTTGGGGAGATGGTAGTCCTACTCGTGAGTTTCTTTATTCTGAAGATGCAGCACGGGGCATTGTTATGGGTACTCAATTCTATAACGACTCAGAACCAGTTAACCTGGGAACAGGTTATGAAATCTCCATTAGGGATTTAATTAATTTAATTTGCAAACTGATGGAGTTTGATGGGGAAATTGTTTGGGAAACAGACAAGCCTAATGGTCAACCTCGTCGTTGTTTAGATACGGAAAGGGCAAAGCAGGCTTTTAATTTCACAGCCCAAGTCAGCTTTGAGGAAGGGCTAAAGAATACCATTGCATGGTATCGCCAACACGCTGCATAACTTTATCAGTAGCGCTGAGTAAATTAATGAATTTATAATTACCCACTTTTTCCCAAAATATACTGGGAATTAATGTGGGTAAGGGTTGAAAACCCTAATACACAAAGCTATCTATGACGTAGGGCCTATGCCCTACGTGTTTGTTTTGTAGCATCATCCCCATTTCCAAAAATCCAGCAACAGATTCAAAGTGTGGAAATTTCAGCTAAAACACAACTACGTCGGACTCTGCTAAAAAAACGTCAATCAATGTCAATGGGGGAATGGAGAGAAAAAAGCGATCGCATCTGTACCCAACTCCAAACCTCTGTTTTATTTACTCAAGCAAAAACTATACTGGCATATTTTAGTTTTCGCCAAGAACCCGATCTGAGTTTGCTATTTGCTAATCCTCAATACCGTTGGGGATTTCCGCGCTGCGTTGGTAAGTCCCTGTTTTGGCATAGTTGGACTCCTCAAGATGCTGTAGTAATTGGCACATATGGTATTATCGAACCCCGCCCGGATGCACCCACAATAGAACCAGCAGAAGTAGATTTAATACTTGTCCCCAGTGTTGCTTGCGACTATCAAGGATATCGTTTAGGCTATGGCGGCGGATATTACGATCGCCTCCTTAGTTCACCTGAATGGCAAAACAAGTCAGCTATCGGCATTTCATTTGATTTCGCCTATTTACCCCAAATACCCATTGAACATTGGGATAAACCTTTAAAAGCTGTATGTACAGAAGCTAGGTTTACCGCAGCATAGATCGCTTGTAATTTGGTATTATTTCTCCCCATTACCCATTACCCATTACCCTAAACCCTTGGCGAATCCTTCACATCATTAGCAATGATGCCAATTAAATTCAACCTACTTAAAATTTCTCTGGCTTGAATCAGTTCACTTTGGGTAATCTGACCAATACGTCCCACTAAAACAATTCCGCTGCATAAAGATGCAACAATTCTGGCATCAACCGCGTCTAAAATTGCCGGAGCATCTATTAATACTAAATCGTAAGTTTGCTCAAACAATTCTATTAACTCGTTCATGCGCGCTGAACTGAGTAGCTTGACTGTATCTTCTGGTGTGGGGCCAGCAGTCAAAACATCAATATCAGGATGAATGGGTTGGATATAATCTGCAACTGGGGTATTAGCTTCTTCCTCTAACAATAGAGATAAACCCCAATCATTGGGTAGTTCTAAAATCTTGTGCAGGCGGGGATTCTGCAAGTTAGCATCAATCAATAATACCCGGCGATGCATATGAGCCGCACTCACCGCCAGCCCTAAAGACAAAGTTGTTTTACCTTCACTAGCCAATGTTGAAGTCAACATTAGCGATTTAAAAATCTGAGGATATCTTAATATTTGAATGTTTTGATAGACCATATCTAAATTTTCGTGATATGGCAATCTGGGGTTACTTTCTACTACTAAGGGAATTGCTTTATCTTGTTTATCCCAAGGTAGCTTTGCCAGTCTTTTTCTCTTACTTACGCCTAGTTTTGGCACTGTTCCCAGTAATCTTAAGTTAGTCAATCTTTGTAATTCTCTTGCAGAATATATGACATCATGGAACATTTCCCAAATTAGGGCTGCTACTATACCTAAAATCGGCCCAATGATGATTCCACCGCCTAAGAGAAATACTCGGCCACTACCCAGATACATGCCCTTATCTGGTGCTTCTAAAACTTGCCAATCAAACCCACCTTGAGCAATTTTTAAGCCTAAAGATTGTTGCGCCTGGAGTAGTTGCTCCAGTGTTTTACGATTTGTTTCCACCTCTGGTAAGAGACGATTGTACTGGGCTATGAGGGTAGGGTATTTACTGAGTTCAGAACGTAACCGCTGCTCCGATTCAACTAAACTTTTTTCATTAGCAATTAACCCTAAAGAAGTTGTTTGTACTTGAATCACCTCTTCTACTAGCTTCAAGTCAACGCCTACCATTTGCCCTTGGGTTAATAACGGTTGGCGAGAATCTCCCACATTTCGCCCTTTTTCTCCTACTGATCTTCCCGCTTCTTGCCGTAAGAGTGCCAATAGACTTTGACGCTGCTGCGTCAGATTTTGGATTACGGGAGAATTATCTGTATAGCGTAGTCGCTGCTGTGCTAAAGCCAGTTCAGTCTTTTGAATCTCATTAAGTAGTCCTTGGTAACGTGTTGATTGGCTCAATCTAGAGGAAATAATGGCGTTCTGAGATGAAGCAGCCATTTTTCGCTCTAGGTTAGATTGGCGCGCTCTATTGTCTTGAAGTTGTGCGCGAGTAGTTTCTAACTGTTGTTGAATATCAGCCAGAGATTCCAGCAAAATTTTGCTTTGGACTTCTGGATCGAGTAAATTATGCTTCCGGCGAAAAGCTTCTAAATTTTTTTCTGATTGGCTTACTTCTTTTTTAATTTCTGGTAAGCGCGCATTAACAAAAGAAAGTCCTTTATGTAATCGCTCGTTTTGTTGTTCTATGTTGTAATCTTGATAAACAGTTTGTAGTGCTTGTAAGACTTTTTGTGCTTTAACTGGATCTTTGTCTTTGAAGGATACCTCAAATACTTGGCTAGGTATTTTATTAATACCCGAACCACCCTCAATTTGCGCTACTTCTAAGGGTGGTTTTTCGCCTTTTTCTTTTTTTCCTTTAATATCTTCTAAGGTAATATCTGGATAAGTAGGACGCAGCAAATCTACAGCTTTTTGGATGAGTTTAGAACTCATCATAAGTTTCAGCTGGGCTGTATAGTCAACTACTTGAAAATTGGGATCTGTGAACTCCCTATCTGCATCTCCTTGAAGATTACTTGAGCGTACCCCTTCATATAAGTTGGAACTTACAAGTATCTGCATAGAGCTTTGGTAATTTGGTTTGGCAATGACAGCAAGAATGCTTGCAACTGACATCACTGCACAGGAAATACCCAATATCAGATAACGCCGATGAAACAGAATTGTAGTGAGTTGTTTGATGTCAACTGCGTTTTGTGGAGAGTTAATGAGCATTTGTCCTTGATTCAGACCAGTGTTAGCCACTATAAAAGTCCTCTAATCTCGAAATAATAAATCAGGAAGATTGCTAGAAAATCTCTTGGAAGTGAATTTTTATGACAGTATAGACGCAATCTTATGATAAATGATTCCTGGTTGACAAAATAAATTATTTTCCATAATTGTACGTATCTTAATTGTGATTAATAATTTTCATCTAACAAAAATTTTAATTTTTGTTAGAGTTTTTAATGATAAATTTGATACATTTCTATCTCAAAGTATAATATGTTCAGTTTAAGATATTTGACAGAGACATTAATCTCACAACTAGACAGCAATTAACCAGCTTTAATTTATCAAGGAATAGCAGAAATTAAATTTTCTAATTTCGAGAGCGAAGACAACAAGCAGTTTTTTCTCCTATGCCTTCTCTGTTCCCTTTGCTTACAGAGCAATAAGATAATTTATTTCTTGTTAGTCTCTAAAAGATATAGAGCTATGGTGAAGTAACTTCAAAAAATTAATCTTTTACGAATATATGAGAGTTTCTATCAAAAAGTCTTTTAAGTTTGTTTTTGAGTCTAAACATGAGACTAATATGAAACTGAGTCTCCTGAGTAAATTGGTCAGCTTTGGTATTACGAACTATAAAATGCGGATGTTTGAGCGGAAATTCTATTGCTTGTGTGGGATAGTTAGCCAAAGGGCTGTAAATATCTTTTGTATTAGTTGCTTCCAGGCTAAAACCAATATTAGAAACTAAATTAACGTTTGGCAGAATAGTTAAACCATTTTGCAGCCAAGAAGTTAATGTCCAAGGATAATCCCAAGTATTAATGTTGCCTTGATAATAACTTTGAAAAATTTTCGTCCAATATTTCACTGCTATAGAATCACCGAGTATATCTTGTAGTAAGTTGCTATCTCTAACTTTTTCCCAGTGCTGCATTTCTAAATCATAGTGTTGCCATGCACGTCGCCAAGTTGCCCAACCCCAAATCAAGGGGTAGCGAGAAAAGTAATAGCTATATGCAGTATTTTGTTTACCAAACTGAAAATTATTACCTGAAATCGTCATAATGCGTTGGTCATGACGATATTTATCTAATAATTCTTCACAAAATCTAAAGAATGTTGGATGAGGTAAACAATCATGTTCCAGAATAATTGCTGCTTCTACTTGCTGAAAAACCCAGTTAAGACCACTAGCAATACGTATTTTAGGGCCTAAATTTTCCTTGGAGTAGTTGGTTAGGACTTTACAATTCCAATCAATTTGCTCAATAAGTTTTTTACAAGCAGCACACTTGTGGAAATCATCAGGATGTTGGGGACGGGGTGCATCAGCAATCACGAATAACATTGGAGGTTTAACCTGACGAATTACTTCAAAAACTTTTGCTGTAATGTCTGGCCGATTAAAAATGGTTAAGGCAACAGCAGTATTCATAAATAGATTATGTTGATGTTTCTGTTGTGATCGCAATGCTATTTAATTTGTGAAATGACTTATTTACTAGTCAAGTTTGATTGCTGAAATCACTTGCTGAGAACAGAAATAGGGAATAAGAAATAGTAGTAATTCTCCAAAATTAAAGTACACATATAGCAATCCTAAATGATTTGTGAAATATTGCATTAAGGTTCGTTGACTGTTGACTGTTAACGGTTAACAGCCACAACGGATATTTTTCACAACTGAAATAGGATTGCTATAGACATCTGGAGAATCGGCACAGGGAACAAAAAATTATTTGTAGACAATAGCTTAGTTTTTCAGGAATTAAATATGACTCCTATATGGTCAAAAAAAGATGGGAGATGATTATATGGGATGTTGTAATGGCTGGTGAGGGATTAATTAAGGTAAAGTTTGCAGTTTTTTTTTAATTTGACTTTTTAGCCTAGATATCAAACTAGTCCGAAACTGAGTTTGCTGGGTAAATTGATCGGCCTGGACATCACGAATCATAAATTCTGGATGCTTGAGCGGAAATTCTATTGCTTCAGTAGGATGATTAGCAAATGGGCTATAAATATCTCTTGTGTTAGCTGCTGCCAAACTAAATCCAATATTAGAAACTAAATTGACATTTGGCAAAATAGTTAAAGCGTTTTGCAACCAAGAAGTGAGAGTCCAGCGAAAAGCCCAGGAATCAATATTGCCTTTGTAACAATTTTCAAAAAGTCTTGTCCAGTATTTTACTGCGGTGGAATCATCAAGTATATCTTGCAGCCAGTTACCATCTCGGACTTCTACCCAATGCTTCATTTCCCTATCATACTTTTGCCATGCGCGTCGCCAAGTTGCCCAGCCCCAAATAAGCGGATAGCGAGAAAAGTAATAGCTATTTTCAGTACGTTGGCGACCAAACTGAAAATTGTTTCCAGAAATGGTCATGATGCGTTGGTCATGACGATATTTATCTAATAATTCTTCACAATATGGAAAGAATGTGGGATGAGGTAAACAATCATCTTCCAGAATAATTGCTGTTTCTACTTGTTGAAAAACCCAGTCTAAACCTGTGGAGATACATTCTTTACATCCAAGATTAATATCAGATATTTTTTGAAGTAATTCACAATCCCAATCAATTTTCTCAATAATTTTTCTAGCAGCAGCACAATTTTCCACATCTTCAGGATGCTGCTGACGAGGGCCATCAGCAATTACTAACAGCTTAGGGGGTTTAATCTGCCGAATTATCTCAAAAACTTTAGCTGTAGTATCTGGTTTATTAAAGATAATTAAGGCTATAGCAGTATTCATAAGTTTACTGACATTTGGTGTTTGGGGTTTGTGATTTGTCACATGAAAATCCTATCCCTAGCCTTTTGTTTCTAGCCCCTACCTAACTCATATTGCATTTGATGGTATTGCCAAAATTTGCCGCGCTGTTGCAAAAGTTCTTGGTATCCACCTTGTTCGATGATATGACCTTGTTCGAGTACGACAATTTTGTCAGCTCGAAAAATAGTAGATAATCGATGAGCGATCGCAATTACTGTTCTACCTACTGCTAGCTTTTCTAGAGAATCCTGTATCAACCTTTCAGAAACAGAGTCTAAGGCGCTGGTAGCTTCATCAAGAATCAAAATTTCGGGGTTACGTAGGAGGGCGCGGGCTATAGCAATTCGTTGGCGTTGTCCACCAGATAAACGAACTCCGCGATCGCCTAGTTTAGTTTGAAAACCTTGGGGTAACTCTAAAATAAATTCTAGGGCATTGGCTTGTCTGGCTACTTCTTCGATTTCTGACTCGTCTACGCCTTCTAAACCATAGGCGATGTTGTTTTGGACGGTGGTATTGAAAATAAAAGTATCTTGGCTGACTACCGCCATGCGCGATCGCAGTGATTGTAGGCGAAATTGGCGCAAGTCGATGCCATCTATCAAAATTTTGCCTCTGGTAGGATCGTAAAAGCGCATCAGCAAGTCTGCTAGGGTTGTTTTCCCAGAACCAGAAGACCCCACCAACGCTAGCATCTGATTGCGTTTGATTGTCAGGGTGATATCTTCTAAAACTAACTTGTGATCGTCATAGCTAAAATCTACACAGGTAAATGCGATCGCTTGTTTTAAACCCGAAAACTCCAGTTCTCCATCTTCCTGATAAGTCTTATTATCAGTTCTTAAAAGTTCGTTGACACTTCTCAATGATCCATAATAAGTAGCAATTATGCCCCAAGAACTGTTCATGTGAGCAATAATCGGTAACAGCCGAAATAGGGCAAACAAAAAAGCCAGTAACAACACCACATGAAGTTTACCACTAGCTACAAGTGTAGTGACTGCAACCAAAATCATGGCGATTAAAATTGTCGTCGCCATTGCCTCAATTAAAGGTTGTACCATAGCACTAATTGAGGTTGTTTTCATCCATGCTTTGGTAACTTGTCCGGCTACTTTATAGAAGCGTCTGCGCTCAAAATCTTGAGTCCAAAATGCTTGGACAGTTCTCACCCCACCTACAAATTCTACAGCCGTGGATGCTAACTCACTGCCAGCCGCAGTCATTTCCACACTAGCTGCACGCACTCGCTTAATTAAATTTGCGGCTCCTGCTGCTAGTAAGCTAAATAAAAATACTGTCGCCAGTGTCAGTTGCCAAGAAATCACAAACATGGCTAGAGTATATGCCAAAATTATGCAACTTTTGCTAACAAAATTAATTACCTCATTAAAAGCATAGCTAATTTCACTAACTTCGCTAGAAAATGTTTGAAAAAGTTCTCCAGAACGCTTTTGTGTATAATAACTTAAGCTGAGATTTTGAAACTGCTCAAAAATTTTTTTTCGTAAACTATCTATTAAATTTACTTCACAGAATTTGGCATAATAACGTCCCAAATAGCTAAATAAACCCCGTAGCCAAACATTAAATAAAATCAATCCAGATATCCGATAAATTCGCTCAGATGCACTAGCCTGAGTTCCCAAAAACCAAATATCAAACCAAGCAATTCCTGATTGTAAAGGTGGCTGATTAGCATTGGTTAAACCTTGCAACAAAACTGCAACTAAGCCAATTCCAGTTGCCTCCAGCACTGCTCCTATTAAAGTGAATAATACCGCGATCGCCGCAGTCAACCGCAAAGGCTGAAACAACTGTAGAATTAGATAGTGTTCCTGCCAAAATTTGGTTTTTACGAGCATTCTATGAAATAAATTAAGTAGCTCATGCATAAATTATTCTTGGTTGCGCTTACCACTTATATAGACTAGGGTCTATGGACTAGAATTTATTTCTGAAAACTCATGTTGAGCTTAGTTTATCTAACATATAAAATCTTTTTTTCGCAACCTTTGAGGCAGTATTGCAGTTAGTAACTGTAAATGATTTTTGATTTTGGAATTGATGTTTAATAGCCAAATTACCAATTTCCATCTTTTTTGATAATGGTTGTATTTGGCAAAAAATTTTAGAGCTGAAACTATATGTACCACCCGCAGGTAGTTAAATAGAGAACGGGTGCTGGTACGTTGATAAAGATGTAGTGCGGATGCTTCCGGTTGAAATAATACTCGATAACCGTTTTGCCAAGCATCTAAACACAAGCTCACATCTTCAAAATATAAGAAAAAACGTTCATCAAATAAACCATGTTTGGCAATATACTCTCCCGATATCATCATAAATGCCCCTATAGCCCAGTTAATTTCAACTACTTTTTGCGGATGAGGCATCTGGGAGTAATAATAGTCAAACGGGTGTAATATACTTTGCAGAGTTTCACCCAACAACTGCTTGAGAAATAAATATGTAAAGGTAGGAAATCTGCGGATTGACGGTTGCACAGAACGGTCGAGATAAACTAGCTGCGGACAAACAATCGCAATATCTTTTGCGGCGTTCAATGTTGTCGCTAATTGGGTAATTACCTCAGGCTTAAATGTTACATCTGGATTTACCAAAACATACATTTTACTGGGTGAAGCTTCAACTGCTCTATTATTACCTTTCGCGAAACCTAAATTTTCCTGTCCTTTGATTCCTATAAAAGTTTTAGGATATTTCCTACTAAATTCATCGAGAATTTGGGGACAATTATCAACAGAAGCATTGTCATAAACTACTATTTTGCCTGTATTTGGATAGTACTTTTGAATTGTGGACAGGCATGACTCTATTGAACCTCGTAAAGTCTGAGACGAGTTCCAAGAAACAATGATAAAAGAAAGCTCGTTGATAACTGCCATGAGCTACACACTCCCATAAACACCTTTATTTGTGCGAAGACGATGAAATCGCCATCAGCACCTAAATAAATTGCAAAATTCATAACCAGAGATAATATTGTTTGTCCCTCCTATAGCTAACTTGGCAATATTTTTACAGACAAATTACAATCTAATTGCGGAATTAGAGTTATTCACTTGTATATAGCTAACTAGTTATATAGCTAATCAAAATATTGTAAAAAATTATATGTATTCAATTTTGTCAAGCAGTTATCCAACATACATATAATTTTACTCATAGAGAGTATAATTTCAAGCACTTGAGAATATTGACACGAGAATTATAGTATTTCTACAGTAAACTATCCCTGGTAATTTTGATCATTTTCTCATTAATCTGGTACTTATCAAATTGAACGGCATGATGATTTTATACTATTGAAGTCGTAATTGTACGAAAAAAAATCCCAAAAATTCCTAAAATATCAAACTTAGTGTATGTTATTTTACAGCAAGAGTGATATAGCAAAATATGGAGTTGCTATTATGGTTATGCTTGAGATTGTGCCAAAACTATACCGTGATTTTAGGGCTTTTATTGTATAAATTAAGTTGGCACGCCCATTAATAAAAATTTTTATCTAGTAAAATTTTTTACTAGATAAATAGCAATTCATGCAATTTCTATACTAATAAGATATGAGGAATTTACCGAACAACCCCTATGGTAATATTCTCAATAAATGGAGAAGCATCTGAAGTTGGGTATTGCCCAAAATGTCCAAATTTTCATCAGGTGACTGGTGTTAAGATATGCTTTCTACCGTAGCCCAATAACTAGGGGTAGCAAGATGAAATTAATCAATGCAGTTGCAAAAGTGATGCAAAACTTAGGCAACCACAGATTGGGAAAATGTAATATATGTGGTAGTCCAACAGTTTTTCTCTGTATTGATGTTTTAAGTGTTCGTAATAATATGTACTGCCCTTTCTGTCGCAGTTCCTCACGGAAAAGGCACGTTGCTAAAATATTGATTAATGAACTGTCGCCAACAGACTCTGCAATATATGAGATTGCTAAAAAGCAGTCATTAAGTATTTATAATGCTGATGTTGATGATGCATTTTATCAAGTATTACATCATCATGATTCATATACTTGTTCTACCTTCTCTCCCGAAGTTAAACCGGGAACTCAAATACGTCCTGGTGTATTTTGTCAAGATTTAGAAAATTTGACTTTTACAGATGAAACCTTTGATGTTGTGATTACAGAAGACGTTTTTGAACATGTGAGAAATCATGAGCAGGGTTTGCGGGAAATACACCGGGTTTTAAAAGTAGGTGGCTACCATATTTTTACCGTTCCCTGTAACTTTGACCAAGAAACTATTGTGAGAGTCGATACTTCTGGTAAAGAAGATATCCATTTATTACCACCAGAGTATCATGGAGACAGAATTCGCGGCAAAATTCTGGCATATAGAACATTTGGCATAGATATTTATGATTTATTAAAAAATATTGGTTTCGTCACTCAAGTAGATTTTTCTAATTATCTCGATCAGAAAAATGGCATATTCGATAGTTATATTTTTTGTTCTAAAAAACTATAACTAAACTGGAATATAAACTGACGAAATAGCAATCCTAAATATTTTAAGAAAAAGGTTTTTGACAGTCAACAGTCAACAGTCAACATTTTCACTATATTGACAAAACCTTTTAAGTTCCCTGTTCCTTACTTCAGCTATACAGCAATGAAATCTTTAATTCTTAGTACTTTTGATATTAATGGCGGTGCGGCGCGTGCAGCATATCGTCTGCATCAAGGACTAAGGAAAATAAATATAGATTCTCAAATGCTAGTACAGTATAAAACTAGCGGCGATCGCACAGTTATTAGTCATCAGCATAAGCTAGAAAAATGGCTCAACCAGATGCGGCCGACTTTAGATAACTTACCGCTGAAGTTTTATGCAGGTAATAATGATGAAAGCTTCTCTCCACAATGGTTTCCTGACTTAATTCAGCCTAAGCTAAAGTCTTTATCTTTAGATATTATTAATATCCATTGGACTTGTGGATATCTGCAACTAGAAAGTGTTGCCAGATTTACTCAGCCTGTGGTTTGGACTTTGCACGATATGTCTGTATTTACAGGAGGCTGTTATTATAGCTTGGATTGCGATCGCTACCTCAATTCCTGTGGTGCTTGCGTACAACTGCAAAGCCAGAAACAGCAAGATTTATCGCGATGGATATGGCAACGCAAAGCTAAAACATGGCAGCCGCATAACTGTACAATTGTCACGCCGAGTATTTGGTTGGCTGATTGTGCTAAGAAAAGTTCTCTATTGCGGGACTTTCGCATAGAAGTTATTCCCAACGGTTTAGATATTCAAAGATACAAACCGCTAAATCGAGATATAGCGCGAGAGTGGTTAAATTTACCCCAAGATAAGCAATTAGTGCTATTTGGCGCAGCCGCAACTAATCATCCTAGAAAGGGATTTAACTTATTGCTGTCAGCATTAGCAAATTTGGCACAAGCTGGATATCAAGACAAGATGGAATTGGTAATTTTTGGTTCCTCTTCACCCGATACAGCGAAAAATATTGACTTTAAGTGCCACTATTTAGGCAGTCTCAACGATGATATTACCTTGGCGCTAGTTTACGCCGCCGCAGACGTATTTGTCGCCCCATCTGTGCAAGATAACTTACCAAATACTGTGATGGAGTCTCTTAGTTGCGGTACTCCTTGCGTCGCCTTCAACATTGGTGGAATGTCCGATATGATAGAACACCAACAAAATGGCTACTTAGCGGAACCTTTTGCTATAGAGAGCTTGGCACATGGTATTGTTTGGGTATTGTCAGATAGCGATCGCCTACAACGACTCAGACAACGCTCCCGTGAAAAAGTTGAACAAGAATTCTCACAAGATTTGCAAGCAAAACGCTACTCTAATTTATTTAGTGAAATGCTCATAAATTCGTAGTCAGGAATTTAGTGCTGATTACTATTAAATCTCATATTTAAAGAGGACACCTTGAATATCAACACCAACATCGCCAAAGGAGAAACAAACTATTTTTTCTATAGCTTGATTTTTTACAGCATAGCAGTTTTGTATCTCATTCCCTATGACTTGAAACTACCATACGCTAGGGTTTGCCTACCTTTACTTACAATTATTTTAATTTTACAATTTGGTTATTACAAAAGTAAGTTAATCATTAGCGATATTATCGTTGTTTGTCTAGTTCTACTAGTAACTATTTTAAATTTTTCTAGCTATCAGTTGTTTCGATATAGTTTACCTATATGCCTAATTGCTATTTGCTTTAGTGGTAGTCCTTATATTCCTATCAAAAGAAGCTATTTAGTGGGATTATCTTGGTGTGCCTTGGTAGCGATGATTTACCAAATGTTGAGCTATAGGCGTTTAGAGTTTGATAGTAGTCAAAGAGTTGCTTTAAGCAATGGCGATCCTAATGTGTCTGGCTTATTCATGCTCTTATTTTTCTTTTTATGTGTGAAGATTAAATTTAAACCAGGAATTATTTTAGCTTTAATCTCTACTGTTTTATTTTTGAGCCGCAATTATTTTCTCACATTGTGTATATTTTTTCTGTTAGCTGTTTTAGAAAAGCCTCTATTTAAGATACTAGGTAAAATCCATTTCTCGATTATCTTTATCTTAGCTAACTTATTTGGTTTACTAGTAGGGGAGTTTTTTTTAAACAGAGTAGAAGTTGGCTTTGCTTATGACACAGGGACAAGTCGTCTTTTGTCTTTTAATGATAAATCTAATTTAATTAGATTTGAGGCGAATCGGTTTTTAATTCATTCTTATGTTAATGATTCAAGTTTAGCCTTAAAAGGCTATGGTGAAAATTACGAATCTGTATTTAGACCGATAGGGGCGATTATCCATAACTCCTTTTTAGAGGTGATTGCATATACTGGTATTCCCCTGGGAATCCTTTATTTCTTTATTTTTTTAAAAGTAGTTAGTGGTTACTTCACTCAAGAGAATTTGAAATATATTTTGTCCTACTTATTTTTCTGCTTATTTCTACATACTGGACTTCAAGGTATAGCACCCTTACTGTTTATCAGTATTTTAGCTATGTCCGTAGATAATCAAAAATCTCAGAAAATTATCTTATTCAATAACATTGAGTATTAATCTGTCAAAATGTCGCTGAAAATTTCTATTATTACTCCCAGTTTTAATTCCGAAAAAACGATAGAAAAGACGATTTTAAGTGTAATTTCTCAAAAACCTGACTCGGCGATCGAATATATCATTATTGATGGTGGTTCCACAGATAAAACCTGTGAAATTATTAAAAAATATGCAGATAATATAGATGTATTTATTTCTGAACCTGACAATGGCCCTTATGATGCTATGAATAAGGGAGTTAGTCTTGCGACTGGCGATATTGTTGGCATTATTAACTCCGATGATTGGTATCATGACAGGGCAATTAAGATAGTAGAATCTGAATTTGTGAACAATCCAGATATTGATATTATTTATGCCCCTGTAGATAATTATTTTTCTGGAAATTTTATTGCTACCTTTATGCCTGGTAGTTTAAATAAATTACCCATTAGGTTTACTTTAAACCATCCTAGCTGTTTTATTAAAAAGACAGCCTACAATTTAGTAGGTTTATATGATTTACAATACAAAATTACAGCAGATTATGATTTAATTTTACGGTTGTATTTAGCCAAACTCAAGTTTCATTTTGTGAATGTTCCCCTGGCTGCTTATTCATTAAATGGGATGAGTTCTTCTACTAAACCTTGGGATAGAGCAAAATTAATTAAAGAGTCTTGGGTAATTAGTAAAAAAGCATCTGTAAATTTAGATATAACCCTAAAGCAACAACATCTGCAAGCTTATATTGCATGGATTTTTAATGAAATTTTTGCAATTCCGGCTCGATATTTTTTGAAACCGCCTTTAGCGAGAAAGCTCAAGAAAATTTTAACCAGATTGATTAAAAATCCTATTTCCGATGAATATGGTCAGTGGTAGTTAATTTATGGCAAGAATTTTATTTATCTCTGCCCATGCACCTACAGATTACTATCCTCAAGCTGGGCAAAAAATAGCCTTGAGACATTTAGAAGAGTATATTCATGCTGGTGCGACTGTGGATGTTGTGGTTATCGCTAATCAAGCTGAAATTACTGCTGCTACTGACTTAGTTTCCCTAGTTGGAAATAATCTTTATACTTATCCTTTGAAAAAATGGGATAAAGTGATTAGTTGTTTAACTCATTTACATATCCCGTTTAAATTCGCTTCTCGCTGGCTAAATCCAGTAGGATCAAAACTCAAGCAATTTTTGCAAACTCATAGTTATGATGTAATTCATTTTGAATATCCCCATGCAGCAGTTTATTTAGAAGATTTGCAGCCCTTGATTAATTTACAGTCTGCTAAAACGATAATTAGTGTACATGATTTGATTTTTCAATCGTTTTTACGAAAGGCTGAAAAAAAACATATTTTAGGCATAGAAGTAGCTAAATTGTTCCAATATGAAAAAAATTTGTATTCTACAGCCCAGGAAATATGGGTTTTATCTAAAAAAGACCGTGATATTTTAACTTCTTTATTTGCTATCCCTGACAAAAAAGTTTTTGTTAAGCCTCCAAATATTAATAAATTTTTCTCTAATATTAAACGTCATCCCTCAAAGATTGAGCATAAAAGTTTGCTGTTTTGGGCAGCAATGAATAGACCTGAAAATGAACAAGCTATTGTGATTTTTGTTAATAAATGCTTTCGCTTATTGCTGGAACAAGACCCAAATTTTAAACTCTACATTGTTGGCGCTAACCCTTCAGGAAAAGTTTTAGCATTAGCAAGTAAGCAAATTATTGTTACAGGATTTGTAGAAGACCCTAGGTCATATTTTGAGCAAGCCGAAATGGGTATTGTGCCTTTACTTGAGGGTGCTGGAATTAAATTAAAGACACTGGAAATGTTAGCAGCAGGTTTACCTGTAATTGCTACTACTGTGGGTGCTGAAGGAGTAGATTATACAAATAAGAATTTGATAATCAATGATAATTTTGATGATTGGGTAAAATTAATTAATCAGTTCTGTGATGTGAAGATGTTGTAGTGGGTAATTTAGCTATAATTTAATACGCTTGGCTTAAGCTCATTAGCAATTGATTTGTCACTGATTAAAAAAGCCAGCAGAATTGGGGGATTCTCCCCCAAACCCCCGATTGGGTGACGGTTGCGTCCCCCAAACCCCCTCCAAAATTATTGTTCTGTTTTGTTTGTTGAGTAACTAGTTTTCTGGTTTTGTTATCAATTAATTTTCTTAACTGAACTGTATTTAGTCATAATCTGCTGAAAAGCTTCATGATGAGTTAGCTTGCGGCATCACATACCCTAAAACTTAGTTTAGCTGAATAGTTGAGCATTTTTATAATTTACAGCAGATTCGATGTTTATGAGGTACAGCAACTGAATCAAATTCAAAGTTTAAAAAGCATTCCTAAAATTGGTGTACCTCACTTACCTCAAAAGCGCTGTACCTTTCCAAATAACGTACAGAAGCAAAGCATTCCTACCTATAACTTTCGTTATATTATCTTCTAATACTAATAACGAAAGTCAGAGATAGTCAGAGTAAATTTATATATTTCGTTGATGAGTCCAGGTAGACTTTTTTCAGATATGAATTTCGTAGAAGCATCTTAATATGAAATTTAAGACCACAGATTTATCTGTGAGGTCTTAAATATTAAATTTTGAAATCCCTGACTGGGGTTGATTTTTTCATGTACATGAAATGATTTAAGCAACAGCAGTTGCAATCAAAAAAATACCATGTTGAATTAACTAAAACAGCAAAAATACAATTATACGATCGCCCTTAGGAGAAAATTATGGCATCAGGAATGATGGTTGCAGGTAAATGGACAACCGATGAGAGAGAGCAAAATCAAAGCGTTGAGTTACATGACATACCCACAACGTTTCGCGATCGCGTCACTGCTGATGGATCAAGCGGGTTTAAAACAGAAGCAGGACGCTACCACCTCTACGTTTCTTTAGCTTGTCCTTGGGCACATCGTACCTTAATTATGCGAGAACTTAAGGGATTGAATAATGTCATCTCAGTGGCTATTGCGGATATGGTGATGAGTGACCAGGGGTGGATGTTTTCTGAAATATCGGGAGCTAGTTCTGACTCGGTAAATCAGGCTCGATATTTGCAAGAAATATATCTGAAAGCCAATCCTAAATATACAGGAAGAATTACAGTTCCAGCGTTGTGGGATCAAAAAAATCAAACCATCGTCAATAATGAATCTCGCGAAATTATGCGAATGTTTGACGTAGAATTTGCTTCTTTAGCAACCAAGAAAATAGACTTATATCCACGTGAACTACAACAGCAGATTGATGAAACGATAGATGCAATTTATCTCCCAATAAATGTTGGTGTTTACCGTGCTGGTTTTGCGAGGGAACAAACGGCTTATGAAGAGGCGATCGCTGAACTGTTCGAGAATTTAGAGCGATGGGAAGTCATTCTGAGTAAGCAGCGCTATTTATGTGGTAATCAACTCACAGAAGCTGATATTTGCATGTTTGCAACACTATATCGCTTCGATTCAGTATATTACGGTCTGTTTAAGTGCAATTTGCGGCGAATTATCGACTATCCAAACCTCTGGAATTATCTCAAGGATTTATATCAGCGTCCTGAGTTTAAAGCGACTTGCAATCTAGGCTTTATCAAGGGTTCCTATTACATGAGTATGACTGATATTAATCCCAATCGAATTGTACCTTCTGGGCCAATCATCAATTTTGAGGAATACCACGATCGCTAGTTTAATGTAACTCTCACTGAAAGCAAGATTTAGAAAAGCGTTGACACTGATGCCGTACTCTCGCCGCTAAAGCATCCTACTAGGTGAACTTCAAAAATCAAATATGAGTCCTATATTGAGTTATTGGTGCTGATATGACAGGCTAAAGGATAAATAATTGTTAAGCGATCGCGGTATAAAGACTCATGAGAGTGGAAAAAACAGAGATAATTTGCACTTATGGGTGCTAAAGATATCTACTGCCGTTCAATTAAACCGTTAAGTGAGGATACGGGAGTTTTTATGCGAGTAAATGCTATGGCAATGACTCTGGTGATGTCACTAACTGCGATGCACAGTGCCTACGCCCAAGATACTGATGTCACAAGTGAGCCATTTATGAAGGCCGCGCTGACTGTGATGGCATTCGATTACTTTGCCACGGAATGCAAGCAGGGCAGTGGCTTCACCGTCAGCGATGCTGCTAAAGTCGAAGCGTGGGAAACTACCAACGGTGTCGCTCAAATCCGCGCACGCTTACCTGAACTCGATCGGCACCCCACCCAAAAGCAACAACTCGATCAAGCTCTGTCTATAATCACCAAACAAATCACCAGTCAAAACGCCAATATCAATCCCTGCTCTGTAGCGCTTTCGGTGTCCCGGATGCCTGATGCTCAGTTTGCCAAAGTATCACCACAACTGCTCTCGCCAGTAAGTAAACCACCCAAAACACCCAAAAAGACAGAACAGCCTGCTGCCAAAAAACCGGAGCCTGCTACTTCCTCATCAGACAACGAACTTGTGAAGCAGATTGACAGCTTTGGTTTTAATTCCCGTACAGTGATGGGTATTGGTGGCTTCTTAACTACTGATATCTATCCTGTTGTGCTGTTTCGCAACGGTGATGCCCTCACCAACGTCGAAGGGCTTTCCTTCAGCGGTGGTATTGCAGCTCACAAACGCGCCAAACCAGACGAATGGACGCGTTGGCGCAGTCAGGGGGGCAAAATAGAACTGGCAAACAAGGACGGCTGGAAAGCGTTACCTTTCTCAAAGACATATCCGAAATTGCCGGATAACTTCAAACTTAACGGATTATTCCGCTCACTTTCTGGCACAGGTAACATTGCGCTTGGAGGTAGCCAGTCAGTTGTAGCTTGGCAGCAATACAGCTTTTCGCCCGATGGCCGAGTCGTGCGTGGTCAAGGTGCTGGTGCCAGTAACGAATCTTTTGCAACCAACAGCGTGGCACCTAATGAGCGCGGTCGCTATCGCATTGCAGGGCTGATGCTATACATCAATTACGATGATGGCTCAAGCGAGCGTCGCATCTTAATTACTGATCCCAAAGACCCCAAAAGTGTTATCTGGCTTGATGGGGTTAGCTATGTACGCCGCAAAAAGTAATACCATTTTGAAACAAGAACACCACAGATGGCATGGGGCATGGGAAAAGCCATCAATGCCCCATAACCCAAGTCTGCGGGGTGACGATTCATCCTACATCCTTGAAGAAGCGGACAATCAAGCGCCGAATTTCTGTAATTTATAAGAAATGTAAAGAGGTGTGAAATCTTTACCAATAAAAAATGACAAATGACAAATGACCAATGACCAATGACCAATGACAGCCTCAGCCAGCTATTTTTAATTTAGCCGACCTGACTTATTTCAATGCTTCAGCCGATAGTGTAGCAACATAAACCCGTTGTTATAAATTTTGCTGTTGGTGAGTTGTAATGAAGTTAGCTTAATGACACCCGAAAATAGTGGAATCCCAGAACCAAGCAGAATGGGATGCACTTTTAAAATCAACTCATCAATCTCTTCAAACAGCGTGGTTGCTAAATCTCCACCGCCGCACAGCCAGATATCTTTGCCTGGTTGCTGCTTCAATTCTCTAATACGTACCACAGGATCGGTTGAAACTAGTTCTACAGTTTGATCGGGGCTTTCTTTCCAGGTGCGAGAAAAAACATACTGCTGCATCTGTGGGTAAGGGTTGGTGATATTTTCCTTTAATCCCACTTCGTAAGTTCTACGTCCCATCACTACAGCATCAAAGTATTGATTCTCTGCTGTGATACCAAGTTTGTCTCGAAAGTGAACTGGAATTGTTTCAGGAAATTTTTCGAGTAAATCAGCAACATGTTCCCCTTCCATGAGAAAAAAGTCAAACGAACCGTCTTCTCTAGCGATAAATCGATCCACTGTACAAGCGACGTAATATTTCAGTTCACGCATAGATAATGTGTTGCCGATCAAATTCTGCTTTTATGCTACATCATGTTACAAAACCGCATCAAACCTGAAAAACAATACTGCAAACACTTAAGCTATAGCTGATTTTGCTAATGGCTCTACTAGCGATCGCACTCGTGCTGCATCACCTGGATGAATTAGGGGAGTCCCGTGTGCTGGGACGATGGCGGGATCATCTTTGAGCGCATCTAATACAGTTTGAGCTACAGCCTTCCCATCTGGACAAAGCAAGTTTAAATATAAGCGATTTATCTTCAGTCCAGGCGCACTCCCCGTTAACCAAAACAATAGCTTTGTCCAGGAATCTGGGAGTGATGACCAGTTAGTTACCAACTCATCAAGATAAACTACAGGTCGTTCACCTTGCCGCGAAATAGCGATCGTCCCTCCTTTTTGTGTACCGGGAACTTCTCGAAATTCCACACTTTCAGCAGAAAGTTGTGAAAGTGGCATAAATGGTCGTCCGGCAATGGGCTGGAGTTGATCTAATGCAGTGGCAGGAGCATAGGAAATAGCCTTGGGATAACGGGTTTGCCATTCTGCTTGACCGAGATCATGTCCAGAATGGGGTGCAATTAATGCTGTGACCTCTCCTTTAGTATCGATTGCCGCAAAGTCAGCTGCAGATAATTTAATTGGTGGACTGACAATCGCGAAATTATTCTCATTGAGCGGAATGGCGATCGCATTAGCTTTGTACCCATTGGCAACATATTCATAAACCCAGACATTGCTGCCTGCAATTACTTCTTGCCAAACCATAATTCACCTCCAATAGGGGCAAAAAATTTGTATATACTACAACACTTTTTGAAAGCTATTACTCTTAGTTTATTTATGACTGAACAAACAGTCAACTAAAAATTTCTGTTGTCCACTCTGTAGGCTCTCAGTAGCGTGTGTTAGGCTTACGCCGTAACGCACGAAAAGCTTTGCCACAGGTGGGTTTACTGTTTGCTCAAATGATTGTGACTATTAAGGACAGCAATCTCCTTATGAGAGCCACTTATTTGATGCCGGGTTTGCCGAAATGAGATAATGTAGTAATGTAGATTATTCTTGTAGTACATCAATCAGAGAGGAAGAATGATGACTGAATTGCAAGCCGTCCGGGTTCCCTTCAAAAACTCAACCAAAACAAGGCGCAGAGATTTTCGTTCAGTCCTCCATTTACAGGAATGATACTCGAATTTACAGACACTAGAAAAATTCATCGAAAAAAGTGTCCGCCTCTGTGCGCCTTGTGTATAGCAAGCAGCACACATCGAGGAAAAATCAATGAATTTGGATTTTTTAGGCTGGAGTGACTTTTTTACTCACAGTTTTACACCCTATCGCCAAGAAGGTTTTAGCGTTGGTAGGGTTGCTATTGAATACAGAAATACTTACATCATCTATAGTGAACAGGGAGAACTCACAGCAGAAGTTACAGGTAAACTGCGACATCAAGCTACCCAACCGCAAGATTTTCCTGCTGTTGGCGATTGGGTAATTATTCAGGCGAGAGAGTCAGAGGGAAGCGCAACCATTCACGGAATTTTGCCGAGAAAAAGCAAGTTTTCCCGAAAAACCGTTGGTAGTAAAACTCAAGAACAAATTGTTGCAGCTAACGTTGATACGGTGTTCTTGGTTTGTGGACTTGATGGTGACTTTAACCCCAGAAGAATTGAGCGCTATCTGATTTTGGCTTGGGAAAGTGGTGCAAATCCAGTCATAGTTTTAAATAAAGCAGACCTGTGCAACTCTTTAGATGAGTGTATATCTGAAGTCGAGGCTGTAGCCCTTGGGGTACCAATTCTGGCATTGAGTGCCACCACTAATCAAGGATTAGAGGCCTTGAAAACTTATCTTCAACCAGGACAAACAGTTGCTTTATTAGGGTCTTCTGGTGTGGGTAAATCTACTCTCACCAACCAACTCAAAGGTATTTCAGTACAAGCTGTACAATCAGTGCGTCGCGGTGACGACAGAGGTAGACACACGACGACAAATCGAGAATTGATATTACTGCCAACAGGTGGCTTAATTATCGATACTCCAGGAATGCGAGAACTTCAAATCTGGGCAGGTGATGAAAGCTTACAAGGAACCTTTGCAGATATCGAAATCTTAGCTGCAGAATGCCGTTTTCGTAATTGCCAACACAACAACGAACCCGATTGTGCAGTGCAACAAGCATTACTTGAGGGAAAACTTGATTATTCAAGATTTCTCAGCTACCAAAAATTGCAAAAAGAACTGAACTATCTTGTCCGCAAACAAGACCAACGGGCGCAATTAGCTGAGAAAGAACGCTGGAAGAAAATCCATAAAGCTATGCGGAATCATCACAAACATTAATGATGTTGGGATAAAGGGACTTCCAATTAAAAAAATAACCAATTGCTATGCAGGCAGAGGGGCAGGGGGCAGGGAGCAGGGGGAGTCAAGAATTTCCTAATTTTCTCTCAACAGTCGTCATGAACTGCGTACACCAGCACGCATGAAAATCTCTTAGGACTTACGCAAGTGTCATATTTTTTTCGTTTGGGTTTGTCCAGGGTCAAATGTCAAGAGTCCAAAAAAGCTAAATTTTTGACCCTTGACTCTTGACTCTTGACTCTTATGCCAGAGGATCACTGTGCCAGTTGCGTAAGTCCTGTCTCTCTTTCCCATGCCCCATGCCCTATTAATATTTATTTTGCTTGTATTACGTGTAGTGCAATAACTGAGGTGCTGCCAAATATCAGGTAAATATCAGCTTAAGCAATTGCTACTACAAAATATTCCTATTCAGATATCAGTCATCGGATATAGGAATATCTGGTACCATAGTTCCATAATGGGTATAAATAAGTAGAGTTGGCACAGTTTTTTACTTCATAAACCGTAACAATACTGATTGCAGGAAATGTTGTAGTAATGAGGTGATTACTGATAAATTTTTATAATGTGCAAATAGCGTGCAAAATTATGCAAAGCAGCTAATTACAATCAAACGGATTAGCAGGCTTTTGCATTGGTAAACATCAGGGAGTGTCTACGTACTTATACATTATACCTACGTAGAAATACATGACAGCAGTGACTGAGTACTCACAGGAATTGGCAGCAGGAACAGGCGAAGAAGGATTACTATATCGCATAACCGCTAGGATTAGGCAATCACTGGAACTTAAAGACATATTAAATACCAGTGTCGCAGAAATTTGTGCCTTTTTGGGCACAGATAGGGTGATGGTGTATAGATTTGATAGCGACGGCAGTGGTGAAGTTGTTGCTGAATCTATACATCAACAGCGTCTACCATCACTGTTAGGTTTGCACTTCCCCGCCGATGATATTCCCCAAGAAGCACGAGATATGTTTCTCAAGGCGCGGCAGCGTTCAATTGTGAATGTAGCCAATGGGCGGATTGGACTATCACCGTTAGATAGTCCCGAAACTGGTAAATCTTTAAGAAGTGAAAATATATATTATCGAGCAGTAGACCCTTGCCATATTCAATACTTAACGGCAATGGGTGTGCAGTCTTCCCTAGTGGTGCCTATTTTACACCACGATCCCCAAGAGCAAGCAGCAAGACCTCGTCTGTGGGGATTATTGGTATCGCACCACAGTACACCGCGAACAGATGTGAAGCAGGAACTACAAGTAGTACAGCAAGCTGCCGATCAAATATCAGTAGCGATCGCTCACAGTTCTCTTCTTAGCCAAGCTCGTGCTGAACAACAGCGAGAAGTAGCCATTAACAGAATTACCAATCTGTTACATTCGCAACCCACAATTCAATTACAAACTGCACTAGAAGCAACAATTAATCTTTTAGGTGGGATAGGTGGCAGACTTTATCTGGAGTCAACAAAAGAGGTGTATACCTTCGGTGAGCAACCGACGGTGCCAGATGAATCAGCCAGTCTTGCCATAGAAGAGCATCCTCTATGGCAAGACTGGATGAATGAGAGCAAAACAGGTAATATCTGGGCAATTACTGACTTATATAAAGAACCGCATTGGGAAGAGTTAGCTCCAGCGTTCCAATCTACTCAGATTCGGGGGATGTTAGTAATTCCTCTAAATTACCGTCAAAATTTCCTTGGGGTTTTAAGTGTTTTCCGCAAGGAAGTTGAGATAGAAATCATGTGGGCAGGACACCGGGATACCAATGAGCAGCAAAAGCTACCTCAACTTTCATTTGCAGCTTGGCTAGAGCAAAGAAAAGGACAAGCGCCGAAATGGAAGCCAGAAGAACTTACTTTAGCCCAAGCTTTAGCCGATCAATTTGCGATCGCCATTCAACAACAGCAAATGTACCAAAAGGTACAGGCGATGAATGAGAACCTAGAAAGTTTAGTAGAAGAACGCACAGCCCAACTGCAAAAATCTTTAGAACTAACTAGGGTAGTGAAGCAAGTTTCCAACCAAATACGTAGTAATTTAGACTACAAACTCACTTTGCAAACTATTGTGCGGGAAGTGCGGAAACTGCTCAAAACAGACAGGGTGTTAATTTACAAGATTTTAGAGAAATTAGAAGGTGAAGTAGTTGTTGAAGATGCAGACAATAACTTGCGCTCTATTTTAGGGATGAAAACCCCATTAGAATGCTTCCCTGAAGACTATGCTCGTCTTTACGTACGGGGAAGAGTTAGAGCAATCAACAATGTAGCTTCAGAAGATTTGGCTTCTTGTCATCGAGAGTTTTTACAGAGCCTGCAGATTAAAGCAAATCTGATTGTACCAATAACGATGAGTAACCAATTATGGGGGTTAATCATTGCCCATGAGTGTTTTGCTCCTAGAAATTGGCAAGATGAGGAAATGGATTTAATGCAGCATCTCGCAGATGAGGCAGTAATTGCCATTCAGCAAGCACAATTATATGAAAGCAGCCGCACTGCAGAAGCTGCTGCTAAAGCCCAAACCGAAGAATTAGTACAAGCCCTACAGCAAGTCCAACAAACACAAGCACAACTGATTAAAAGCGAAAAAATGTCTAGTTTAGGGCTGTGGGCGTTAGGTATAGCACAAGAAATCAAAAACCCCGTTAACTTCATCTACACTCAACTATCTGATATCAGTGACTACACTCATCAACTGTTAGAATTGTTGCGTCTTTATCAGTTGTATTATCCTCAACCCAACGGTGAAATTAGTTATCAGACAGAAACAATCAATTTAGATTTTCTGATTAACCACCTACCTAAAATCCTATTATCGATGAAACTACAGGCTGAACGCATCAACTCCATGATGTTATCTCTACGCAATTTTTCTTACTCAGATTTAGCATCAATGAAAAGCGTCAATCATCATGAAAATGTGTAAGATTGTTTGACTCAAGTAAACCACATCTACTTTGCATATCTAAAGTATTTAATAATATGTGAAGTGGTCATATTAATCGCTAGATAATGCAAGTTAAATGTGGAATATTTGAGAACAGGGTGCGTTAGCCTCAAGCTAAACGCACTATAATCTTATCAACCTGAGGTTGCTAGGGATGCACTAGATAAAAAATGACCAATGACTTTAAATTTAGTTAGCTTCTGCCTTTGGAGGAATAATTTCTAACGCATATTTTAGCGCAGATGCCATAACTTTTTCAATATCTGCTGGCGTAACTGTAGGTAACTTAGACATTTCTATTGCGGGTACACCTATTTCCATGAAAAATTTCTCTAACCCTGCTGGGGTGACCCAGCATAATAATTTTGCAGGTTGTGTACCAATGTTTGTAAATCTGTGAAGTTGACCTTTAGGAGAATGCAGAAAAGTACCAGGCGTTGCTATCAGGGTTTGTTCATTCAATTGAAATTCTAATTCACCTTCTTGAATATAAAAAGCTTCGTCTTCGTGAGTATGAATATGGGGTGGTGTCCCATTTTGGGGTTGAACAATAATCTCCACTAAAGCGTAGGCGTTATCTGTATCTTCACCCACAGCTTTAAAAGTATATAAATCACCCAGAACCCAATAAGCAGAACCTTGTCCTGGTGGCTGTAATATTCCTTGTAGATTGATAGTCATTGTTATTCTGACTTTTCACGGCATGTGGAAAAGGTCATTTTGATGGTTTCCCAAGCGCTGATTTCTCCGTTAGCTATTTTCATTAACTCAGAGTTATTGAGAATTAGCCTGTGGAAAAAGCCACGCTTTTTGGAGGCTTGAGGACTTCCCGTGAAAAGTCAGATTGTTATTACCTCGTTTGATGTTTGGTGTTAGGCGTTTGGTTATTTCTCCATTACCAATTACCCATTCCCCAACCACCTCATTCCACCGTCATTACTTCCCGTCCATATTTCAGGACTTTTGACATCCAAACTAACTCGTCCATAAACCTTGACATTCGACGAATATATGTTGGTTTGTCAATTAAATTACCTGACTCATCAAATAAAGTCTGAACTTCGCTAAAGTTAAGGTCATAAAAAATCGTCACCAGTCCCAACTCCCGCATTACAGGTAAAAGGTTTTGGATGACTCTGGTACCGCCAAAAGCACCTGCTGACACGCCACAGATTCCTACGGCCTTATGAATATACTCTTTAAGACAGGTATCAAGTACGTGCTTTAGCAACCCAGGATAACCATGATTGTATTCTGGTGCGACGATGATTAAGCCATCAGCACGTTCAATAGTGGCGGAAAATTGCGGATCTTTGATTGATTCACCTGCGTCGTCAGTTGCGATCGCAATATTTCTAATATCTATCAGTTCGGTCTGGAGGCGATCGCGTGTGGCAACTTGTTCCACAATAAATTTAGCGACATATTCACTTTGGCGACCTTGACGAGAAGTCCCCAAGATCACTGGAATAAATAAAGATGAATCCAACATAATTTTTTTCTATTTATTGTTCTTGATAGTTCCACAACAATCCACCATCAACAAAGAAGGTGCTACCTGTAATGTAGTTAGCATCAGCAGAAGCTAAGAATGCAACTAGAGAAGCAACATCCTGTGGTTGTCCTAAACGGCCAAGGGGAATATTTTGTAATAGCGCCCCCAATTTTTCAGGGTTGTTTAAAAGTTTAGTATTAATCGGAGTTTCTATTGCTCCTGGTGCAACATTATTAATTGTAATCCCCAGAGAACCTAATTCAACTGCTAAGTTGCGAGTTAGCATTTTCATCCCGCCTTTACTAGCACAGTAAGCCGTAAAATTAGGAAATGGTAATTCTTCATGCACAGAACTAACATTAATAATTTTTCCTGTTCTGTTAGTTGCAATTAAATGTTTTACAAAAGCTTGTGTTGCAAAGAAAACTCCTTTTAAATTGACATTCATCACAGCATCATAATCGGCTTCTGAAACTTTCCAAAATGGTGAATGTTTTTCAATTCCGGCATTATTCACTAAAATATCTAACTTGCCAAAATGCTGAATACTTTCTGCAACTAATTGCTGTATCTGATCTACACTTCCTAAATCTGCCTGAACTGTGTAACCATGAGATTGAGAACACTGAGCCATGTAACACTTACCACCAGAAGCTTCTACCTTGACTAGAGTTTCCTCTGCACCTTCTGGATGAGAGCGATAATTAATTACAACATCGGCTCCTTCTTCAGCTAGACGAAGAACAATCCCTTGGCCGATTCCTTGGCTGCTACCAGTAACCAAAGCGACTTTTCCTGCTAATTTCATAATTATTTCCTTGTCAGTAATTCTCAGTTATTAGCTAATTTTTAACTGCTCAAACGAGCCGCACCAAAAGTAGCATTAAACTTCCGGCACCAAATAGCTGCTGATTTATAATCGGCTAAGTTAATGTTGTTAGGAATTTCATAACTTTGAGCGCCACTATATTTTTGTAAAGGTGCGATAATCACATAATCATCTTTTTTTAAAGGATATGATGGTGGCTGAGTTGAACCTAAAACATTATCTGAGCGATGTAAAAGTACTACTAAATCTGGGCCAGAAGTAGAAGTTTTAAAAGACTTATCTAGTTCCAGAATAGATTTGCCATTTTTGGTAGTAATACGGGCAATACCTTGAGTGGTGTGTTCACCAGAAGTAAATGCACCATATTTATTTGCATTTAAATTTTGAGAAGTTGCTGATGGGGATAAAGGCTTTACTGAAGTCGGTGTTGGACTCACAGATGCATTTACAGTATCTTGATTCTTCGAGACAGTTCCCACACAGCTAACCATGATGAGGGAAACAGCACTAACTATTAATAAATGTTTGAATTGCATAACTAAAAATCCTATTGCTTAACCTTTAAAGTAATTATTGCTTTGTCACTCAAGATAAAAATTATGCAGAAATAAGGACTTTTATAGCTGAAGCTGAAATTTTACCCTGAAATTTCTTATGAATTTCTCAGCAAAATTTCAATTTTGAATTGTCATTGCATATTTTTAAGTTAATTTAAGCAAATATTCATAATGATGCTGTATACGCACAGCATCTATCTCTAGTAGAATTTGGCTATAAAATCCTCTGTAATCTCTACTTTTTATTGAGTAGAGGAAATTTATTCATTAATTTTTTCATTCTTTTTGATAAATTCGGTAACTTATATCCATGAACAACGCCAGTAACAGTCAAATTTTGGTACAAAACCAATCTTGGCAGCGTGAAAGACGAATAATAGAGCTTTTATCTTCTTTAAATTATCGGACTGGTGAACTAAGCAGCTATTTGCATAATATTGCTTGCGGAGTGAGTGAGTTAATAGCAGTTGATTGGACTGTTGTTACCTTTTGCCAAGAAGGTTTTGAAACTATTCTAGCCAGCAGTATTGACATGGCTGAAGATGCACCGCGTGTTTATGCATTGCATGGTCTGCTCATTGGTACAGTGATGGACATTAAGCGGACATTAGCTGTTGAGGATGCTATTGCTAACCCCAAATATGGCAAACCTGCAGCAGGTTATCGAGCATATTTAGGCATACCTTTGCAAACTTCTGAAGGTCAAGTATTTGGGACAATTTGCTCTTTTCATCAACAAGCACGTGAATTTACCAGTGATGAAATTCAAATTGTTGAACTATTTGCGGAACGTGCAGCTACGGCAATTGATCATTATCATTTATATCAAAAACAGTGTGAATTTAATCAAAAATTAGAAGCGGAAGTAGAAAAACGTACAGCAGAATTACGAACAGCACAAGCTAAGTTAGTGGAACAGGAAAGATTAGCTGCTATTGGCGAGTTTTCATCAATTATTGTCCATGAAATTCGCAATCCCTTAACTACTATGGTGATGGGATTGAAGTATTTTAAAAAAACTATATTGACGGAAGCTGCCCAAGAGAGATTATCTTTAGCATTAAGCGAAGCTGGTCGTTTAGAACGGCTACTGAGTGAAATTCTGCTCTACGCCAAACCTCAAGTATTACAACTTTGTGAATTGGATGTGAATGATTTTATTCGGGAGTTGCTGTTAACCATCCATGAAATGCCAGAAGCTTTAAACCGCGAAATTGAATTTATCCCTGCATCTTCTGCGGTCAAAATATCTGGGGATAAAGACAAGCTGAAACAAGTTTTTATTAATATTGTTCGCAATGCTTGTGAAGCTGTTGCAGATGGAGATGTTATCAGGTGGGAAGTAAATACTGCGCTACCTGGTGAAGTTTGTATTAATGTACATAATGATGGCAATCATATTCCATCAGAAATTCTCTGCAAGCTTTCTCAACCATTTTTCTCAACAAAACCTGAAGGTACGGGGTTGGGACTTGCTATTACTAAACGCATTGTAAATGCTCATGGTGGTAAATTATGTATTCAGTCTCAGGCATTGATTGGAACTGATATTACTGTGCAATTGCCTGTTGTAATTAAGTAGGTCGGCGAAATTAAAGATAACTGGCTGAGGCTGTCATTTGTCCTTGGTCATTGGTAAGGATTTCAAGCTTATTTACGTTTTTTAATATAGTTTGGTTTATTTCCACTGACTTACTTAGCTGTTTCTAAGATACAAGGTTGGGTTAATAATTTTTCGTCGTGATTTTGGGGTTGTGGAGACGCGATTCATCGCGTCTCTACAGGATTTAAACGTCAATAGATTTGTCTTATCCGAACCGTATTCCCTTACATCCGGCTAGATTTCAACGTAAATTCATCAAACTTAATTACCTCAGAATCTGGTTTGCGAGTATCAAAACGATAGCTGCTAACTGTACCTGTGCCTGTATCGAAAATACTAAAAATTGTGATGTCGTTACTTGCAATATAAGGGATGGGTTTACCATCTTCTAATAATGGAGAGATTGTTGGTACTATTGGCTCTAGACCATTTGGGTCACCAGATATCACATATTCTTCTTGATATCCAGATGGGACTTCTCGCTTTCTTTCACCCCAAGCAGCACCATAAGAATTGCCAACATTGGATGTTTCTAAAAAGTGCATTCCGTTAGGACTAACAAAGCGATTCCACAAATGAGAATGTCCATATAAAACAAATTGTACGTTAGCAGATTCTAGTAAAGGCATTACATCACGAATGAGGTAATCATCATCTTTGGGATATTCGTAACGTACTGCTTTGATATTACCAACATTATCTCGCTCAATTATTTGCACTGGATCTGTATAAGCTGGGACGATGTTATCACCCAAAGTATGAGGCGGATGATGAAACATCACAACTTTGTATTTTGCTTTTTTAAATTCATTGCTATTAAGTTCTTCTTCTAACCAATTGTACTGCTGGCTACCTTTAGCAATTGGTTCATAAATTAACTGCCCATAACCCCAGTTTTCAGGATTATTTAAATCTTGGCTAATTTCGTCATATCTACCTTTATACTTGCCATTCAAGTAAGGACTCCGCCACATATTAGTGGCATAAAGTACCACTAAACGCACATCACCAAAGGTAACAGCATAATATCGCTTTCCACCTGCTTTACTTTTTGGTAAAGTGAAAATCTCTTCGTAAGTATCGGCATTAAAAGAATTATCTTTCAGAGATTTGCCGCTATATAATCTTTGAGCTACGGCGCGGGGAATTGTATCATTAAATTCATCATCTAAAGTTGCAGTTCTTTGGAATCTTCCCATCACCTCATGATTGCCAATGCAGGGAAATAAGGGTGCGTGTTGAATGATTTTGCCGCCAGTATAGGAAGTTTTTACGCCATCGTGGTTAATTTCATAGTTAGCGCGGCCTTGTAATCCGGGAAAGAAAGCACCACCGCGATTATCATCAAACCATTCCGAAGCGCGATCGCTTATATTTATTAAATCACCAGCAAACCAAACTGCGTCTACTCTGCCTACTGTCTCTACCACCTTTTGCAGATTTGCCGCTGTCATCGGCTTGAGTTGATGGTCTGAGGTGAGTAAAATTTTCAATGGTGTTCCTGGTTTAGGGTTAGATGCAAGGGTAAAAATATCGCTGCTGACGCTTTCCCCGTCTTCCCGCACACTCGTAATCCGATAATTCACCCGCACACCAGGAGTTAACCCAGTTACCTCAGCCTCATGTCGCCAAATATCACGCCAAACAGGTTTTTGATAAACTTGACCATCTCCGGCTTGCTTGCCAATATGCGATCGCTGATCTTCTCTTGTGCGACTCAGTTTAATTGTACTTGCCCGGGCAGTCTGAGTGAGATTTTCTCCGTAATTGACTGTATGTTTACTACCAGCGAACTCTGTAAACCAAACTACTCGCACTGAGTTTTCAGTTGGTAGTTGCAAAAATGGATCAGTCAGCAATTGCGGTGCTGATGTCATAATTGTTTGCCCAAATGAACGCACGCTTACCAGCGTAAAGCATACAGTAAGCAGAAATAAAAGGGCTAGGGCTACCATTTTGTGATGGTGGCGGAGATTTTTGATCATCGGTAATACCAACTCGTAATTCGTAATTTACGCCGGATATGACTCAAAAACGTTCCTGAACCCATAAAGGTTTCTAGGTTCGCTCAAAATTATGTTTTGGTATTACCTATGGAATTATGAAAGTCAGATGCAAAAGCTTAACCGTCTAATTTTTGAATCTGCTCTGGTGTTAATTCTTGCACATTACTGAGAACTATAGCTGCCCCTGCTTTTTTGAGTGTTTCAGCATAAGCATCACGACGCGCAGCTGTTTCTTGCACATGAGGTGGTAAAACGCCGACACCAATCCAAGTGCGGTGCGGCTGCTGATTGCGCGCTTTTTCCACGGTGTACATATCAGCTACGGTATCTCCTACATAAACCACAGCAGGTAAAGAATCGCAGCCATTATCTAAGATTTGTACAGTCGCAAAAAGTCCTGTGGGATCTGGTTTACCTGGCGCATCTTCCATCGCAATTAATACAGGAGACTGTAAACCTAGGCGTTTTTGCAAAACATAGTTAGCCGAACCACGAGTTGCACCACTAAAAAATCCCCAAGCAATATTCGCTTGTGTGAGTTGTTCTAAGTAGCTGGGTTGTAATAACAAGGGTTCATCACAAATATAGCCAGTGAAATTGTTGGGGTCTGTACCTCGGTAACGGGATTGAAAAAAAGTAACTATATTGTTGTAATCAAGCTGTAGTTGTTCTCGTGACTGTCCTTGACTCAGGAAATAACGGTAAATCAACTCTTGGGATGCTTCCCAATCATTATTCCAAATACCTTCAGACTTCAGTTGGTCAATATCTAATGGTGTAGGGCGATACGCTTGATTGGTAAAATACTCAACAGTATCTGCGATCGCTCGACGATAGGAACCGCTAACATCACGAATTACGCCATCAATATCAAAAACTGCGATCGCTTTTGGTGAGAATTTTTCTGTCATAAATATAGGGCATGGGGCATGGGGCATGGGGCATGGGGCATAAAGAAGTTTTTTCTATTCTCTATTGCCGATAGCTTTGAGATAAGCATTGAGTTTGGGTAATAGTTGATCCAGAAATGGCTTTAAGATGCTTACCTGTTCAGTTGTCAATAGCTTTCTGGTGTAGGCTAATCGCAACCAGCTGATAGTTTCGTATAAAGAACCTCTAGCAATCTTGACAAAACGCCGATTGTCTTGGTCATTATACCTAGCTCTGCCCTCTGCTATATTGACACAAATACTATCAGCAGAGCGAACAATTTGCTTACCCATAGTATCTTGAGAGAAATTATCCCATACCTTCACAATCTGCCAAATTTCATTCGCTAGCTTTTCAGCTAATTGATAAACCTCTAAATCTTCAAAATCAGGCCTTCTCACACAATTCCTCTAAATTAAGGGACTGCTAATTCCAAAAATATTCCATTGTTATTATTGACAGTTCATAGTCAACGAATTTAAGCAGAATAATTTATTTTTTAAAATTCCGTCATAACTACTCAATGCCCCATGCCCAATGCCCCATGCCCCATGCCCAAACTATTTAGCCATCTGGTATGGTATTGCGTTAAAATAAGCGATCGCTGACTTAGTAAGTAATGCTGGGATATACTCCGGAGGTGTGATTGACCAAGTTTATTTTGAAAATTCTTTGGTTAGACGAGAACGTTGCTCTCGCAGTTGACCAAATTGTAGGAAAGGGCACCAGTCCTTTAACCAAGTACTTTTTCTGGCCTAGAAACGATGCTTGGGAAGAGTTAAAGAAGGAACTAGAGTCTAAACATTGGATTACTGACCTGGATCGTGTTGAGTTACTCAACAAAGCCACAGAAGTGATTAACTACTGGCAAGAGGAAGGCAGAAACCGTCCGATGGCAGAAGCGCAACTGAAGTTTCCCGAAGTGGCATTTACAGGTAGCGCCTGATATTGCCTCATTAGCCGCCCTGCTGTTCTACAAGGTGCCACAATTTGATGGTCTTGTCCCTGCTGCCACTAGCAATCAGTTGTGCATCAGGGCTGACAGCAATGGTACATACAGAGTCGGCATGGCCAGAGAGAGTAGCAATTTCTGCTGCTGTGCTAACATTCCAAAGTTTAACAGTGCGATCGCGACTGGCACTAATCAACATTGTGCCATCCGATGTGAAAGCTAAGGCTAAAACTGACCAAGAATGGCCTAACAGTGTGGTAATTACCTGACCAGTGTTTACCTCCCACAATTTAATGGTGTTATCGTCGCTACCCGTCGCTAAAATTTTTCCATCGGGACTAAAAGCGACAGTCAAAACCGCCCATGCATGACCCGAAAGGGTGCCTAACAAGGTGTAATCTGGGCGGTTTTTAAATTCTCTCGCTTCCGAAAGCTGCCACAAGCAAATTGTTCGATCAAAACTGGTGCTGGCTAAAAGCTGCCCTTGAGGGCTAAATGCTACGGAATTTACCTGTAATTGGTGTTTGCTAAGAGTAAAAATTTCTTTGCCAGTATTTACATCCCACAGTTTGACTGTTTTATCCCAACTCCCACTAGCCAAAATTTGCCCATCGGGACTGAAAGCCACTGATTTAACGGCGTGTGAATGTCCAATTAAGGTGTAAATTTCTTGTAATTGATTGACATCCCACAATTTGATAGTTTGGTCATCGCTAGCGGTGGCTAATAGCTTACCATCAGGACTGTATGCAACTGATTTTACTGCTTGGGAATGTCCTGATAAGGTAGCTAAGGCTTTTTGGTTATTTACGTCCCAAAATTTAATAATTTTGTCGTCGCCACTGGCTAATTGTGTGCCATCAGGGTTGAAGCTAACACAGTTTATCCCCGCACAGGCGCTAGGAATGCCACTCAAGGTATGTATGCATTGCCATAGAGGTTTGGGAAGTTTTGAACCGCCGATGAACGCAGATGAACGCAGATGATTGGTTGTATCTGTAATTCCCATTGCTAGCATGACTTCATCAGCAGATTGGAAGCGCCGGCTAATGGATTTTTGCAGCAGTTTGTTGAGGATTTGCGTGAGTCGTTCACTTATCTTGTTACTAAGATAATCTTGCCAAACCCAGCAATCATTGGCGACATCGTATAAATCAAAGGGCGAAACTTCAGTGAGTAGGTAAATGCAAGTTACACCTAGGCTATAAATATCACTAGCAAAAACGGCTTTTCCCCTGGCTTGTTCTGGTGCGATATATTCAGGGCTACCCATGCAGATTTTACTGATGAACTGGTCAATTAAACTGACCAGTTGAGCCGCCGCAAAATCAACTAAGACGAATTCTCCAGCAGCAGTGCGGATAATATTTTCGGGTTTAATATCGCCGTGGATAATATTGCGATCGCGAATAAATTTGAGAACAGGTAATATATTTGCTAACAGTTGCCAAATTTGATTTTCGCTAAAAGTTCCTTCTGCTTCCAGTATGGTAGCTAAATTAGTACCTGCGATAAATTCTTGTACTAAGTAGCAATATTGGTCATCTTGAAAATGGGAAAGTAAAGCCGGAATTTGAGGATGTTCACCTAGTAGCTTTAACTGCTGTGCTACTTTTACAAAGCTTTCTGGTGTTTGATTGTGATGCGAAAATTGTTGGACAATGCACGGAACAGGAGGAAATTGACTCTCATCCACAGCGAGGTAGGTTTTACAGAATCCCCCCTTCCCAATTACCTGGAGTAAACGATAACGGTTTTGTATCAGCAAAATTTCCTGCCAAACTTTCAGCCAGATTACATCTATGGTAAATGGACTTGCAGAAGTCGGGAAAAGGTTCAGGGGTAAGGGGGAATGGTTTTGTATTTTCCCCTTCACCTTTAACCTTTCCCCTTTTTCCAGCTATGGCAGTCAGGCTAATTTCAGTTGACACTCGGTTAATGGTAACCGCTCAAAATTGTCATCGATGTTTTGTTAAAATCCTTTGAGCATAATCAGTTCTGAAAGAGAAATAACAATCAGCTATGACACAGGCATCTTACATTTTTCTGGCTGGGGCCAGCCGTGGTGTTGGGCGAGAAATAGCCAATTTAACAGCACAACAACTCAAAGTTAAAGCCTTACTGAGAACCGAAGCCGCTGCTGCTGAACTACAAGCTTTAGGTATTCAAGTGGTGTTCGGAGATGCCTTAAACGTAGATGATGTAGAACGTGCGATTCTTGCAGATGAACCCATCGATACTGTTATTAGTACTTTGGGTGGTTTACCTAATGAAACTAACAGACCTGATTACCCTGGGAATAAAAATTTGATTGATGCGGCTGTCAAAGCTGGAGTCAAAAAGTTTATTCTGGTTTCTTCCATTGGGACTGGGGATAGTATTGGCGCATTATCGCCACAAGCTTTAGCAGCTTTAAAAGATATCTTGGTAGAAAAAGAAAAGGCAGAACAATACTTAATTGCTAGCGGACTCACTTATACCATCATCCGTCCCGGTGGTCTAAAATCGGAACCTGCAACAGGCAATGGAGTTTTAACCGTAGATCCGCGGATTGTTGGCAGTATCCACCGTGCAGATGTAGCGCAGTTAGTAGTTCAGGCTTTAAATTCTGACCGTGCTAATAATCAGGTTTTATCAGCAATAGATAAAAATCAATTGTTTGGGCAACTAGAGTTTGCAGAATTTAGTTTGGATTAGTTGCCCATGCGATCGCACTTGCTGCTAAACAACACTTTACAATAATGTTGCTTAGTAGCAATACATCCTCACTGCAGTGATAGCTTGAGAGATACCCGTTAAGTAAGAAATTGTAGCGGCAATCAGTAAAACTCACCTTAATTTCTTATTCTCCAGAAATTTGTACAAAAACTGTTCTTTGCCGTGGCCCATCTAATTCAAAAAATAAAACTGATTGCCAAGTTCCTAAAGCTAATTTTCCATCCACAATCGGAATGACTTCACTAGTACTGAGCATCATTGCCATCAAGTGAGAATGAGCATTCATTGGTTCATCTTCTGGGACAACCCTTAAATGCAAATCATTATGTAAGTATCGGTCTGATTCTGGAGCTAATTTCCGCAAGAATACTTTAATATCTTCTAATAGCCTTTCTTCATTTTCGTTAATAGCTAAAGCTGTTGTTGTATGTCGAGAAAAGATTAAAGCCTGTCCATTTTGAATTGATATTGAGGCAATAAAATCCTGAATTTGCGGTGTGATGTTATGAATATTAATTCCTTCTTGGGTTGAAATTTCAATTATCTGATTAACTATTGGCATATTAAAGCAACCTTTTGCTGATTCTTAAACATTAAAGAAGCCTTGTAAAATAGAATATCAGCAAAGTAAGAAAATTATTACAGAAATCAGTTCACGTAGGATGCGTTAGCGATAGCGTAACGCATCCGTGTTAACGCTTTTCGTATGTTACAGCTTACGCCTAATGCACTTTACATTAATGAAATTTTTTCCAAAATCAAATCGGATTACTATACCTCTAAGATTATCTATATATCTGTAAATCTGCTATTTTTTATATATCAAAAATACTGAACCAATCGGCCCTGCATTTTCTACGTAGATTTTATTATTGTAAAATAAGCCCGGAGACATCCCGCCATCAAATAATATTCCTTCTTGAATTTTGCCCAAACAATTATTCTTAGCAATGCCTTCTAGAGCATCATCAAATTTATCGGGTAATAATTCTTGATTATTTTGGGAAAATTCAATATTAGAATTGGCTTTAGCATCATTTACTAGCAAAATTACGTATCCTTTATCGGTGATTGCAGCTAAAGAACGATTAGTTGCTTGTTTACAAGCAAATTCTCCCAAATCGTTACAAATATCTTTAAATTGACCGCCCCGATAAAATCTCCCATTACCTCCTACTAAGTTGTAATTAAGAATTTCCTCTTTTCTTCTACCAGCCTGGATAGTTGCTTTTCTATTTTTTGGGTTACCTCCAGATACCCCAAAAGAAGAACGTTTATTTTTAAAATCACCAGAATAATCGAATCCGCGAGAAATATTTAACCCCTGTGGTTTGTTATCAGTATCTATATAATCAGCATTAATTGCTGCGATTGGCGTTTGTCCGTTTAATTTAGAATTTTCATCAGCAATGATTTCTCGAAAAATTTTTGGCACATATTCCTTACGCAATTTTCCTTGGCTATTTTTAGCGTAAAGTTTATGAGCAAGTCCAACATTTACCTTAAAATCTAATTTTTCTGAGCGAGGATTAAAAACAATCACATGATTGATCCCTCTATCAAATTTTTTACCTAGATTGTCAGCTTTGAAAAACTCAATACTAAAATTAGCATTTTTGCCCAGGCAAGTAGTCTGGGCTGATTCTTGGGCGGCATTGGATGTATTATCTTTACAGCCAGATAATAGATTGAGCGTAATTACAAAAATAGATAATAAGAATAATTTTTTCATTTTGCATTTGGTGTTTGGTGTTTGATATTTGGTAATTGGTATTTGGTGTTTTTCATGACCAATTACCAATTACCCATTACCCTTTAAATACAAAAACCCGCTACAGAATTACTATAGCGGGTAAAAATTTATTCAATCTGGAGTCAATGCAAAATTTCCTATTAAGACAGCCATTCTAAAACGGCTTCGTCTTTGGTATTGGTATTGCGGGATGGTGTTTCACGATTAAACTTCATGTGAATTGAGCGAGTTTGCTCGCCATCAGCAGCAACAGCCAAAATAGGATAGTCGATTAAACCATCTTGGAAGGACATTTGGAAGCGGAATGTACCATCTGGATTCAGCTTAATTGGACGACCGCCAATTGTAACGGTAGCATCTGGTTCGGTTGCACCGTAGACAATTAACTCAGCATCAGCAATTAACCAGAACTTGCGAGGACGTACTGGTACAGCGGAGGCGGAGAAGCCAACACCAGACATTCCCACACCAGACATATTTAAACCAGAGGTGGTGGGAACTGCCCACATACCTACACCAGATGGGAAAATGTAGGAGCTAATAGCCTGTTCTGGTGTTACAGAACCAGGTACGTGCTGCATGGAACCAAACAGAGAACCTGCAACACGTTGTGCTTCAGCAGATTCAGCCATACCAAAGATTTGGTCGTAAATCGGGTTACCGTTAGCGTTAGCGTAGGCTGTGGTAGCAATTTTCTTGGCTGGGGGAACCAATTCGTAAACAGTCTTACCACGCAAGTCTTCTTCAAAATTGACGGTGACGAATACATCTTCAATCCAGTCTGAAGGATAGACAGGAGGAATATGTACACGTGCAGAACGCGCTAGAACTAACCAGCGTCCGTCAACAGCGCGATAGCCAATATCAATTACATAGTCGCGATCGCTCACAGGAATTGGTAGATACCATTCTCTAGCCAATTCATCAGCAGGATATTCTTGCAGGCTGTGGGGACTTTGGAATTCAATATTGATGTCGGTAACATCATAAATCCGCAGCGCTAGCTGTTGTCCCCCTTGTCTACGTAGTTCTTCTTTATGCTCATTGGGAACATCCCAGTAGGTGTAAGCCCACTGAGGATCGCGTGGTAAAAGTACAATCCGGCTTTCACCGTAACCAGCAGGTAGATCTCCTAGTTCCTCATCAACATCAATGAGTAAACCACCATTACGATCTTCTTGACCTAACTCGAATTTTGCTGCTTCCACGGTTTCCTGTGCCTCCAGTGAACGAGATGGACTAAGCGAAAACTTGCTGCGCTGAACTTCTTGAATTGATGCCAGTAATTGTGATTTACGCATCCGGCTGTAGCGAGAAATTCCATATTCACTTGCTACTTTGCGTAATTGCCGCAATGTCATCTCTTCTAGCGGCGGGCGTTCTTTTGCCATTAATTTGGCCTCCAGTAGTTTGAAAGGTAAATGATTTCTCCGGGTTACAGAATGCTAAGTAACATTTCATCCAACTCCAGATGAATTTCTTATTCCTGACTTCTGGTATTGCCCAGTGTTGTAGTTTGTTAAATGGTTATTAAATTGAGAGTCACTCCCTTCCAATTCCAAGTCAAGCCAAAATCAGCATCTTTTTGGGATCAAGTGGAGTTCTTGTTTATAAATATTAAGCAGTAACTCTCGGTTGGGATCAAGGGGTCTAAAGACGCTTTTTCAGGTATTTCACGAATCTATCAGCCCTTTGGGGATCATTATGTTAGGAAACCATGACATTGCTCCTGCGGGGCTCAAAGTGGCTAGACTGTATTATCAAGATTTCATGACAATAACTTTTATGCTAAAAAACGTCGTAGGGACACAAACAATGCTTGTGTCCCTACGACAGGTATGGCATGAATTGAAAAAGTGCTGAGCCTTGAGTGCTGAGTAAAAAAGTACTAGTATCTATCTTCTAGCCTCTAGCTCCTGTTTAGCTAATGTACTTTCTAATTTGTATAACCAGGGGCTTTAAGGCTTACTCCATAAGAGTTATATTTCTAGGGAACATACAATATTAAATGCTCAACAGCTTAAAAGTTCATAGTAATTTTGTTGACAACTGACATACTCTGGATGCGCCAAATACCTTCTTGGCGAACCAAATTATACTTAACACGCAAAGTTTCGTCCGAAGCTTTCTGTAGTTGACCATGTTGATAGAACTGAGTGATCTCCTTGACAGTAGCTTCCACGGCTGTGCGATCGCTATCGGTATCAGTTTTCTCTACAGATTCTACTTTGAGGCTATGTTCGTATTTTCGATAACGGTTCTCGGATTTATCTTGCAGGGCAATTGAACGCCATTGCAATAAAGATGAACCAGTTAAAATTTGTTGTAAATTATCAACCTCATGATTTGGCCCTAAAGCAGCCGCTTTGGTAGATAACCAACTCCGAATAATTTCCTCAGCTGTCGTAGTTGTTAAAGGCCCGTCTGGGGTCTGTGGTTTGCTGTTGGGGTCAGGAATCTCGATAACAGGTTGATTAATTTCTATAGATAATTGTTCGCCTGCTGGTAACTTTAGCGATGGAGTAAAGATACTTCTGACAAATCCAAAGGTTGTGGAGACGATGAACCAAAAAACAACTATGACAATCAAAGAAACCAATACAGTCCATACGAGGCGGGTTTTGCCTTCTAGGGAGCTGGCAAAATTACGCCGTCTTTGCGGATGACGTTGTCGGGTATCTAATGCACGTTCTCGGCTAGCAGCTTGATTTGGTTTGCGCCGCCTGCGTTGAGAAGCTTGATCGGGTGGAGAAACCCTAGCTGCACCATTTAAGTTTTGGTGAGGTTCCTTAGCTGTCCGTTCGGCAGATGGAAACTGTGCTGTTGGCGTATCTGGTGTGCGATAGCTACCAGATATCGGGGTTGATGATCTCCATCTGGGCGAAGTTTCTGGTAAGTCTGGGTCAGGAGGTCTGCTGTGACGGAATTGTCGAGAACTCCCAGGAACATTATTCCGGTTCTGGGTATTATTGTTTGGAGGTGGAGATAAAGGCTGACGGTTAATTACAGCTGATTCATTAGTTGTTTCTGCATCCGAAGGCAAAACTTCTAAATAGGCTTGTACCTGTGGTTGAGCAAAGTAACTCTTGAGAGAAGCAGCCTGCTTGTTTAAATCTCGGAAGTGGGGAAACACTTCATGTTGTAACCACTGTTCTCCATAGAGACATAAACCTGGTAACAAGTCTGGAGAATCTTGAGATTTTTCCCGAATAAAAGCTAAAGCCTCGTATTCTTGGCTGAGTTCTAAAACGCGGGTAGCTTCTTCAGTTTGCCCTAGTAGCAGCGCACAGAGTGATTGTTCTAAATGTACATCTTGGCGCTTACCCAAACGCATCAACATTTGCTTGGCTTGGCGAATCAAGGCTGGTTGACGTTGCACAAAACCCCGTGCTATCAAGGCATAAACAGCCAAATAGGTAGCAACAGCAGAAGGACGTTTGCTTTCTGCTTCAAATAACTTGTGCTGTTCTGCGACGGTTAAGTGGTTACGTAACTGCTGGATAAATCGCAAAAAGTCATCAATGTTCAGACCTGATTCATCATTACCATTGCCATCAATGCCACCGCGATCGTCTAGGATATTCTGCAATAATTCCAGTCCTTGGCGACGTTCAGCAATGTTGGTTTCTGGTAATGCTAGTAATTCCAGAATCCGATATGGCCGCAATTTATAAAGATCTGCTTGAATTTCTGCCTGTACGCTGGGAAATAATTCTTCGCGAGATAAAACTTCCAGACCAGTTTCTAAGGAATTGGCGGCGTTTTCATAATGACCTTGTTGCCATTGCTCCCGTCCTAATTCTAAGCAGGCTAAAGCAATGGTGAGAACAACATCAGGGCGATCGCTTTCTTGTCCTTCTTCAGTGGCTAAATTATTGCCTAGTTTGGTCTCTCCTCCATTATTTTTACGCACTAAGTATGGACGACCTAATTTGAGTACTATTTCGTACTCTCCCAAGTCTTGTAAAATCAGTAAAGCACCTACTAACTCATCTTGAGAAATTTCAATACTGAGATTTTGTGTATCAATTGCACCATTATTTTGTCCGGAGCGGTTGTCAACTGCTATGGTCGCAGAGGCAGTACCATCAGGGTCATAAGCATGGGCAAGATACAGCTGATCGTAACTGCTACGTTCTTTTGGATCTGATAAAACCACGTAAGCTTCTTCTATAAGTTGTTTGCGCGAAGAAATTGCTGCTTGAGAATACTCTCGTCGCGGCAACTGTACAATGCGATCGCTGTATGCCTGCCGCAATTGTTCTTCACTTGCCGCTAACGGTAGTCCTAAAATTCGGTAGTAATCTAGCGGAATTCGCACAGCCTACTTCCCCTGCACCGTGATCAACATAATTCACCTAGAGCGTCCCAGGCATGTAAAACCGTGCCATAATAATACCGTGTTGACTTTACACCACAAGTGTATATTGCAACAACTTGTTTTGTATCCTCCCGAAATTTGAGTCATATTCTAGTACCTATATTTTGCCTTCGCCTAGAAAGGGCCAGCTTTTTGTTTTAATTCTTAGTATTTTGATTTTTTACCAAAGGCTATGAGCCTTGGATACTATAAACTACAAATTCCGCTTTTCTAACTAGTAGAATAACTGTAATTTTTAAAACATTTTAATCTCCGTGCATTCTAGTAATTTTTTTCTTGGTAAAACAAGCTAGCTTGATATATTCTACTTATATGGTAGATGTATCAATACTTATATACTCATACTTTTAGATGAGTATAAAGTCAGAGCTAGCAATCATAGTGATGCTAACTTACCCCAATTTTGCGGTTGGCACAATAAAGACAACCGTCATATTTATAATTGACTTCCCAAATTTTGACTATTGCTGTCTTGTATCTTGAGGTATATTTATGGTCTGGAAACCTTAAATACACTCAAATAACATTGCTGATGATGATATGTCAACACAGATGTGTTAATTTTTAGCAGCTACCAGATGTCCACTAAAACAAAGCTATTGCTTATTGAAACTTGCCTTGAAGGTAGACAAGCATCGTGTTTTGTGTCACGTAGGTTAGTGTTAGATTTTCTTAAGAATTTATCACTAAAACGTCTAAAAATACGGTGATTTTATCACCGCTTGGTAGATTCCCGTTTGATAGCTAGAGAAAGAAATCATATCATTCCTAGACTTGAATTACAATTATCTAACTAAGTATTTAGCTAGAGCAGGAATTAGCGTCCTGATTTTTGCCAAATTGTTAATGGATATGCAGAAAGCAAGCTATCCTGATTGATAGCCTATAAAGGGGTGTGAATTTAACTCTTAGGACGGCTTTTCCTTTGATGGTAATAGCCGCCTAGCAGGTGGGCTATAAAATTGAAAATCAAAAATTAAAAATCAAAAATCACCCATTGAGAAATGTGATTTTTGGTACATCAATTTTGATTGTTGACTCAGTTAAAAATCGTAAATTGCAGTTTGACGCGACAGGGATACTATACAAATAATGGTTCAAGAACGCACGTTACCCACCTTTAATACCGCTAATGTCAAGATAACCAAAGAAGAAGGCTTGCGGTTGTATGAGGACATGGTCTTAGGGCGCTTTTTTGAAGACAAATGCGCCGAAATGTACTATAGAGGCAAAATGTTTGGTTTTGTCCATTTGTACAACGGTCAAGAAGCCGTTTCCACTGGCGTGATTCAAGGGGCGATGCGACCAGGAGAAGATTATGTTTCCAGTACCTATCGCGATCACGTCCACGCTTTAAGTGCGGGAGTTCCAGCCAGAGAAGTGATGGCAGAGTTATTTGGCAAATCCACAGGTTGCAGCAAAGGCCGTGGTGGTTCCATGCATATGTTTTCTGCGGAACATCGCCTATTAGGTGGTTATGCTTTTGTGGCTGAAGGTATCCCTGTAGCAGCAGGCGCAGCTTTTCAAAGCAAATACCGCCGCGAGGTATTGGGCGATCAAAGTGCTGACCAAGTTACCGCTTGCTTTTTTGGCGATGGTGCTGCCAACAATGGCCAATTCTTTGAAACTTTGAATATGGCAGCTTTATGGAAACTGCCAATTCTATTCGTGATCGAAAATAACAAGTGGGCAATTGGGATGGCTCACGATCGCGCTACTTCTGACCCAGAAATTTACAAAAAAGCCAGTGCTTTTAACATGGCGGGCGTAGAAGTAGATGGAATGGATGTGCTAGCTGTACGTGCTGTCGCCCAAGAAGCTGTCGCCCGTGCCCGTGCTGGCGAAGGCCCAACTGTAATTGAAGCCTTAACTTACCGTTTCCGCGGTCACTCCCTAGCAGATCCAGATGAACTACGCAGTAAAGCCGAGAAAGAATTCTGGTTTGCCCGCGATCCAATTAAGAAGCTAGCAGCTTATTTAATTGAACACAGTTTGTCAGATCAAGAAGAACTTAAAGGCATCGATCGCAAAATTCAGGGTGTAATCGAAGATGCGGTGAAATTCGCCGAAAGTAGCCCCGAACCAGATCCTAGCGAGTTATATCGCTTTGTGTTTGCAGAAGACGAGTAAGTTGGGGATTGGGGACAAGGGACTGGGGACTGGGGAAAAGGAGGAAATCAATGCCCCATGCCCTATGCCCCATGCCCCATGCCAATTAGCAATAAGGAGTAAATATTGTGTTTTCTATAGCGATTCAACAGCAGCAATACAAAACATATATTCTTTCTGATGAAAGCGTAGGTTCGCAACTGGAAGTTGTTCCAGAACGGGGCGGTATTATTACCCGTTGGCGCATTCAAGGAAAAGAAATTCTTTATTTAGATGCGGAAAGGTTTGCCAATCCCGATTTAAGTGTTAGGGGTGGAATTCCGATTTTGTTTCCCATCTGCGGTAACTTGCCTGATAATACTTACACCGTAGATGGTAAGACTTATTCCCTGAAACAGCATGGCTTTGCCCGTGATTTACCTTGGCAGGTGAGTGATCAAGTAACCCACGATCAAGTTAGCCTGACTATAGTTCTTAACAGCAACGAGCAAACAAAAGCTGTTTATCCTTTTGATTTTCAGCTAGTTTTTACCTACGCACTGCAAGGTAATACTTTAGAGATTAAGCAGCAGTATCAGAATTTGTCATCGACTCCATTGCCTTTTTCGATGGGTTTCCATCCTTACTTTCAGGTAGCTGACAAAAATCAATTAGAGTTTGCCATCCCCTCTAGCGAATATCAAAATCAAACAACTAAAGAAATTTATCCATTTCATGGTAATTTTGATTTTAGTCGGGATGAAATAGACGTTGCCTTTAAGGAACTAACCAGTCAATCCGCCTCTGTGGTAGACAACGGCAGAAAGCTCACACTGTCCTTAGAATATGGCAATGAATATCCCATCTTGGTCTTTTGGACGCTTAAAGGCAAAGAATTCTATTGTCTAGAGCCTTGGAGTGCGCCTCGTAATTCCCTGAACACTGGCGAGCATCTGATTGTGTTAGCCCCAGGAGAGAGTTACCAAGCATCTGTACGCCTAACGGCAAATTTCTTCTAGAAACCCCTTTACAAATCTACAGATGTTTGTGCTATAATTGCAAAGTTGCGATACACAACTTAACGGGTCGCTAACTCAACGGTAGAGTACTCGGCTTTTAACCGATTAGTTCCGGGTTCGAATCCCGGGCGACCCATATAAAAGAAAAATGCTCGCTGATGCTTGAGAAATCAAAGTAAAGGCGAGCTTAATTGTTTATAAATATATCTAACTTTGAGCGATCGCTCTCTTTTTCACCAGAGCCAAGAGCGAATCGCAAGAATTATGCCGTTAACCGATTAAGGTAAAACAACAGAGCTTTTTTTACCGTTTTTGTTTGCACCATTCACAGCTGTAACTCTAATCTCAGATGCAGGTTGAGAGTTCTTAGAACGGCGCGATGAACTCTTGCGTTGCTTACCTCCAGCCTGGGCATATTGCAAACTATCCTTGCCATAATTGGTGGCTACACTCATTAACATCTTTTCTGAAAAGCGGTTTAATTCTTCTTCAATTTCAGAGATGCGATCTGCCTTTTCATCTAGGGTGGAGAGTATAGTATTGTAGCTTGATAGCTCGTTTTGCAAAGTTTGGATCAGGTTGTCGTATTCTGTCACATTCAATCCCTTGCCAAAGTCTAGTGTCGGGCTAATCCATCGCATTCCGGCAACTCGCCGTAGAGCTTTTTCCAGAGTAGGTGAATTGCGTTTTGGTCTTGCCATAAGATGCGCTCCTGGAGTAAATCAGAGGATGACTGCGTATACTCTAGCCAAGGCAACAATGAATCTCTATGAGAAATAATTCGGAAAAATTAACCGCAAATTAGCATTAATCTGATTATTTTTCCTGGTTTATACGGAAATTTTTTCAAAAATCGTCATCAAAGTCGTTTTGATCGTCATCAAAGTCGTTTTGATCGTCATCAAAGTCGTTTTGATCGTCGTCAAAGTCGTTTTGATCGTCATCAAAGTCGTTTTGATCGTCGTCAAAGTCGTTTTGATTGTCGTCAAAGTCGTTTTGATTGTCATCAAAGTCGTTTTGATCGTCATCAAAGTCGTTTTGATCGTCATCAAAGTCGTTTTGATCGTCGTCAAAGTCGTTTTGAGAGGTAACACTGAAGGGATTTCTAGTTTCAGCTTATACTGAATAACACTCCTGTGCTATTATTTACAGATAAATTGCTGTAATTTAGAATATTTTGCTACTATTTGGCTAATAGTTCAGCGATTTCGCTAATGACTGAGGAAGAACTGCTACAGGTAATTGAACAAGCCGCAATAGAGGGTGTAACAGAACTAGACCTCTCTGGTAACAATTTGACGGCTTTACCTTCTGAGATTGGACAACTGGTCAACTTGCGATCGCTCGACATCAGTAGAAATCTACTCAGCAGTCTACCTGGGGAATTTGGGCAACTGGTCAACTTGCGATCGCTCGACCTCAGCGATAATCAACTCAGCAGTCTGCCTGCGGAAATTGGACAACTGGTCAAATTACAATCGCTCAACCTCTACAGCAATCAACTCAGCAGTCTGCCTGCGGAAATTGGACAACTGGTCAAATTACAATCGCTCAACCTCAGAAAGAATCAACTCAGTAGTCTGCCTGCGGAAATTGGACAACTGGTGAATTTACAATCGCTCAACCTCAGAAAGAATCAACTCAGCAGTCTGCCTGCGGAAATTGGAAACCTGGTCAACTTGCAATCGCTCGACCTCGAATATAATCAACTCAGCAGTCTGCCTGCGGAAAGTGGAAACCTGGTCAATTTGCAATCGCTCGACCTCTACAGGAATCAACTCAGCAATCTGCCTGGGGAATTTGGACAACTGCTCAACTTGCAATCGCTCTACCTCGAATATAATCAACTCAGCAATCTGCCTGGGGAATTTGGACAACTGCTCAAGTTGCAATCGCTCGACCTTAGCAGTAATCAACTCAGCAGTCTGCTTGGGGAATTTGGAAACCTGGTCAAGTTGCAATCGCTCGACCTTAGCAGTAATCAACTCAGCAGTCTGCCTAGGGAATTTGGACAACTGCTCAACTTGCAATCGCTCAATCTCAGCCGCAATCAACTCAGCAGTCTGCCTGGGGAATTTGGACAACTGCTCAAGTTGCAATCGCTCAATCTCAGCCGCAATCAACTCAGCAGTCTGCCTGGGGAATTTGGACAACTGCTCAACTTGCAATCGCTCAATCTCAGGAGTAATCAACTCAGCAGTTTGCCTGGGGAATTTGGACAACTGCTCAACTTGCAATCCCTCGACCTTGAAGGAAACGAATTAATTACACTTCCTCCAGAAATCCGAAGAAAAGGATTAAGAGCAATTCTTAACTTTTATAAGCAACAACTAGAACAAGAAACTGAAGACCTCTACGAAGCTAAATTCTTAATTGTTGGTGAAGGGGGAGCAGGTAAAACTTCTTTAGCTAATAAAATTCAAAATGAAAATTACGAACTCCAGCCGGATGAAAAATCAACCGAAGGCATTGAGGTGATACGGTGGCATTTCACCCAACCAAATGGCAAAGATTTTCGCGTCAACATTTGGGACTTTGGCGGACAAGAAATCTACCACCAAACCCATCAGTTTTTCCTCACTGAACGTTCTCTTTATGCCTTAGTCGCTGATACTCGTAAAGAAAACACAGACTTTTACTGGTGGCTTAAGGTTGTTGAACTCTTGAGTGATAATAGCCCAGTTCTGATTATTAAAAATGAAAAACAAGACCGTCAATGTGAAGTTAATTACTCTCAGTTGCGTGGAGAATTTGAGAACCTAAAAGAAGCCCTACCTACTAACCTAGCTAGCAATCGCGGTTTACCAGAGATTAAACAAGCTATTCAAGACTACATCAGCAGACTTCCTCATGTCGGCACACCTCTGCCAAAACTCTGGGTAAAAATCCGTTCTGCTTTAGAAAATGACTCCCACAACTACATTAGCTATTACGAATACGAAAACCTTTGCAGAGTTAATAATTTAACTGACCGTCAAGATATGCTGCGCCTAAGTCGCTATCTGCATGACCTCGGCGTTTGCCTACATTTTCAATATGATTCTACACTTAAACATTATGTAATTCTCAAACCAGAATGGGGTACTACTGCCGTCTACAAAGTGTTAGACAATAAAAACGTCGTAAAAAATTTAGGCTGTTTTACTCAGGAGTATCTCGAAGATATCTGGAAAGATGATGAATATGCCCAGATGCGCGATGAACTGCTGCAACTGATGATGCGGTTTAAACTTTGCTATCCAATTCCTAATAATCCCAGCAATTATATTGCACCGCAACTACTTGATATTAACAAACCCGACTATAAATGGGACGAAAATAATAACCTGATTTTACGCTACGAATACAAGTTTATGCCCAAGGGTATTATCACTCGCTTCATTGTGGAAACACACCCTTGGATTGAACAACAAAACCGCGTTTGGCGAAGCGGCGTTGTTCTCAACAAAGACCAAACTCGTGCAGAAGTGATTGAAAATTATAATCAAAGAGAAATTAAAGTTCGTGTAGTAGGAAACCGCAAGAAAGAATTGCTAGCTGTTGTCACTCACGAACTAGATAAAATCCATAAATCTTTTGAGCGATTGCAGTATGACACTCTTGTTCCTTGCAATTGCAAAAAATGTGATGGAAACCAAACTCCCTATAGTTATCCTCTGGAGGAACTACGCGAGTTTTTAGACGCTGGTGATTACCAGATTCAATGTAGAAGAAGTCGTCAAATGGTTGATGTTCGCAGGCTGATTGATGATGTTTCTTTACAATCTCATCAAGAAAATCGGCAACTTAACCCCCGGACTACACAATTGCAAAGGGAACTTGAGCGAGACAAAGACAAATCTTTAATGCCTAAAAATCCGCCAGAAATAATTCCACCCAATATGAATTACCATGATTTCCAATTATTAGTGACAGCAGACCGCCAAATTCGCGCTTCTTCAGAACAAGGTGACGAATCGGGCGAATTGCGCTTGGAAATGAACAGAATTAAGCTGTCATTAAAACTAATTGAGTCTCGCCAAACAGATACCGATTTACTCAAAGCCTTAGGTGGCGAACTCTACCAAGCGCTTTTCCCCACAAAGATTCACGGTCAATTACGCGCTACAATCGCAGGCGCACAAGCAAATAATTACGAGGTACGCTTGCGCCTAGTGTTTGATTCCCCGGAATTAGCCGCCCTACCTTGGGAATTTCTCTATGATGAGGGTACTAACACTTTCTTAGGAAATAACACCCAAACTGTACTGTCGCGTTATGTTGATGTTCCCCTGCAAAAGCGCGACATCAAAGCCGCTAGCCTACCGCTTAAAGTCCTGCTAGTCATCTCCAGCCCAAGTAACTTAAAGCAATTAGATGTTACTGGCGAAGAAAACCTCATCCGTGATGCACTGCAAAAATACATAGATGCAGGCACAATTGAGTTAGATGTGCTACCAAATGCAACCATCCGTAACATCGACCAAAAGCTGGAAGAAAAGCCTTACAATGTTTTTCACTTCATTGGTCACGGTAAATTTGAGAACAATAAAGGCTATATTGCCCTAGTAGAGAAAGATGGCAAATGCAAATGGGTAGATGATGAGGGTTTCGCTAATTTCTTCTTACGCAAGCACAGCTTAGGGTTAGCCGTGCTAAATTCCTGTCAAGGTGCAGCGGTGTCTGACAACCAAGCATTTGCAGGTATAGCACCTAACTTAGTGCGTCGGGGAATCCCCGCAGTAGTCGCTATGCAATATTCCATTCTAGACTCTACCGCTAAATTGTTTGCTGACAAGTTTTACCGCACTCTCGCTTTGGGTAAGCCTGTAGACACAGCCATGCAATCCACCCGTAACACCATTTCAATGGAAGCCGGCTTAGATAAACCTGATTTTGCAACACCAGTGCTTTATATGCGAGCTAAGGATGGAATTATTTTAAGTGGGTTGTAAAGGTAATATTTTTAGCATCGGCTAGGGCGTGGGCAGTGCATTGGTGCCAACTTACAGCTATTTTCAGGTAAATAGACCATATTTGCTGTAGGGGCATGGCACTGCCGTGCCCTGAGAGTGTGGTTCAACTACGTGAAAACTGCTGTAATACCAAATCAAATAATGTTGGCGACACATCAATATATTCTAGAGGGCAGGGCATTGCCCGTGCCCCTACAATCTGTCGCATTCTTTTTTCAAATTGGTATAAGCTAAAAATAGCCTCTGTCTTAGCTTTATCGCCCGCCTGAGAATGAATTCTCAGGGCCAAAGTCCAAGTCTACTGAAGTAGACTCAAGATTTGGAGAATATTTTAGTCATCTTGAGATGACTTTGGCTATTAGCAAGGAACTTCAGTTTCTTGCGGTAAAAGGGTCGGGATTGCTTCACTTCGTACCCTTCGGGTTCTGCGAAGGAGTAGGCAATGACTGTAAATTATGCAGCTTTTGTCAAGCAATTATCAACTTGATTGATTTTCAGGACTTGATGACATTGTTAAAGTCAATTATCTAGGATACAGGACTACCAAAGCCTCAAGCTGTGGAGTAGCAGACTGTACAGTACGTTATTGTGAATATAGGGCAGATTTATGAGTTGTAGCGTAAACTTTTTCAACATAAACACTCATCAATAGTTATAATTTCCTATATGTTGAAAAAACTCTTAAGATTAGCGTAACAATTACATTAATAGTAAATAATTACGCTTCTCTCACCCCGACTAGCTGACAACCACATTAGGAGGACTATCTATGGCGCTTGTACCCTTACGGCTGTTGTTGGATCACGCGGCTGAAAACGGTTACGGCATCCCAGCTTTCAACGTTAACAACTTGGAACAAATTCAGGCAATCCTGAAGGCTGCTGCTGAGACAGATAGCCCCGTAATTTTACAAGCTTCTCGTGGCGCTCGTAACTATGCAGGAGAAAACTTCCTACGCCATTTGATTTTAGCGGCGGTAGAAACCTATCCTCATATTCCCATTGTCATGCACCAAGATCATGGCAATGCTCCTTCTACCTGCTATTCAGCAATTAAGAACAACTTCACCAGCGTCATGATGGACGGCTCGTTGGAAGCTGATGCTAAGACCCCAGCAAGCTTCGAGTACAACGTCCGTGTTACCAGCGAAGTAGTGAATGTAGCTCATTCTTTGGGTGTCAGCGTTGAAGGCGAACTCGGTTGCTTAGGTTCTCTAGAAACTGGTGCGGGTGAAGCTGAAGATGGTCATGGTTTTGAAGGTACACTCGATCACTCTCAATTGCTGACCGACCCCGACGAAGCTGTTAGCTTCGTAGAACAAACTCAAGTAGATGCTTTGGCTGTAGCTATTGGTACCAGCCACGGTGCTTACAAGTTTACCCGTAAGCCTACTGGTGAAATTTTGGCAATCAGCCGGATTGAAGAAATTCACCGCCGTTTGCCCAACACCCACTTGGTAATGCACGGTTCTTCCTCCGTACCTGAAGATTTAATTGCTGTAATTAACGAGTATGGTGGAGCAATTCCTGAAACCTACGGCGTACCTGTAGAAGAAATTCAAAAAGGTATCAAGAGCGGTGTTCGTAAGGTAAACATTGACACCGACAACCGTTTGGCAATTACTGCTGCGGTACGTGAAGCTTTGGCAAAAAATCCCAAGGAATTTGACCCCCGTCACTTCCTCAAGCCTTCTATCACCTATATGCAGAAGGTTTGTGCAGAACGCTATCAGCAATTTGGTACTGCTGGTAACGCTAGCAAGATTAAGCAAATTTCTCTGGAAGATTTTGCTGCTAAGTACGCTAAAGGCGAACTCAAAATGATCACCAAGGCAGCTGCTAAAGTCTAATTTGGTTGAACAATCATTAGGAGCATAGCAGGGCTTTGCTCCTATCAGTCTGGAAATTGTGATTTTAAGAGACATGAACCGGGTAGCACGAGTTACCTGGTTTTTTTATTTGGGGTTTGTCATTGGGTAATTGGTAATTGGGGTTTGTCATTTGTCATTTGTCATTTGTCATTTGGTATTTTATACCTCATCTCCCAGTCCCCAGTACCCAATCCCCAATCCCCAATCCCTATTCTTGCAACCGTATAGCTACACTACCGCCATGGGCTGGTAAGCCTTCTGCTTGTGCTAGGGTGACTGCTGCTTGACCGATTTGCTGTAATGCTTGCTGATTGCATTCTAAGTAGGTAATGCGTTTTAAAAAGTCGTAAACGCTTAAGCCAGAGGCAAAACGGGCGGAACGAGAGGTTGGGAGTACATGGTTTGGCCCACCTAAATAATCGCCAATGGCTTCTGGTGTATAGCGTCCTAAAAATAGGCTACCAGCACATTTAATTTCGCTAGCTAGTAATTGGGGGTTATCTATGCATAATTCTATGTGTTCTGGTGCTAGCTGGTTGATGAGGGGAATACTTTCGGCTAAATCGTTGACAATAATTACAGCCCCATGTTTTTCCCAACTGGCGGTAGCTACTGCTTTGGTAGCCAATTTGTTTAAGACTTGTTCAACTGATGCGATCGCATTTTGCGCGAATGCTGCTGAATCGGTAATTAAAATAGATTGGGCGCTAGGATCGTGTTCTGCTTGCGATAGCAAATCCCATGCAATCCATTCGGGATTATTTTTGTCATCCGCGACTACAAGAATTTCAGAAGGGCCAGCAATACTGTCAATTCCCACTGTGCCAAATACTTGGCGTTTGGCTTCGGCAACATAGGCATTACCAGGGCCAACAATTTTATCAACAGGGGTAATACTTTCTGTACCGTATGCTAGAGATGCGATCGCTTGTGCCCCACCAATACCATATATTTCTGTGACACCAGCAATTTTAGCGGCTGCGAGGACTGCGGGATTAATTTCACCGCGCGGCATTGGCACTGTCATCACTATGCGATCGACACCAGCAATTTTCGCTGGTAGAGCATTCATTAATACCGAACTAGGATAACTAGCACGTCCGCCAGGTACATAAATTCCCACTTTTGACAGTGCTACCCAATTTAATCCCAGCCTGACACCAACTGTATCGGTATAGCCGATATCTTGGGGCAGTTGTTTTTCGTGAAACGCAGCAATTCTCTGTGCCGCTAGTTCTAAGGCTGCTGTCACATCCTTTGGACATTGGGCTGCAAGTTCGGCAATAAATGTGTCACTTAGACGCAAAGACTCAGGATGATAATGGTCAAAGCGGTTAGTATAGTCATGGACTGCCGCATCACCACGCACTTTGACATCAGCCAGAATCTCTCTTACTGTCCCGCTAACATCAACAGTTGCTTCCCGGCGATCGTTTACAAGTGCTTTGAATTGGGTAGAAAAATCTTTGTCGGTTGTTTGAAGTAGCTGCATGGACAGTATCTTAAATGCGCTAAGGTCAATAATAAATCGGAGTACGAACTATAGAATTTTACCTTAAAAATTAGGGTAATAATTTCTATTTTTCCAAATCTATCCTTAACTTTCTCAATTTAAATTATTGAGATTGTGATTTTTAGTAAACAGCTTTCCAAGCTTCTACAGTTCGTTTACCTATTTGGCTATCAACAGATTCTCCACTTTCTGATAATAGCCTAATAGTTACATTTTGAACTGGTGACTTTTTGAGAGCAGTTGCTAACTCATCAGTAACTTTAAATGTACCGTTGTTGCCTGCTAAACGAAATACCTGTTCGCCTATTTTGATATAGAGGTTACTAATCTTTAATGTGTTGTTGGAAATCAAACACTCTGGTGCTGCTAGTAGCGCATGATAGTATGAGCGATAGGCGCAATTGCGAGTGCTATAACCTAAAAGCACACGGATAGAATTGCGACTCCAAAGGCTAATTACTACAACCCTAGCATTATTATTTACAAAATTACTCGAGAAATAATTGCGGTCAAAAATACCAACATAATTTCCTTCAAAAGGGTCTTCAATTTTTACAGGCTTTGACCAAGGTACATCCATATTTGTACCCAAAGCGGCTGATTTAACAACTGGTAATTCCGCAGAAGCTTTAGCTAGCTCATGCTTTGTCTGTGCTACCGCTGACTGAGCAGAAATTATGCTTGTTGTAGCTAAATTTAAAGATGCTAGACTGAATCCTACTATTGCCAGTCTAGTCAAACTCCAAATTCTTTGATTGTTATCCTTGGAGCACATTAACATAAATGAATAAAAAACTTAGATATTACAATTAACCGCTAATTAGTGATGATTTATAAAGTAGAGTGTGTTAGCGATAGCGTAACGCACCGCCGCATGGATGATGCGTTACGGCTAATTCTCAATTTTTTATTTTCCGATAATCCTTGCACAGCCGTAACACATCCTACCTAGTATTTACTTTATAGATAGCCTCTTAGTGATGAGTATTTATCCTTTATAGTTATCACCTTTGTTAGCGGCTAGGTATATTACAAATATAGCTACAATTTTTATGAGTGCGGCTGTAAAAGTATAGTCTAAACTAAAGTTTACCTAGTGAAAAAATCTAGCAGGTTACTTGACTCTTTTCTCAGTGTTCGCAAGATAAATTATTTACTTTGAATATTATCTACAGATAAACTCTTAAATGCATATTTTATTGTTTAAAAGCTTTATTAATAAGCATAGTAGAACTTAGGCTTGAAATAGCATGATTAATCAGCAAAAACAGCAAATTTCGCTTCAACGCCTCACGTCAAATCCTCGCAAACCTTCCGGTTGTTCATAGTCAACCGCAACATTTTTGACAATAGCTGCCGGCGGGCCGTTATGACACCAACGCACCATCTCTTCTACCACTTCTCGCGCACCTTCAAAAACTGCTTCCACTCGACTATCGGGAAGATTTCGCACCCAACCAGTTAATCCTAATTGGCTTGCTGTATCTACTGTAGCGTAGCGATAGCCAACGCCTTGGACGCGGCCAGAAACGAAAACATGGGCACGGATGAGTTTTGACAGTGGAGTAGAATTTTGCATTGACTGGTCAATAGTTGACAATTTCCAGCCTACCGAATTTTGGTTGATGACTTTATCCCAAAATGTAGACAGGCACAAAATCATCACTAGATTTGGCAGTTTATTGGATTATATAGTGATAGAGTGTTTTGCACTAGGAGTGCGATCGCATTCTTGATTCGCCACAATTACCGATTATTCAACGCGTCAACTTGGAAGTTCAACTCGCTTATGTCTAATTTGCCACCACTCAACACAGATACTATTTGGGCAATCCTCAACGAAACCATTGATGATGCAACAGTCAACCAATTGGTATGGCATTGCTTAGGTTATCGCTACAACTCATCAACTGGAAAATGGGACAATAGCGAAGTTGCAGCAGAATGGCGGGATGAGTACCCACAACCACCAGATTTTATTGACAGTCGCCCCGCCACAGTCAAATTGACTCGTTCTATACCGAAAGAAAACAAACAAATCCTCAAGGAAAAGTTAGGTTTCAAAGGTTACAAAATTGGTGAATTTGGCCCTCGGCAAACTCGTAGGGCTACTGCTGCGAATTGGTTATATAGTTATATGAATCCTGTTAGCAGTAACTTAGAGTCAGTTTAAAAAGAGTCAAGGGTCAAGAGTCAAAAGTCTGAATTTTTGGAATTTTGAGTACAGATGCGAATAATTGCGTCTCTGTGACTCTTGACTACCTCTGCCAAAAAATATAATTATTGCCTAAATATTCAAATAATAAATTGAAAACTAATATTCAATCTATATTCAATAAATATAAATTTATTCCCGCAGATAGAGGAAATCATGAATTAATTATTTCCCCTGGGCGATTGGCTAAATATAAGTGGAGATCAGAAAATACATGTACCAACATTTTCTACTCCTGATGCAATTATATGGCAAAAATTGAATTTAATCTGTTTGCACCTTACAACAAGGGAGCAGCATTAATCGGTTCTTTTTCTAATTGGGAAGATATTCCAATGGAAAAAGGTGAAGATGGTTATTTCCGTACTTCTGTTGAATTAGAAGATGGCGTTTATCAATATAAATTCCGCGTCCAATCAAATTCATGGTTTCTAGAACCAGAACAATGGGTTGATGTTACAGACCCTTATGCAACTGATATTGATGAATTAAGTGGTAAAGATGACGGTATCGTCAAAATTAAAGATGGTGAAAGAATTGTTGATACCTATGTTTGGCAAAATGATGATAAACATTTGCCTGCTGACCATGAATTAGTAATATATGAATTGCACGTTGGTGACTTTTCCGGTGGAGAAGATGATCCCTATGCACGCGGAAAGTATAAACACGTTGTGGAAAAATTAGATTACCTGTGTGAATTAGGAATTAACGCTATTGAGTTGATGCCAGTTAAAGAATATCCTGGTGATTATAGTTGGGGTTATAACCCTCGTCATTTCTTTGCACCGGAATCTAGTTATGGTGCTACAGAAGGACTAAAAAAATTAATTGATGAATGCCATGCTAGAGGTATTCGCGTGATTATGGATGGTATTTATAACCATTCAGAAGCTTCTAGCCCATTAACACAAATTGACCACGATTATTGGTATCACCATGCGCCACGTGACCCTGATAATAGTTGGGGGCCTGAGTTTAACTATGAACATTATGATGAAAATTTAGAAACTTATCCTGCACGCAGATTTGTTGGTGATACAGTTAGGTTTTGGATTGAAGAATATCATATAGATGGTATTCGCTATGATGCAGCGCGCCAAATTGCTAACTACGATTTCATGCACTGGATTGTGCAGGAAGCGAAAAATGCTGCTGGTTCTAAACCTTTTTATAATATTGCCGAACATATTCCCGAAACTACCAGCATTACCAATGTCGATGGGCCTATGGATGGTTGCTGGCATGATAGTTTTTATCATACAGTTACCGCACATATTTTTGGCGAAACCTTTGATTTAGAAAACCTCAAAGACGTAATTGATTGTAAGCGTCAAGGTTTTATGGGTGCTACCAATGTGGTGAATTACCTCACTAACCACGACCATAATCACTTGATGGTGGACTTAGGCGATCGCAATATTTTCGATGAAGAAGCATTCAGACGAGTTAAATTAGGAGTTGCTATCCTATTTACTGCGGTTGGTGTGCCTTTAATTTGGATGGGTGAAGAGTTTGGAGAGTATAAGCCCAAACAACCAGAATCAGCTAAAATCGACTGGACACTATTAGGTAATGAACTAAATTCTAGTTTGTTTGATTACTATAAAGGCTTGGTTAATCTGCGGAAAAATAGCCATGCACTTTACACAGAAAATATCGATTTTATTCACGAAAATCCAGAAGCCAAAGTACTAGCTTATAGCCGTTGGAATGACGAAGGTTCTCGTGTAGTAGTAGTTGCAAATTTCTCCGAAAACTTCCTTTCTGGTTATCATGTTCCTAATTTCCCCAATGGTGCTACATGGCACGAGTGGACAGCTAATTATGATGTGGAAGCTGGCGATGATGGTATCATCACCGATATCGGCCCCTATGAAGCTAAAGTATTTGTTTGGCAGTAATTGATTACACTGGTACTGAGAAAAAGCTCCAAATCCAAAAGCTAGGGGGGAAATATTGCCCCCCTTTTTCTTTAGCTTGATCACCTGAGTTATGAGTAGGATTTATCAGGTCTAATAAAATACACTTGAGTCAAAAATTAGTCAGCTATAAAACTTGGTAATTTGAGCGTTCTATGATATTTTGGTGTATTTTTTGACTATAAATGTGTATAATTTTTAGGTCTCAATTTAGTAGCATAAATCACAATTTCCGCTCCATGCACCATATATTATTCAACGCCAACATTGAGAACTCTCACGTCTTACTAACTCCCAACGAAGTAAAATCAAAATTACCATTAACTAAATCAGCCGAAGAAACTGTTTTGAAATATCGCGAAGAACTAGAACAAATTCTAGATTTTCAAGACAGAAGAAAATTTATAGTTGTGGGGCCTTGTTCGATTCATGACCCCAAAGCAGCACTAGAATATTCGCAAAAATTGAAAAACTTGGCAGAGAAAGTCAAGGATAAAATATTATTAGTGATGCGGGTTTACTTTGAGAAACCCAGAACCACAGTAGGCTGGAAAGGATTAATCAACGATCCCGAAATGGATGATTCTTTTCATGTAGAAAATGGTTTATTAATTGCGCGAGAATTACTGTTACAAATTGCCGAATTAGGTTTACCAGCAGCTACAGAAGCACTTGACCCAATCATCCCTCAATATATTAGTGAACTAATAGCTTGGTCTGCCATTGGCGCACGCACAACAGAATCACAAACTCACCGTGAAATGGCAAGTGGACTTTCCATGCCTGTAGGTTTTAAAAATGGTACAGATGGTAATATCCAAGTAGCTCTAAATGCCTTACAATCTGCAAGAATGCCTCACAATTTCCTCGGCATTAATCAAGATGGACAGGTGAGTGTATTTCAAACCAGAGGAAACGCATACGGGCACGTGATTTTAAGAGGTGGAAATCAACCTAATTTTGATGCAGCCAGCGTTAAAATTGTAGAAGAAAAGTTGAAAGAGGCGAAATTACCACCCAGAATTGTGATTGACTGTAGTCATGGTAATACGAATAAAGATTACAGATTACAATCTGCAGTTTTGGAAGATGTGATTCAACAAGTAGTTGATGGCAATACCTCAATTGTGGGTATGATGCTGGAATCGAATTTATTTGAAGGTAGTCAACCAGTCAATTGCCAGAAATCAGAATTAAAATATGGTGTTTCTGTAACAGACAAATGTATCGGCTGGGAGGAAACAGAAAGAATTATTTTAGCAGCCTACAATAAGCTGAAATAGTAATTAATCTGTAGTGTGCGTTAGGCTTTAGCCTAACGCACCGCTAATTAAATTGAGACGGTGCGTTAACTTAGTTAAACGCACCATACTATCGATGAAACTTACAAAATTGTGCCGACTTCTTTCAAATAAACCCTTGTAAATGGTTCATCTTCGCCTAAGCTGTAATCTTCAATTAACCCTTTACGACTAATTGAAATATTATCTCCTTTTCTAATGACCACAGTCGAGCCTTCTAAGACATCCCGCGCTAACATCATTTCAGTCTCGGTAGGGTTATCAAGAACAACCATGTTACTACCTTGGTAAAACATTCCATCCTCTTCTAAAATCTCATCCTCATATTCAGCAATCAGTAAATCGAGTTTGGGATTGCGTAAGAGACTTTGAAGATTGCTGTTGTAATTTTTGCTTAAAACTTTTTTCGACCGATTTACAAAAAGTCCATCACGACAAATAGCACCAACTGTCCAATCAGGATGTTGTAAAAGTATATGATCTATCGTTTCTTGCAACTCTTGAACTGAGATTTTATTAAAGGTAATAATCGGTATTCTCGCCTCTGCACCTGACTCAAAAAATGTACCTAAAATATGAGAAGGCACATCCACACTATCACCAACTGCTGGGTTTAGATGCATCAGAATACCAGGTGCAGCGTTGATTTCTAAAATGGCAAAGTTACCATCCTTCCAAGATTCCGCCAGGCTTTTGGTAATCACATCAATACCCAAACAAGTTAACCGGAAGTGTTGGGCAATGTCTTGTGCCAAGATAATGTTGTCATGATGAACTGTATGTGTGGCATTAATACTAATACCGCCAGCTGAAAGATTAGCTACTTTGCGAAGATAAACAGTACGGTCTTTTTCAATCACGCTATCTAATGTCAACCGCTGTTCTTTTAAGTACAACTCCATTGCTTCATCACGCTGGATTTTACTCATAGGAGAAGTTGGTGTATCCCAGCGTGCAGGTTTGCGGTTTTCTTGGCGAATTAACTCATCAATAGTGGAGTCACCATCACCCACAACTGAAGCGGGACGGCGTTCTGTGGCGGCGACAAATTTGCCATTGACGCATAGCAAGCGAAAATCTGCGCCGGATATGCTTTTCTCGACAATGATCCGCGTCGATTGTTCTTCAGGAATCGCCGCCAGCGCCCTACTATAAGCAGATTCTAGTTCTTCCGAGTCTTGGACTTCGGCGGTCACACCAATTCCTTTATGACCCACTACAGGCTTAACTGCGACTGGATAGCCGATTTCTCTGGCTACTGCCAAAGCATCCTTTTCAGTATTGACAATATCACCTTCCGGTACAGGGAAACCCAAGGTTTTTAAGAAAGCCTTACAGTCGTCTTTGCGGGTAGTAAAGTCAGAGTCTATATGGCTATCGCAATCAAAAGTTGTCGCAACACCACGAATATGTTTTTTACCATAGCCATACTGCATCAGTCCTTCTTCCCACAGATAAAAACTGGGAATACCTTTTTCGGCAGATGTCCGCAATAAGGCGTAAACTGTGGGGCCACCGTAGACAGATTGTCGAAATCGATTTTGTAAGCGTGTTAACTCTTCCTCAAACAGAAAATCTGCATCTCGGTTGATAGCCTCAAACCAATCCCAAACAAAGTAAACTACCCCTCTAGTTGTGCGTTCATGTAGAGATTGGATGGCGATACGCACAGAATTGGAATTTGGTTGGACACTCCAACGGGTGAGATGTAAACCCATCTCCAGTTTGCCCACCTCCGATAGAGTTTGGGCAAACAGATGGGCATAGGATTCATATTCTTGATTGCCTAAAGTTGGGTAGCGATCGCTAATAATTGAAACATAGTCCTCAATGGGCAGAGGTTTTCTATACTCGGTTAGCACAAAGTTGAATACTAGGGCCCCTACTTCTAAATAGGGGTTGGGGCCCATGTAATGCTTGAACTTGAAAATATCGAATACGTCGGTTTTTCTGGCATTGATGCGGACTGCATCGGTGCTTGTTTCTTGAAGCATTGATAATAAACCTCTAGCTAGACACCCCCAAGTCCGGACGCTAAGTTGCGTTTACCCAGACCTATCGATGATCGATTGATTTTTGTGTATTGCTGGGCAAGCGATCGCTTAACGACTGTTTAGAGTATAAAACTCAACCCTTACTGGCACAGCCTAACTCTACTGAGAGATTTTTTCAGCTATCCCAGGGTATAATAGCAATTTTTCAATTTTTATTACTAAGTATGGAGTAGACAGAGAATATTTTTTACCTTCAGGTCTCTGTCATCAAAAATATAACCTTTGAAAGGTGCAAACTACTTCTAAATTTTATATATCTAGAATACGAATCGTAATAGACAGCAAAGTATGAACAACACACAAATTTCTTTGAGAAATGAAGTTCGGCAACTTGCTGATGAAGCTTTTCACCAAAAGCTAATTTCTGGTCATGGAGATGGCCCAGACAGCAACGAATATCAAATAGTCTACCAGGGTAAACCTCGACATCTCCCACTAGAACAAGCACGTCTTTTCTTAGTTAACTTGCTTTACCGCAGTGGACTGCATTAGATAACTCTGGATAGAAAAATCAAATTTCAATTCTTTGTACAATTCTTAGCAATTAACAAATACTCTGATGTTACTTGAATTTAGATAAGAAAATAATTTACATAGCCTCTAGATTTTTTCTAGAGGCTTAGATATATGTAGCATCATAATCTATAAATTGTTTTTTGTTTATTAAATGTTAAGTTTTTGTCCCAATAAAGCCTATCAAATAATCTATAACTTAAGTGTTTAAGACGACTTTAATTACTCTTAATCATCAAGATTTGTGTTGTTTTTAAATTTAATTTACTAATCTATCAAATGGATGATTTTATCTCTCTAATTGTCATGCTTTATTGAAAATACTTACATAAAATTTTAGGTGAGATCATGGTGACGACCGATATTAAACGGCAGTTAGTGATAATTGGTGGAGCTGAAGATAAAGAAGGAGATTGCCAAATATTAAGAGAGTTCCTCCGTCGTGCAGGAGGTACAAAGGCTCATATCGTCATTATGACAGCAGCAACAGAACTGCCTAGAGAAGTTGGAGAAAATTATATTAGAGTCTTTGAACGCTTAGGAGCAGAAAAAGTTCGGATAGTTGATACAGAAACTCGCGAAGATGCATCTTCATCAACAGCTTTGCAAGCAATTAATGATGCCACTGGGATATTTTTTACCGGAGGTGATCAAGCACGCATCACTGGTATTCTTAAGGATACTGAAATTGATGAAGCTATTCACCAACGACTTGCTGAAGGTATCGTTATCGCAGGTACAAGTGCTGGTGCTGCAGTAATGCCTGACACAATGATTGTAGAAGGTGATTCCGAAACAAATCCGCGAATTGAAATAGTTGATATTGGCCCTGGTATGGGCTTTTTACCAGGAGTAATTATCGATCAACATTTTTCACAACGTGGTCGTCTGGGACGCTTAATTTCTGCTTTATTACAAGAACCTGCTGACTTAGGATTTGGTATTGACGAAAATACCGCTATGGTAGTTACTGATAACCAAATTGAAGTTGTAGGTCAAGGTGCGGTCACAATTGTTGATGAATCAAAAGCAACACACAACAATATTGATGAAATTTTAAAGGATGAGCCATTAGCAATTTTCGGAGCCAAATTACATATTCTCCCAAATGGCTATAAGTTTGACTTAAAAACTCGCCAGCCTATTTTACAAAACGCCTCGATTGCAGATGCATCAGTACCAGTTGGTTCAGCAAATAGCTAACTTTTCTAGGATGCCAATGAATTAACTAGAGAATAAATATCCTTTAGAGATGATTTATAAAGTAAACCTTAAATTGTAGTGGACTGACACAGCTAATTTGGTGCAATAGCAAAAACTCATTTCATCGGCGTTTATCGGCGTTTATCTGCGGTTAATTTCATCAAATCTAATGCCTCATTTTAGTCGTGTTAGTCCAGTAGGGTGCGTTAGTGATAGTGTAATACACCATCTTTATCGGTGGGTTACGGCTAATTCTCACTCTCTTAAGTTCCGAAATCCTTGCACAGCCGTAACACACCCTACTAAATATTGACTTTATAAATAGCCTCTTAGTAATGTTTATCTTCTGCAAATCCCCCAACTATCTTGAATAAAAGGAAACAAAATCCTGATTTTCAAGCAGTTAGGGGATTAATTACATTCTCAGGACTCACGCAAGCAAAATTTGTCATTGCGACCGGAACGTAGTGTAGGGAAGCAATCCCATAATTTTAGGCAATTACGTCGCTACGCTCGTAATGACGTAATTCCGTGACTTTTGTGTAAGTTCTAATTCTTGTTAGGGTAATTCTCAAAAATTCTTTGAGGAAGCAAAATGTCTGCTGGAATTGAATTTAAATTATTCGCGCCCCGTAACAATCAAGTCTCACTAATAGGGTCTTTTTCTGATTGGCAAGAAATGCCAATGAAAAAAAATGAAGATGGTTATTTTTATACTCAATTAAATTTAGAAGATGGTATTTATCAATATAAGTTTCGCGTACAAACCAAAAGTCCTAATTTTTATCCCGATCAATGGGTAGAAGTCATTGACCCCTACGCTACTGATGTTAATGAGCAAGAAAAAGTAGGCATATTACAAATTAAAGATGGCAGACGTATAGTAGATAGTTATGTTTGGCAACATGATGATATTCCTCTGCCAGAAAATCAGGAATTAGTTATATATGAAATGCACATTGCTGATTTTACTGGCGGTGAAGTAGACAGTGATAAAAGAGGAAAATATCTAGATGCTATTGAAAAGCTAGATTATCTGCATGATTTAGGAATTAATGCAGTCGAATTAATGCCAGTCAATGAATATCCTGGCGATTATAGCTGGGGCTACAAAGTACGACACTTCTTTGCTACAGAATCTAGCTATGGCTCAACAGCAGATTTAAAGCGATTCATTGATGAGTGCCATAGTAGAGGTATTCGGGTTTTCATGGATGGAATTTATAACCATACTGATGAAGAATGCCCGCTAATGCTGATAGATAGAAACTATTGGTACTATGAATACATGCACTATCCAGAAGACCCGGATAATTATTGGGGGCCAGAGTTTAACTATGATAATTATGATGAAAAATTAGACGTTAAACCTGCTTGGAAATATGTCGGGGATGTGGTGCGTTTTTGGGTTCAAGAATATCACATTGATGGTATTCGTTTTGATGCAGTGCGCCAATTAGCGAACTTTGAATTTCTGCACTGGCTGGCTCAGCAAGCAAAAAAGAATACTGCACCTAAGCCGTTTTATAACATTGCAGAACATATTCCTGATACCAGCAAGGTTACAACACCAGAGGGGCCACTTGATGCTTGTTGGCATGAAAGTTTTCACTATTTTATAGTTCCCCATGTTTGTGGTGAAAAATTTGAATTAGATCATCTCAAACAAGTTTTAGATCCAACACAGCAGGGTTATAAAACTGGTATAAATGTCATAAATTATTTGGCAACTCACGACCGCGAACGGTTATTTAGAGAATTAGGTAATCGAGGTATCTTTGACGAAGCTGCATTTACAAGGGCTAAATTAGCTGCTGCACTGTTAATGACAGCGATGGGTATACCAATGCTGTGGATGGGTGAGGAGTTTGGAGAGCACAAGAGAAAAAGCGAAAGTGTGACTCAGCCAAAGAAAATAGCTTGGCCTTTGCTAGAAAATGCTGAAAATCGAGATTTATGGCAGTATTACCAACAACTCATTACCCTACGGAAACATAATTTAGCGCTGCAAAGTGACAATATAGAGTTTTTTCACGAAGATGCAGACGCAAAACTTCTAGCATATGTCCGTTGGCATCACCAAGGTTCTAAAGTTGTGATTGTGGTAAATTTCAACGAGCAGAAGATTACCGATTATTGCATTGCCAACTTCCCAAACGCTGAACATTGGCAAGATTGGTTTACTCACACTGAGGTAGAAGTGGGTCAAGATGGTTTGGTGACAAACCTACAACCTTACACAGCTAAGATATATGTTAGCCAGTAGTGGGAAGAATGCTGAGGTGAAAGTGCTGCGTACTGAGTTACAATACCCGCCACAATGAGAGAGAAATCTACCAAGTACAGGAAAACAGATTAATATTTCTCTTCTTCAACCCTTAAGGTATGTTGTCCAGCTAGTTCTTCCTTACTTAGAACTTAACAATCAGAACTAACCCCAGTAAAGTTGATTCACCCCACAGCTTGAGGGCTGTGATATTATTAGAGACTGCTGCATAAATTTAGAAAACTAGAAATTAGATTGATCATGGCTCTGACGCAACAGCGCAAACAAGAACTCATTTCGAGCTATCAAGTTCACGAAACCGATACCGGCTCTGCCGATGTCCAAATTGCTATGCTTACTGAGCGCATCAACCGCCTCAGCGAACATTTGCAAGCAAATAAAAAAGACCACTCTTCCCGCAGAGGATTGTTGAAGTTGATTGGTCATCGTAAGCGTCTGCTTTCCTATGTACAAGCGGAAAGTCGGGAAAAATATCAAGCTTTAATTGCTCGTCTGGGAATTCGTGGTTAAGGATACAGCTTATGTCTGCTGAAGAATCGGAACGTAGCCGCTTACCTTTTGAACCGAATAAAAAGAACCCAAAACCAGCCAAAGCTAAGAGTCAACCACCATTAAAGCCAAAAGCATCTCAGGGAAAGACAAGCAAGCAGCCACCTTTTAACAAAGAGGAAATGGCAATCCCAAAAGTTGTTAGCCAGCGGATGATTCGACGAGTAGCCGCTTTTTGCGGTATACCCACAGCTTTGGGAATTTCTACTTTGGTAGCCAGCTATCTGCTGACCATCTATACCGATATCAAACTACCTCCCATTGCTGTGTTATTGGTAAACATGGGATTGTTTGGTATAGGGGTATTGGGGATAACCTATGGTGTACTCTCTGCCTCTTGGGATGAAGACAGAGTTGGCAGTTGGCTGGGTATTGGAGAGTTCGGCACCAATTGGGGACGCATGGTGGCAGTTTGGCGCGAAACTCGGCAAAATAAGGTTTGATATATTAGCGCTCAGGTATCAGAAAACTGTAATATTGGGTAAATTTTAAAGTGGATGTTGAGGTTGAGATTGCAAAACTTCAACATTGCTAATTAAAAATTTATGATTTTTTTTAACCCCAGTATTCAGTAACAGAGCCACTGAGCGCTATATTTTTTATATAGATATTTTTGCGTAACCTTTGAATATTAAATGGTTACGCCCCTAAGAGTATGTTTCTACAAAAGTATTAACTAGGGTGCTTTGCGGCAATGAACAGGCCTAAGACCTAGAGTAAATATAAATTTTGCCGTAACGCACATTCTTTACAGGAATAGTTTAAATAGCATTTGTATTCATTCTATAAACTGAGTTTACTCACTCAAGATTTTGTTTACAAACAACTCAAGTAATTAGGGAATTTAATCATGATTGTCGTAATGAAAGTTGGTTCCCCAGAAGCAGAAATCAATCGGATTAACGATGAATTAACTAGCTGGGGACTGACTCCAGAAAAAATTGTTGGTAAGCACAAAGTAGTTATTGGTTTAGTCGGTGAGACTGCTGACTTAGATCCTCTACAAATTCAGGAAGTTAGCCCTTGGATTGAGCAAGTTTTGCGTGTAGAGTTGCCCTATAAACGAGCTAGTCGTCAGTACCGTCATGGGGAAGCTTCTGATGTTGTTGTCAACACCCCTGATGGCCCGGTGGTATTTGGCGAACATCACCCTGTAGTAGTGGTTGCTGGCCCCTGTTCTGTAGAAAATGAGGACATGATTATTGAGACAGCCCAGCGTGTGAAAGCTTCTGGAGCCAAGTTTTTGCGCGGTGGTGCATACAAACCCCGTACTTCACCTTATGCTTTCCAAGGACACGGCGAGAGTGCTTTGGAATTATTGGCAAAGGCTAGAGAAGTTAGCGGTTTAGGCGTAATTACAGAAGTAATGGACGCTGCTGACCTGGATAAAATCGCGGAAGTTGCGGATATGATCCAGGTAGGTGCAAGAAATATGCAGAATTTCTCCCTGCTCAAAAAAGTGGGCGCGCAATCGAAACCTGTGCTACTAAAGCGCGGTATGGCAGCTACTATTGAAGATTGGTTAATGGCTGCTGAGTATGTTTTGGCGGCGGGAAATCCGAATGTAGTTTTATGTGAGCGAGGAATTCGCACTTTTGACCGCCAATACACTCGCAATACTCTAGATTTATCAGTAGTACCAGTTTTACGGAAGCTAACTCACCTACCAATTATGATTGACCCGAGTCATGGCACCGGTTGGTCTGAGTTTGTTCCTTCTATGGCAATGGCCGCGATCGCAGCTGGATCTGATTCTCTCATGATTGAGGTTCACCCCAACCCGAAAAAAGCTATGTCAGATGGGCCGCAATCTCTCACACCAGATGCTTTCGACCACTTAATGCAAGAATTAGGCGTTATTGGTAAGGCTGTAGGACGCTGGGAGTCTGCTGCAGTTGCGTTAGCGTAGTGGGTGGGGAATGGGGACTGGGGAATGGGGAATGGGTAATGGGTAATGGGGGAGAAATAAACTACCTTTTGACCCTTGACCTTTGACCCTTGACCTTTGACCCTTGACCTTTGACCAATTTCACTTATTTTTCCGCTAAAATTGCGTAAATTTCGCGTTTTGCGTTTTCTAAGAGTTCACGTACTCGCTTAATTCGCTCTACATTACCGCTGCGCGCAACTTGTACCACAGCACCCGCTAGTTCTGTGGCTGCATTTCGCAGCTCGATAAACTCTTGAGGTTTACCTGACATAAAGCTTTTGAAGACATCCCAGGGAGAGTCTGAGGTTTCCTGCTGGGTACGTTCTGCTAAGAGTTGTCTGCCTTCATCTGTAATTGTATAAATTCGCTTACCGCCTTCTTGGGAACTCCGCAAATACCCTCCTTCTTCGAGCATTTGGAGTGTGGGATAAACTGAGCCAGGGCTGAGTTTGCGAAAACCTCCATAGCGGCTTTCCATCTCTTTAATCAGGTCGTAACCGTGACTAGGATGCTCGGTTAACAATTCCAGCAGGATGAATTTAATATCACCTCGACGAGTTCGGTATTCATCTTTCCAAGCACCACCAAACATTTCATTACCAAAGTGCTGCTCGTGATGTTTACCGTGATGCTGGCGATGGTGGAAGCAAGAACTAACAAGGCTGAGGTCATCATCGCTGGCTCCAGCCCATGCATGTACTGGAAAACGGGAACGAAAGTGTCTAAACATCAATAAATTTCCAATCAACTTTCTCTACTATACGATATATCGGAATATATCGCGATATATCGGAATAGAATTTTGTTGATTTTTTATTGTCTGCTGGGTATATCAGAGAAAATTAGAATAAAAAGTAAATAATATGATTAAATTGGAGATAAATAAGCTAAAAATTCAATTAAGAACTCTTAATGGCTTCAATAGCTGTTTTAAGCCAATTTATGTAAGTTTTTTCTCGTTGAGTTACTAGGTCTAGAACGAGCCGTTGCATAATTTGTTCACGGTTTGCACAATCTTCTAGCTCTGGTAGTTGAATATTGCCACAATCAGCTAGTTTTTTGCTGCGTGCAGCTAGCTGCTGTTCGAGTAATTTAATAATGGCGGGATTTGGTAATTGTGCAGCAAAAAATAATTGCACTAGAAATGGTTCTCGTACTGTTGGTACAGGCTGATGACATTGCAGCCACCTGAGTAATTCGGCTTTTCCCTCTTCCGTTAAAGAATATACCTTGCGGTTAGGGCGATCGCTCTGAATCTCAACACAACAAGTAGTCCAACCCTGCTCAACTAATTTATCCAGGGTTCTGTAAATCTGTGCCTGATCTGCGGGCCACAAGTGAGCAACGCATTGATCGAAGCAAGTGTTTTTCAGGTCGTAACCTGTCATTTCTTGTTGCTCAAGCAGTCCTAAAATTGTGTGTGCTAGTGACATGGACGGTTTTCCGAAGATTAAGTAGAGAAAGCTCTATATGTGACTTTTTATATAATCTTATGCTAATATAAGACTAATCATATATAAGAGCTATAAAGATACTATTTCTGCCTCACCCAGTTACTAAGAAAAAACCACACAGGCACAGAGCAAAAATAAGGGTGCGCGTAGGTAAGAAATATGAAAACTTGGTTTTAGCCTGAACATAGATTTTATTACCTAACTTAGATCAATTCTCCAAACTTCGGCAACACATTGAAACTCACGCAGGTAGATAAAATCTGATTTGATTAATTACAGATTAAGAACTGGTATTAGAAATAGTTTCATATCTTGCGAGTAAAGACGAAGGCGATAGAAAAGTGGGGACATAACATTCCAAGGAGGAGATGAATGACAACTCAAATAGGAACGATGCGAACAGTCGCAGGAACAATCAACAGTGTGCAAACCCTAGAGGGTGAAGGAATGCTTGTGCGTCGCCCATTTCCTAAGAGTAGCTTTGGTGATTTTGACCCGTTTCTCCTCCTAGATGAATTTGGGCCGATTGATGTGGAACCTGGTGCAGCCAAGGGAGCCCCAGATCATCCCCACAGAGGCTTTGAGACAGTCACTTATATTTTGGAAGGCAGTTTTGAACACAAAGATTCTCAAGGAAATGCCGGGAAACTTCATGCGGGTGATGTGCAGTGGATGACAGCCGGATCTGGGGTTGTGCATTCAGAAATGCCAGAGCGAGAACTTGCTCGTCATGGCGGACGGATTCATGGGTTGCAACTGTGGGTGAATTTACCTCAGCGAGACAAAATGATGAAGCCACGCTATCAGGAAATTCCAGCAGAACGTATTCCCCAGGCTCAAACAGATGATGGTTTGGTGAGTGTCAAAGTCATAGCTGGAGAAGCACTAGGAGCGAAATCTAGCATCCAAACGCAAACTCCGATTATGTATCTACATTTCACAATTCAACCAGGAGCGATCGCAATTCAACCTGTGCCAAAACCATACAATGCATTTATATATGTACTTGATGGTGAAGGCTTGTTTGGTGCAGAAAAGGAACGTGCAGGAGATGGGCAAATGGTACTGTTTGCACAAGATGGTGAGGAAGTGGTGATTGCTAATCCCTCAAACACAAATTCAGCATTAGATCTGTTGCTGATAGCTGGTGTACCACTCAACGAACCAGTAGTTCGCTACGGCCCATTTGTGATGAATACTCAAGCCGAAATTATTCAAGCAATTGAAGATTATCGTAACGGGAGGATGGGTTCAATTGACTTCTAACACACTTTTACAAAGAATAAATCAACAGCAATTTTTACGTAATTTGCGAAACAAACTCCTCACTCTACACTCCTGTTTGCTGCAAAGAGAACGCATCGCTTACGAACAGGTACGTGGAAGAGTAACTAGTGCGGAACTCCTGCGATTGGTTATCAGTGATGAACAATTTGCTTGGTTACATCGCATTTCTGAGACAGTTGTACAAATTGATGAAATGCTAGCAGCTGATGAACCTCTAGCGCTGGAAGATATCCAAAATCTGATTACCCAGGCCCGTAATCTGATTGTACCGTCCGAGGAAGGTAGTGCTTTTGCCAAAAAGTATTATGCTGCGCTCCAAAGTGAACCTAGTGTTGTCATGGCACATTCAGACATATTACAGCTATTAGCATCTAAATAATACCAATTCGTAATTTGTAATTCGTAATTACGAAACTGCAACAGAATCTCGACTGATTGTAGAGAATTGGTATCAGTGAGGAAAAAAGACCCGCCCTTAATTTCAATAAGGGCGGGTCTTTTATTTCTTCAGTTTGGTTAAACTTTTCGCCAAGGAAAAACGGTGAAATTAACGTCAATACTACTCGGTTAAGCGTTTTTAACTCAAAAATGGTTTTGGGGTTAAGGGTTAAAGGTTTTTTCTTTCCCTTTCCCCATTCCCCTTTTTCCCCTTAACCAACAAGTATTGAAATTAACGCCGTCTACCACCGCCAAAAGCAGGTGCGCGACGAGAACGACCGCCACTACCGAAACTACTACCGCTAGGATTGCTTCTAGGAGATTTAGAACTATTAGAAGGTCTGAGTTGACTACCACCAAAACCAGAACCACTAGGACGGCTATTTGTAGTAGTACCGCTTGGTGTGCTGCGTACTGTTGAGCCGCTAGGATATGTTCTTCTAATTTTTCCTGTACTGCGGAAGACGGTACGATTTCTGACGGCTGCTGGTGCGTCATTGTAGCGACTGCGGTAGCTAGAAACCGCTTGGTCATAGCTGCTACCGTATCCACCATAGCCAGTTAAAACTTGTCCGGGTTGATAAACAGGAGGTACATAGTACTGGGGTCTAAACAATAGACTACCAATTGCCTGACCTGCAAGATTACCAGCCACTGCGCCAGCGAAAGGTGTCCAGAAGCTATTTTCTTGGCGGACTACAACCGTTTCTTGCCGTCCTGTTTGGGGATTAGTTTGTTGTTGAGTGACGTTATGAACGTACTCAATTTTAAAGTCTTCTGTTAGGTAGAAGCTGGGCTGGCCATTTTCCACTTTCAGATAACTTTTTTTACCTTCTTTAATTTCTTCATCTGTCAGCCGTGCCATTTGCAAGTTTTCGGTGACAAATGTTGGTGGTTTACTGTTAATTAAAAACAGCGTGTACTCGCCAGTACCGTCATCATAGGTTGCTTGTTGTACTTGATACTGCCCATCACTCAGCTTGGTAGCCGTAGAGGTTTGGCTAACGTTCCTTGCTGGTGGTGTAGTTTCGTTTGAACTGCCGCAAGCAACAGATGTCAAACATAAACTCATGGCTAATACCACGACTGTAAATCTACGCAGTATGTTCATGATCATTGCGCTAAATATCCTATCTTTGAGCTTAACAATTTCCCCTACTAGTAGTAAGTACGGACTACCCAACCGGGGGACTGGGGACTAGGGATTAGGGAGATGAGGAAGCAGGGGGGCAGGGAGCAGGGGGAGAATAAATTACCCATTACCAATTACCCATTACCCAACACCAAACACCAATTACCTATTACCAATTACCCAATAACAAATGACAAACACCAAAATTGCTGCTTACAAAGGAATTAATTCTGGATAATATTGCACCAGATGATCGTTAGTGAGCTCATCACCTAACTGTGCTGGTGAAAAATGTACTTGAACTGCCTGGAGTTTATTTTGGTAGTGCAAATTAATTAAAGCTTTTAAACCTTCTTTTAATGCTTGAACATTGGACAAGTCAGTTTCTAATTGTGGGACTTCTCCTGTAAAAGCTACTGTAATCATCACAATAATGTTGCGTGTTACAGGTATAGATAAAGGGTCATTAAATGCAGAATCAGAACTTAAATCTAATTCAGCACCGTATCTGGCAGCTGAGTCACTAAATAGTTCATTTATATAATCTCCCGCTTCGCCCTCGTTCCAAAATACATCCCCTTCATTAGCCGCAGAAAGCCAGTATTCATCGTAGCGTGATAGGTTTTCACATATTTCTACTAAGCCTTCTCCTAAAACTTGTAAGTCACCCTCTGAGTCAATTGCTTCTCTAGCAGCACGATTGAACACCCCTAAAATTGGTGCTACTTCTGACCCATTTAAATGCAAAAATAGACGACAGACAACATAGCGAGTCCGTCCCATCATTCTATTAAAAGTATCACGCATTTTTAGCCTCCACAGATTTATCAGTTAAAAAGTAAACAGTTATTTGACTGATAATTTTTAGTGTTCAATGTAATGAAAACTTTTAACAAAATCTATAACCATATTTAACGCAGGCAATATATTCTGAGCAGCTTCATTGGACATCTTATCAAAAAATGTAGCATTACCATCTGACTGATTAATAAATCGTTTACCGAAGTAAGGATGGTCGTGCAAAATCAGAGTTTGGGCACTAGAATTTGTTAATATTGTCTGGGTTGGAGTTTTAAAAAAGTTAAGTTTTGCAGCTAGCTCCAAAATTTTTTGCATTTCTCTAATTTTTTGGGACTCATTTTTAGCTTCCGCGATCGCAGCCCTTAATTGCCTCACCCGATGGGATGTGTTTAGCCCCTGCTGAGATAGATCTTCGGTTTTGATCATATCTACTAGGTTGTCAATATTGTTTTGGGTAGCGATCGCATCCTGAAATGGCAAAATCGCAATATAAGCAATAGGTAATAATTCTTCGTCCCGATCTACTCGGAATGTAAACACAGTCCGGCGACGACCAATATCTGTAGCCGGGGGTAGTTTCAGCCTACGGTATTGGCGAGAAATTTGGTAATAAGCACCAGCTAGGGCAAAGTTAGCTTCATGTTCTAAGGCAGCATCAACGATAATCCGAATAGTTGGCGAAGTTTCATTAAAAAAGTCGCCTGGGTCTTCAGAGCTGAACTTTTGAATGATAGAGCGATCGCCTGCAGCGGAGAGGTCAACCCATTCACAAATTATCCCTTCGGTTTTTAACCCAAACCTGGAAGTGGAATAAAGTTTCGCTCCTGTTAAAGTTGCTCCGGTTAAGTCGGCCCCTATCCATTCCGCCTTAATTAATTTTGCCTGGGTTAAATTGGCGTGTACTAAGCTGGTATTTGTTAAATTAGCATTGCTAAAATCTGCCCCCATCAAGTTAGCACCACTTAATTTAGCACCGCTTAAGTCTGCCCAACTGAGGTTAGCGCCGCTTAAATCTGCCCATCGAAGATTTGCGCCGCTTAAATCTGCTCCACTGAGGTTTGCACGGTTGAGATTTGCTTGTTTGAGTTCAGCTTCTCGTAAATTTGCGCCGCTGAGATCTGCGCGTACCAAATCGCTGGACTGGAAATTGGCCATTTCTAAGTTGGCTCCCCTAAAACAAGCGCCTCGGAAACTAGCTTCGCTTAAGTCGGCACAACGAAGATTTGCTTTTCGCAAAGTCGCTTCTCTGAGGTCGGCGCTTTTGAGGTTAGCTTCAAATAGATCGGCGCTACTGAGGTCTGCACGAATTAACTCAGCGCGAACTAATGAAGCTCCTTGAAGTTGGGCATGATTCAGCTTGGCTCGAATTAAATTAGCAACATTCAGATTAGCTTTATTTAAGATAGCTCTAGTGAGGTTAACGCCACTTAATCTTGCGACATTCAAAGTAGCATTACTCAAGTTAGCTTGGCTGAGATTTGCACCACTTAAATTAACTACACTCAAGTTGGCTTTACTAAGATTTATACCACTGAGCTTGACACCACTTAAGTTAGCTTCCGCAAGGTCAACACCAGTAAAATCCAACACTCCAGCAGCGTACTTTTGCAGTAATTCTTCTATATTCATAAATGCTACCCCTGAGATGCCAACTTTAATAGTGGGTAAAGAATGGAGAAAATATTGAACAGACAAACTAACAAAATTAAAAATGAAAATTGGGATTTTAGGACTCGGACTAATTGGTGGATCTTTGGGCTTTGATTTGCGATCGCAAGGTCATGATGTTTTAGGGGTTAGTCGGCGTGAATCAACCTGTCAAAAGGCAATTGCTCTGGGTAGCGTTGATCGGGCCTCGGTGGATCTGAGTCTCTTGGCTACGGCAGACATTGTATTTATTTGTACACCTATAGCTCTTATTGTTCCCCAAATTCAGCAGTTAATTGAGCATCTGTCTGCGGCTACGATAATCACTGATGTTGGTTCTGTCAAAGCCCCCATTGTCAATGAGATCGCACCTCTATGGGAAAATTTTGTGGGGGGTCACCCAATGGCGGGAATAGCAGATAGCGGTATTGAAGCCGCACAACGGAATTTATTTGTTGATCGCCCTTATGTACTGACACCAAGCAATACCACACCACCCCAAGCAACTGCAGTAGTAGAAGAAATTGTGCGATTGCTTGGGTCTAAAATCTACCATTGTCAGCCAGAACAACATGACCGCGCTGTTAGCTGGATTTCTCATTTACCTGTAATGGTCAGCGCTTCACTAATTGCAGCTTGTATGGGTGAAACCGACCCCGCAGTTTTACAATTAGCGCAAAATTTAGCTAGTTCCGGTTTTCGCGATACTAGCCGTGTCGGTGGCGGGAATCCAGAGTTAGGCGTAATGATGGCGCAGTTCAATCAGCAAGCGTTGCTGAGTTCACTACAACAATATCGCCATCAGCTTGATCAAGTGATTCATTTAATTGAGCAGGAAAATTGGACAGCTTTAGAGACAAAGTTGCAGTCCACTCAAAAAGCGCGACCAGGATTTGTGGAATAAATAGCTAACCAAGAGGAAAGCAGAGCTGGAAACTCTTGATAGCTTTGGAATTGGAGAATTTTGCTCCCTGCTTTTTGAGTCAGATTTTTGACCTTTGCATAAGTAAAACTAATCACTTGTATTACTTTTCTACAAGAATTAGTACTTGATTAACTTTTGTAAATGAGTGTAAAGTAAGTTTACAGACAAACACAAACTTGTCTGATTCATAAATCACTAATCGCATTCATAAAACAATGACAGCAACCTTACAACAGCGCCAAAGCGCTAACGTATGGGATCGCTTCTGCGA
>NZ_JACJQJ010000181.1 GCF_014696615.1 Nostoc linckia FACHB-104 | reverse complement strand
ACAAAATGGAGAGTTTGATCCTGGCTCAGGATGAACGCTGGCGGTATGCTTAACACATGCAAGTCGAACGGTCTCTTCGGAGATAGTGGCGGACGGGTGAGTAACGCGTGAGAATCTAGCTCTAGGTCGGGGACAACCACTGGAAACGGTGGCTAATACCGGATGTGCCGAAAGGTGAAAGATTAATTGCCTAGAGATGAGCTCGCGTCTGATTAGCTAGTAGGTGTGGTAAGAGCGCACCTAGGCGACGATCAGTAGCTGGTCTGAGAGGATGATCAGCCACACTGGGACTGAGACACGGCCCAGACTCCTACGGGAGGCAGCAGTGGGGAATTTTCCGCAATGGGCGAAAGCCTGACGGAGCAATACCGCGTGAGGGAGGAAGGCTCTTGGGTTGTAAACCTCTTTTCTCAGGGAAGAAAAAAATGACGGTACCTGAGGAATAAGCATCGGCTAACTCCGTGCCAGCAGCCGCGGTAATACGGAGGATGCAAGCGTTATCCGGAATGATTGGGCGTAAAGCGTCCGCAGGTGGCTATGTAAGTCTGCTGTTAAAGAGTGAGGCTCAACCTCATAAGAGCAGTGGAAACTACATAGCTAGAGTGCGTTCGGGGCAGAGGGAATTCCTGGTGTAGCGGTGAAATGCGTAGAGATCAGGAAGAACACCGGTGGCGAAAGCGCTCTGCTAGGCCGCAACTGACACTGAGGGACGAAAGCTAGGGGAGCGAATGGGATTAGATACCCCAGTAGTCCTAGCCGTAAACGATGGATACTAGGCGTGGCTTGTATCGACCCGAGCCGTGCCGTAGCTAACGCGTTAAGTATCCCGCCTGGGGAGTACGCACGCAAGTGTGAAACTCAAAGGAATTGACGGGGGCCCGCACAAGCGGTGGAGTATGTGGTTTAATTCGATGCAACGCGAAGAACCTTACCAAGACTTGACATGTCGCGAATCTTTTTGAAAGGAAAGAGTGCCTTCGGGAGCGCGAACACAGGTGGTGCATGGCTGTCGTCAGCTCGTGTCGTGAGATGTTGGGTTAAGTCCCGCAACGAGCGCAACCCTCGTTTTTAGTTGCCAGCATTAAGTTGGGCACTCTAGAGAGACTGCCGGTGACAAACCGGAGGAAGGTGGGGATGACGTCAAGTCAGCATGCCCCTTACGTCTTGGGCTACACACGTACTACAATGCTACGGACAAAGGGCAGCGAGCGTGCGAACGCAAGCAAATCTCATAAACCGTGGCTCAGTTCAGATCGCAGGCTGCAACTCGCCTGCGTGAAGGAGGAATCGCTAGTAATTGCAGGTCAGCATACTGCAGTGAATTCGTTCCCGGGCCTTGTACACACCGCCCGTCACACCATGGAAGCTGGCAACGCCCGAAGTCATTACTCCAACCCTCGGGGGGAGGATGCCGAAGGCAGTGCTGGTGACTGGGGTGAAGTCGTAACAAGGTAGCCGTACCGGAAGGTGTGGCTGGATCACCTCCTTTTAGGGAGACCTACCCAACTTTGAATATCTATGACAATAGTTAATAGATACAAAGATGGTCTACTCTAGGTCGGTCGCAGGAAAAATATAAAGTATTAGGCTTTCAAACTATAGAGAGGTTCTTTTGGGCTATTAGCTCAGGTGGTTAGAGCGCACCCCTGATAAGGGTGAGGTCCCTGGTTCGAGTCCAGGATGGCCCACCTGAACAAGTAAAAAGAAGAAGGTAAAAAGGAAAAAGAAAGTGTAAATTCTTTTGACTTTTAACTGGTAACTTTTTCTTTGTTGATGGGGGTTTAGCTCAGTTGGTAGAGCGCCTGCTTTGCAAGCAGGATGTCAGCGGTTCGAGTCCGCTAACCTCCACATTCTCTAGATTGTGAAAGTAACAAAAGTGAATTAATCAAAGGCAAAAAGTTGCCAAAAGAGATAAATTATTTTTGTGACAGCAACAGAGAAAGTGGTGAAATGAAAGATTGTGGGTGAATCCAGCAATTGACGAAAGAAGTCAAACTGCTGGGATAGTACCAGCCAGAACCTTGAAAACTGCATAGTAACGCGAAAAATAGCAGGCAGACACAGACATGAAAAGTGTGAGTGTTTGCAAGTTGGAAAACCAAATGTATTGTGGTCAAGCTAATAAGGGCTGATGGTGGATACCTAGGCACACAGAGGCGAAGAAGGACGTGGTTACCGACGAAATGCTCCGGGGAGTTGGAAGCAGACTGTGAGCCGGAGATATCCGAATGGGGCAACCCTAAATACTACCTGCTGAATATATAGGCAGGAAAGAGCCAACCCAGCGAATTGAAACATCTTAGTAGCTGGAGGAAGAGAAATCAATTAAGAGATTCCCTAAGTAGTGGTGAGCGAAAGGGGAAGAGCCTAAACCAGAGGATTTATCTTCTGGGGTAGTGGGACAGCGATAACGAATCTAGAGGTTAGACGAAGCAGCTAAATACTGCACCAAAGAAGGTGAAAGTCCTGTAGTCAAAAACTGAAGGATAGGAGCTGAATCCCGAGTAGCATGGGGCACGAGGAATCCCATGTGAATCAGCGAGGACCACCTCGTAAGGCTAAATACTACTGTGTGACCGATAGTGAACCAGTACCGCGAGGGAAAGGTGAAAAGAACCCCGGAAGGGGAGTGAAATAGAACATGAAACCATCAGCTTACAAGCAGTGGGAGTCCGATTCAACGGATGACCGCGTGCCTGTTGAAGAATGAGCCGGCGACTTATAGGCACTGGTAGGTTAAAGCGAGAATGCTGGAGCCAAAGCGAAAGCGAGTCTGAAGAGGGCGATAATCAGTGTTTATAGACCCGAACCCTGGTGATCTAACCATGTCCAGGATGAAGCTTGGGTAACACCAAGTGGAGGTCCGAACCGACCGATGTTGAAAAATCGGCGGATGAGGTGTGGTTAGGGGTGAAATGCCAATCGAACCAGGAGCTAGCTGGTTCTCCCCGAAATGTGTTTAGGCGCAGCGGTAATGAATATATCTGGGGGGTAAAGCACTGTTTCGGTGCGGGCTGGGAGACCGGTACCAAATCGAGACAAACTCAGAATACCCAGAGCACACATTGCCAGTGAGACAGTGGGGGATAAGCTTCATTGTCAAGAGGGAAACAGCCCAGACCACCAGCTAAGGTCCCCAAATCATCGCTAAGTGATAAAGGAGGTGAGAGTGCACAGACAACTAGGAGGTTTGCCTAGAAGCAGCCACCCTTGAAAGAGTGCGTAATAGCTCACTAGTCAAGCGCTCTCGCGCCGAAAATGAACGGGGCTAAGCGATGTACCGAAGCTGTGGGATTAAGTAATTAATCGGTAGGGGAGCGTTCCGTGGTAGGGAGAAGCAGTAGCGGCAAGCAGCTGTGGACGAAACGGAAGTGAGAATGTCGGCTTGAGTAGCGCAAACATTGGTGAGAATCCAATGCCCCGAAACCCTAAGGGTTCCAGAGCCAGGTTCGTCCACTCTGGGTTAGTCGGGACCTAAGGCGAGGTCGAAAGGCGTAGTCGATGGACACAGGGTTAGTAATCCCTGACTAAGATATGGGAGCATTGCTAGGGACGCATGAAAGATAGCTACACCCTGATTGGTTTGGGAGGAGTTTACGAACTCCGAGTAGTGAAGGATAGTGCCAAGAAAAGCTAGTAATGTGATGAACATATGTTACCCGTACCCGAAACCGACACAGGTAGGGAGGTTGAGAATACCAAGGGGCGCGAGATAACTCTCTCTAAGGAACTCGGCAAAATGGCCCCGTAACTTCGGAAGAAGGGGTGCCCACGAGAGTGGGTCGCAGTGAAGAGATCCAGGCGACTGTTTACCAAAAACACAGGTCTCCGCAAACTCGAAAGAGGAGGTATGGGGGCTGACGCCTGCCCAGTGCCGGAAGGTTAAGGAAGCTGGTCAGCGAAAGTGAAGCTGGCGACCGAAGCCCCGGTGAACGGCGGCCGTAACTATAACGGTCCTAAGGTAGCGAAATTCCTTGTCGGGTAAGTTCCGACCCGCACGAAAGGCGTAACGATCTGGATGGTGTCTCAGAGAGAGACTCGGCGAAATAGGAATGTCTGTGAAGATACGGACTGCCTGCACCTGGACAGAAAGACCCTATGAAGCTTTACTGTAGCCTGGAATTGTGTTCGGGCTTCGCTTGCGCAGGATAGGTGGGAGGCGTTGAGATATTCCTTGTGGGGAATATGGAGCCAACGGTGAGATACCACTCTGGCGAAGCTAGAATTCTAACCTCGCACCCTGACCGGGTGTAGGAACAGTTTCAGGTGGGCAGTTTGACTGGGGCGGTCGCCTCCTAAAAGGTAACGGAGGCGCGCAAAGGTTCCCTCAGCACGCTTGGAAACCGTGCGGCGAGTGTAAAGGCATAAAGGGAGCTTGACTGCAAGAGTGACCACTCGAGCAGGTACGAAAGTAGGCCTTAGTGATCCGACGGCGCAGAGTGGAATGGCCGTCGCTCAACGGATAAAAGTTACTCTAGGGATAACAGGCTGATCTCCCCCAAGAGTCCACATCGACGGGGAGGTTTGGCACCTCGATGTCGGCTCATCGCAACCTGGGGCGGAAGTACGTCCCAAGGGTTGGGCTGTTCGCCCATTAAAGCGGTACGTGAGCTGGGTTCAGAACGTCGTGAGACAGTTCGGTCCATATCCGGTGCAGGCGTAAGAGCATTGAGAGGAGTCCTCCTTAGTACGAGAGGACCGGGAGGAACGCACCGCTGGTGTACCAGTTATTGTACCCACAGTAGACGCTGGGTAGCCAAGTGCGGAGCGGATAACCGCTGAAAGCATCTAAGTGGGAAGCCCACCTCAAGATGAGTGCTCTCACTACGTTAAGTAGGTAAGGTCACGGGCAGAACACCCGTTGATAGGCTCTATGTGGAAGTGCAGTAATGCATGAAGCAGAGGAGTACTAATAGACCGAGGGCTTGACCTCACAACCATTTGTCTTCGCGTTACTTGCAGTCTTCAGGGTTTTGTTCAGTGCTGAGTTGAAAGTCCTGAGTTCTGAGTTGAATTAATACCTACTCAGCACTCAGCACTCAGCACTCACTACTCTCCAGTCTTTCCTGGTGTCTATTGCGCGGTGGAACCACACTGACCCCATCCCGAACTCAGAGGTGAAACGCTGCTGCGGCCACGATAGTCTAGGGGTTGCCCTACGCCACAATAGCTCGATGCCAGGTCTATTT
>NZ_JACJQJ010000180.1 GCF_014696615.1 Nostoc linckia FACHB-104 | reverse complement strand
TTATTCGTTGGTTGGATGAGATAATCGCTTATTTCGACAATGGGACAACCAGTGGTGCTGTTGAAGGCGTTAATAATAAACTCAAGCTCATTAAACGCTCTAGTTACGGTTTTAGAAACTTTGAAAATTTCCGAATTAGGTGCTTATTAAGTTGGCATTTTAGCTGTTAGTTTAGCATAACAAGTCCTGAAGAACCTAAAACATCTGTTTCTCCTCAAGAGATAGAAAATATTTCTCCTGCTGAAGAATCTGTGATTGAAATTGATAATTGGGAGCCAGACTTGACTGGTTGGGAGGTGAGTATTGGTTTACCCAAATAAAAAAAGTAACGATGATGCAAGTAGCCAAGATATCTTGAAAATTAGTTTAGCCGAGAAGCTCCAAATTATTAATAACATTTATGTTCTTTACCCTCGACTTCAAGAAGTCTTAGCAGCTATAGAGTATTGTCACCATTTTTCTTTAGGTAAGTCCGAGCCAGAATGTATGTTTCTTAGTGGTCAAACAGGAGTCGGAAAAACTACAATCTACAAAGCTTATGCTAATAAATATCCCAGGCAGGTCACAAAAGATGGCACACTTGTTCCTATTTTGGCTGTGACCATTCCTTCCCCAGCAACTGTGAAGACGGTAGTAACGAAATTGTTATGGACACTTGGCGACCCCGCTTATGACAAAGGTACAATTGGTAACCAAACGATTCGTTTAATTGGTCTGCTCAAAGATTGTAGAGTTGAATTAATTATTTTAGATGAATTTCAACACTTTATCGACCGAGATTCAGAGCGAGTTCTCAAAACAGTTTCTGATTGGTTAAAAACTTTAATTTTAGATACAAACTTGCCAATTATTTTAATTGGTTTGCCCGAGGCTGAAGAAGTTCTTAAACTTAAATCTCATTCTCAACTCAGCCGTCGCTTTGCCAATCGTCATTATCTCTCGTCTTTTGGATGGCAATCCGATGGTGGTGCAGAATTTCGGACTTTTTTACATTTATTAGAGTCAAAGCTACCTCTAGCTCAAGCTTCAAATTTATCCGAGGTATATACAGCAAGAAGGCTTTACTATGCATCAGATGGAATCATGGCTCATGTGATGAAGCAAGTTCGGTATGGCACTTATTTAGCTCTTAATCAAAATCAAGAAAAACTTGATTTAAATATTTTAGCAGCAGCTTTTGAAAAGTTTGTTCAAGCTGATAAACCTGAAAAAAATAATCCTTTTATCACTGATAAATTTGAGATTGAGCCACCTCATCCGGCGGCTCTAGATTTAGAATTTGGCGGAACTAATAAGCGCCTAAAATCTAAATATAAAGACTTAAAAGCCTCTCAAATATTAAGGAATTCTTGAAGAATAAATGCATAATCGAGTCCTGCTACGAACTCCAATTCCCTATGAAGATGAAAGTCTAGCTGGTTATCTAATTCGATTAAATGAAAGTAACTATTACTCTTCACCTAAGTGGATTTTGCAGCTAGCTGGTTTACATATTAATCGCAGAATTCCTCTCACTAACAGTCTTTATCAGCCTTCAACTTTGAGTC
>NZ_JACJQJ010000018.1 GCF_014696615.1 Nostoc linckia FACHB-104 | reverse complement strand
AACTACTCAGTTAGGTTAATTACTTGCTGAAGAGCGAATTTTTCCAACCACAGCAACATATCTTGCTGCCTACCTCCGCCCTAAGCTATTTTTCAAGCTAGTATCATGAATTCCCAGGCTAATAAATAAAGTCTACTTCAGTAGACTTAGCTACATCCAAATATTTCAGTCCACTTGAGTGGACTTAGCCTATTAGCCCTGAACTTCAGTTCTGGGCGGGATAACGGTTAGTGCAATTCATTTTTCAAGCAACCTCAAAGCGATCGCTTTGCTGCAAAATAATACTTACTGAGTAAACATCAGCCCTTGAGTTACGATAACACCTGCAAATACCTCGCAGAAACCTACCCAGCCGATTTTGCCAGATGGCTACTTGCGTCTGAAACTTCAGATATCCAAGTACTTAAAACCGAACTAACTCTGGAACCGATTCGCGCTGATTCTGTTACCTTTCTGCAAATCGCCAATCAAATCCTGCATTTAGAGTTTCAAACTTCACCCAAATCCACACCACCGCTAGACTTTCGGATGCTGGATTACTACAGCAGATTGAAACGTCAATATTGGTGTGAGATTCAGCAGGTACTCATTTTTCTGCAATTTACATCTTCAGAAATTGCTTATCAAACCCAATATGTAGACACCAACACCATACATAAATACCGCGTCATTCGCCTCTGGGAAGAAGATCCCACACCTTTGCTAGCTAACCCCGCACTTTTACCCCTGGCGACATTAGCGCAAAGTAACTCACCAGAAGACTTATTACAGCAAGTAGCAACTGCTGTGGATATGATTGAAGAAACAGATGAGCGACAGAATATATCAGCTTGCGTCCAAGTTCTAGCTGGTTTGCGGTTTGACAAAAGTTTAATTACACAGCTTTTTCGAGAGGATATTATGCAAGAATCTGTGATTTACCAGGATATTTTGCAGAAGGGAGAAGAACGAGGAAAGAAACAAGAGGCGTTACAACTGATTTTGCGTCTTTTGACACGACGGTTTGGTGCAATTGAACCCCAGACGGAACAGCAGATTCGCGCTTTAGCGATCGCTCAACTAGAAGATTTAGCCGAGGCGCTGTTAGATTTCACTAGCCAAGCTGATTTAGCGAATTACCTCACAAATATTTCCCCAGCTTAACCAGATACAGGAAAGCGATCGCCTGAATAATTGAATAAGGCGATCGCTTGACTTTTAAGATATTCGCTACAGAGTTTAAGTTTTTTGACTAAAACAATAACATTAAGGAAAACATTGAGGTATTGACTCAAATATGAGTACTTTGCCAGAAATCGAAGCCGCTATTACACAATTACCAGAAAATGATATTCGGCAGCTAGCTGCTTGGCTGGAAGAATATTTAGAACAAATGTGGGATAAACAAATCGAAACTGATTTGGTATCGGGAAAATTAGATAAATTAATAGCCAAAGTTGAAGCCGATATTGCAGCAAACGTAGCATTATAACTGTAGGGGCACGGCATCCATAATTTTCTGGTACAGACAATAATATTACTGGTGCCGTGCCCTTACTACCAACAATTGGGTTATGGTGATGCCTAAATATTCGCTTGTTGGCGTTGATATAGTGACCAGTACAATCCCTTTTGCTGTAACAATTGCGGATGAGTACCACGTTCTGCAATTACCCCTTGTTCCATTACCAAAATCAAATCCGCACGTTTGAGGGGGGCGAATCGATGAGCGATCAGAAACACAGTGCGGTTGGCGGAAATTTTTTGCAGGTTTTGCAGTACTTGCTGTTCGGTTTCGCTATCTAAGGCGCTGGTGGCTTCATCCAAAATTAAAATCGGTGCTGAGGAAAGGAACAACCGCGCTAGGGCTATGCGTTGTCTCTGTCCCCCCGATAAGGCTGTACCACGTTCGCCCACGTTGGTTTCGTAACCGTAGGGTAATTGACTGATGAAATCATGGGCGACGGCTAGCCTAGCGGCTTCTACTACTTGCTCGGCGGTAATATCGGGGTTGCCGAGGGTGATATTTTCTAAGATGGAACCGTTAAATAAAAAGTCTTCTTGTAAAACAACACCAATTTGTTGCCGTAGTGAAGCTAAATCGGCACTTTTGATATCAAAACCATCGATTAAAATGCGTCCTGATTCAATTGAATATAAGCGTTGCAATAATTTTGAAAGGGTACTTTTACCAGAACCGCTACGCCCAACAATACCGACAAATTGTCCTGGTTCCACATTAAAAGAAATGCCGCGTAATACTGGTTCTGTACTAGCTTGATAACGGAAAAATACTTGTTCAAAAGTGATTTGTCCGTTGAGTGCTGGTAATACTAAGCCCGTCCCTGGTTCTGCTTCTGGGGCAACGTTGAGAATATCACCAATTCTATCTACAGAAAGTAGAACTTGTTGCAGATTTTGCCACAATTGCACAAGGCGTAACAATGGCCCGGTGACTCTTCCTGATAACATTTGAAAAGCTACCAGTTGACCAATAGTGAGTTTATGGTCAATGACTAATTTCGCACCAAACCAGAGAATTAATAAGGTAGAAAAATTGGTGAGAAAGTCACCCAAATTGCTGCTGATGTTAGAGGTAGTAGAGGCTTTAAAACTGGTGCGAATGAAGCGCGCAAATAAACCTTCCCAGCGATCGCGGGCTACTGGTTCGGCTGCATGGGCTTTAACTGAATGTATCCCGGTAACTGTTTCTACCAAAAATGATTGACTATCAGCGCTGCGGTTAAAGGTTTCGTTGAGCCAACCCCGCAAAATTGGTGTCGCCACGATGGTTAATGTGGCAAATAATGGCAGTACTGCCAAAGCCACAAAAGTGAGGGGAATATTGTAATAGAACATCAATGCTAAATACACCACAGCAAAGATGCTATCCAAAATCACCGTTAAAGCTGTACCTGTGAGAAATTGGCGGATTTGTTCGAGTTCTTGAACTCTCGCTACTGTGTCTCCAACACGCCGCGATTCAAAATAAGCTAAAGGTAAGCGCATTAAGTGACGAAATAACTGCGCTGATAAACTTAAATCTAAACGTCGGGCGGTATGGGTGAAGATAAATAAACGCAGTATGCCGAGTACAGCTTCAAATATTGCTACCAATAAAAGTGCGATCGCCATGACATCGAGAGTTGGTAAACTCTCTTGCACCATGACTTTATCAATCACAACTTGGGTAATTAGCGGTGTTGTTAACCCCAACAGCTGCAATGTTAAAGACGCAAGCAAAACTTCGCCTAATAATCCCCGATATTTCCAAACTGCGGGAGTAAACCAACTCAGGTTAAATGTTTCTTGCTGAGAGATCAGTTCTACTGTCCACATTTGCCCATCCCAAGCGGCTTCTACCACAGATTGGGGGAGACTTTCACAAGTGCGATCGCTATTGAGGGGATTAGCGATAATTAAGCGATCGGCTTTTACTCCATAGGCTACCACCCAGCTAGGGCTTTCTTGTGCGCCAGAATTCCACTGTATCAAAGCCGGAAATGACAAGGCGCGCAAATCAGTCCAATTAATTTGCAATCGCTGCAACACCAACCCTAACTTTTCTGCTGCTTCCACAACATTTTTCGGGCGTTGTCCCCGCAGTTGGCGTTGTACCCATTCGAGCTTTACAGCATGATCCAAATGCTGCGCCACCATCGTTAGACAAGCTGCGGCTGTATTCCAGCTAGCGACGAATGGATAGTTATAGGTGGGGATTAGGGACTGGGGATTGGGGACTGGGGAACTCGGGGCCCCCTCTGGGGATAAGGGGTAATGGGGATTGGGGATTGGGGACTGGGGACTGGGGATTGGGGATTGGGGACTGGGGATTGAGGAAGTGATAATTTCCCCTTCCCCCTGCTCCCTGCTCCTCTGCTCCTCTGCTTCCCTTCCCCCTGCTCCCTGCTTCCTGCTCCCTTGCTCATTTTGTACGCCTTGAAAGAAGCTTTCCATTTGTGGCGTGGAAACTTCTTTCCATAAGGCTGTTTCCCAACAGACTACAATGACTTCTTTACTAGCAGCTACAGCTTTGCACTCTACAGCTAAATTTTGTAAGTCACCAAACCAATCACCTGCTTGCAAAGCAGCTAATGGTTTGCCAATTCCTTCTTCACGCAAGCGAACTTTACCAGTAACAAGAAAAAACTGATAACCTCCGATAGTATTTGACCAAATTTTTTCACCAAGACGATAGCGACGAATTTCTGAGTGATTTTGTAATCGAGTTTGTTGTTCAGGATTCAGCCAGCATAGAGGTGGTTGATTCCAGGGTACAGAAGCTAGCACGTTTATTCGTAAAGATTGATTATCCAGAAGTTTTATTTCACTTGTAATTTGACTGTCAGCTTTTGAATTTTCTCTGCTAGCCATTTTTCAAACAACTCATTTTGTAGTGCTTGCTTTAGTTGAGTATCTTCTAAAGAGGCTGGCAGAAATTGTTCTAATCGAAACAAACCATAACGTCCTTCTAGTTCTATTGGCCCAATCAATTCTCCGGGAACTGCTGCATCAATTGCGGCTCTGATTTTATCCGGCAATGTTCCCCGACTAATTGGCCCCATCATGCCGTTAACAATGCGATCTTCTGCTAATGAATATTCTTTAGCTAGTTGCTCAAAACTACCTCCCTCTTCAATTTGGGTTAGTAGTTCTTCGCAAAGCTCGCGATTATCAACAAAAATCCTCGATAGTACCACCCGATCTAAATAAATTTTTCGCTCAATGAAATACTCTGGTAGTTTCGGTTCTGTAACTAAAGCTTTCAGTTTTTCTAACTTAAAGTTGTAGGCAGCTGATGCATGAAAGGTTGCGTAATCTGTGCCATTTTTCTTTAACCATTCTTGAAAAATTTGGGGGTCTGTGAGTTGATTTTTGAGACGAAAATCAATAATTGTCTGTTCAGTTAAAGCTGGATTGATATCAATATCGTCTCTAGTATTGATTTCTTGTTCAATCACGTACTGGCGAATAATATCGCCAATAAACTGCGACAATTTGCCGGAGGCTTGGAGATATTTTACTGCTTGTTCTATAGAAATAGATTGCCGATCAACAGTTAAAAATGATAAAGATTCCATAAAGCAATCCTGGGAGAAAAAATTAATTTTTTTATACTCTTACAACCCGAATTATCTATAAATAGCCATATAATTAGTTATTCAAATAAATATTGTTAAATTATAAACAAAAACAATTTAGTAAATCATTTTGGTTAATTTCTAATAGTTTTCTAGTAGAAAGGAATTGCTAAATTTAGCTTTTACCTATCTACGAATCATCTATAATATTGAAATTTCGCCAGAGAATTAAGCCATCGCACTGACCCAGGTAAAGGCAATTAACATAGCAGCGATCGCACCAATCAAGGTATTGATAATATTCACCAATTCATTGGTGAGCCAAGTATATTGAGATTGCAGCGTTGCGCCAATGACGCTTTCTAAACTGGTAGCAATCAAAGCAGCGATCGCACACCAAACTACACCTGCAAAATCGATTAAACCGACACCCCAACCAACAAAGGCGATCGCAATGGAAGCCACAACCCCAGCTAAGGTTCCTTCTAAACTCACTGCGCCTTCTGTTCCGCGAGGTACTGGTTGCAATGTGGTAATCAAAAAGGTTCGTTTACCATATGCTTTACCTACCTCACTCGCACAAGTGTCAGAAAGTTTGGTACTAAAACTCGCCACATAGCCCAAAACCAGTAGATATTTGAGATTAACGACTACAGACTGGGGAAGAGAAAATAATCCTGCATTTAACGTTCCGATTCCTAAAGCACACAGCGCCGCAATCAACGCCGAACCCCAGACATTTTCCGGGCCTCTAGCCCCAGAACGCTTTTCTGCAATACCTTCAGCTTCCTTTTGAGCTATCCCAATGCGCGTTACCCCAGAACCTACTAAAAAATAGAACGCTACTACTAGATACCCTTGCCAACCTAATGTTCCCCAAATAATTACGCCTAATACCCAGGCGTGGAATATTCCTGCTGGAGTCAGCAGCTTTTTGGGAGCAATCCAAACTAAAGCCAACAAAATGGCATTCAATCCGACTCCCACCAACCAAGGATTTGCAGAATCAAAGAAAGAGAGCATTAGCAATATATGACAATTAGTGTGGCCTGAATATCAACAGAATAGCGAATTTCTCACTTTGCTGCTGGATCGTCTCCACCCTATGATCCAAGAATTACAGAAATTCTCAACTCTTTCCGGATAAAGCTAGGGATTCAAAATATTAATTTTGATGATCAAATTAGTTTGTAGTCAGCACTTCAAATTTGATTTTCCGCACTTAGATTGCTAATTACGTAATAAAATGCACTTGTTAGAGGTTATTTATAAATTAGGGTGTGTTAGGCGCTTATTTTCAATATGATTTGTCAAGAAATAACTATTCTTGCGCCTAACGCACCATCCATTCGGCGGAGCCTTACGGCTAAATTTTATTGTCTCTAAGTTCCAAATCCTTTTATAGCCGTAACACACCCTACACGCGTAATTTAAAAAATCAAATATGAATCCTATAAATTATATATAGTAATAACAACTACTAGTGTTCTAGGCAAAAGCTATGAGCGCAACTTTATTTCATCTTGCTTTCCCTGTAACTAATATTGCCGAAACTAAAGCATATTATGTTGATGGTTTAGGCTGTATTCCTGGGCGTGAAAATCCCCATGCTTTGATACTGAATTTATATGGTCATCAATTAGTAGCTCACGTTACTAAAGAACCATTAACACCACAACGAGGTATCTATCCTAGACATTTTGGGCTAGTTTTTACAGCCGAACAAGACTGGCAAGATTTATTAGAAAAGGCACAAAAGCAAAAACTCCTATTTAGGGAAGAACCGAAATATCGTTTTGTTGGTTTGCCTTTAGAACATCGCACTTTCTTTTTAGAAGATCCCTTTTATAACTTGATGGAGTTTAAATATTACTGTCACCCAGAGGCGATTTTTGAAAGTTCTCAGTATACCCAAATTGGGGATAGGGTTTAATTGGTTCTGTTAAGGTTTCTGCTACTACTTGCAAACACCTAGCATCGGTCAGCATCCAAGGGTGTAATCCCACAGGCAAAACTACCTCTCGTCCTACTGGCATTTGTGAACTCTTGGCTGGGACAATCATCAAATCATAGGGAGTCCAGATTGATGTAAAATTAATCGCCTCCAACATTGCGACATCAGAATTCAAGTCATTGAGCAAAGCACTGTTGGGGCGCATTTGCACGCAACCAGGTCGCAGAGAACCATAGGCAATTACAGTACCATGATGGGGCGAAGCAATTGTAATAAACCGTTGTACGCGGTTTATTCCCCCCAGCCTTTGGATATAGTAACGGCTGACAATTCCTCCCATACTGAAAGCAACTAAATCTAGTGGTTGTTCTGGGGGAAATTCTTTGTCTACATAATCTGCTACCTGCTGTGCCAACTTATCTAAACCAACAGCACCATTATTAGGCACTAAATCTAAGGCATATACAGACCAACCTTCTTGTTTTAAATATTTCCCCATGCGGTAGAAAACTGCGCCTGTGTCATCAATACCATGTATTAACAACACTGGATTGCGCTGCTGGTTATTAGTATTTATATCCATATTTTTGCTTAATTAGTTCTGTAGAAAATCTAACTAGTCTTAATTCATATTGAGAAACAGACTATGACACTCATTTCACTGGTTAACAGCCAGCGACTGCATTAGAATTACTAATGGTATTGAGCAGATAACAAAATGTTAATTTTTGTTACGCCAACTTTCAGAATCTTGCCCTCAGTTACAGTAAAATTTAATAATTAATTCTCGGTGTATGCATTGTATGCAGGCCGCAGGTGCTTACACAAATCAGTTGAAAACACTTGCCCTGTATTATTATTACAATGTTGATTAAGTACAAACCTATATTGGTTGTCATCTGAAATCCGATGACGAAAAGTAAAAAATTGTAACATAATGTCGTAATTTTTAACAATTACGGTAGGTATTCCAGATATAAAAGGCAGGGAGAGATTGTAATGGATTTTATCAAAAAGTTGATTGCAGGTATTGTCAGTTTTATTACTGGACTATTACCTGGTAAAAATAAGAAAAGCAATGGTTACTACTTGGAACTAGATGAATCCAAGGAAGCAAAGCCAGTAGCTGCTGTTAAAGAAGCAGCTAAAGAAGTAGGAGATAACGCCAAGAAAGCAGCTGTAGCAGTTGTAGATAATACCAAGAAAGTAGCAGAAACAGTTACATCTCAAGCTCCAGCACCATCATTGAACGGTACAAAAACTGCTGCATCTAAATCATCTAATAAAAAATCAGCTAAAGAACCAAAACCTGCTGATGTTGCTTTAGTACAGACTGCTGAAGGCTTGAAAATTGAACCTGGTAAAAATGACAAAGCTGCATCAGCCAAAGTAGTTAAAGAACAAGCAAAAGAAACCACCTTTGCACCCAAATATGTTGCTGCTGGTGCTGTTAGCTCTAACGGTCGCCGTCGTCCAGGAGCTAACATGAGTGTTTATTTAGATATGGCACGTCAAGTAAAAACTCCTGGCTAATATGTTGATTTAGGCAGAGGGCTTTTTAGATTTTGAATTTTCAATTAAAAAATTTAATATCCAAAATCTAAAATTCCCTAAGATGTGAAAATACCAACCCACTATATAAATGAAATGCTGAGTCCCAATTAGTCTTATCCCTGCGAAATAGGAGAACATAAGACTGAATGTTACTCAGCATTTCTGTTTGATCTAATATTGTCTCAGCAAAGTGTGTGAAATCTGACCATACTTTGACTTGGGGGATTTGCTGTCCCATCCATTCTTGTAAAAGATTCCAATTAATTTTGATAGTATTTTGGCTAGGGTGAGCAGCGATTTCTAGCCCTTGTTGGAATTGATAGCTTTGATCGGAAAGCCGCAAAATGCAACGCCTACTTGGTAGGTGTAAATCACAAAATTCGGCATAATCTTGGGTTTGAGTTTTGCGTTCTAGTTGACGTTGCGCGTTAACATCTACAACCTGTTCAAAAATCGGCAACATTCCCGAAACTCTAGCTTTGACTTCTGACCAGTTAAAAGTTAAAGAACCAAGTTGACTTGTTTGGTTACGGCAAACAACAGTAGCATTTGTTGCCGATTCAGAAAAGTAATTGACCTGGAATACTTGAATCTGCTTAATTTCTGTAATCGTTACCCAAAAGCAGGGAATACCTGCTTTTTGTAATTGTGTACCGTAAAATTTCAGTTCTCCGATTTGTCCAGTGCGATATAACTTCCAACCACGACTAGGTAAAGTTAACCTAGCAGTGTAGGTGTCAATTTGTAATATTTGGGCAAATTTTGGGGCTGCTTCGGCTTTTAGTTCGTTACTGAGGGGTTCTAAGACGAGTACACCTAGTTCAGTCTCGCTACGTTCTGTTGTCGCCTGAATAATAGCCCTTTGTCTAGCTTCTTGCTCAATTTCTTGGATTCGCTGCAAACCCTGACGCGCTTGCATCAAAATTTTACTATTGGTTGTACTTCGTAGCAGTTGCCGATAAATTTTTTCCGCATTCTCGTACTTTTTCGAGACTTCATGCAGCCGTCCTAGATAAAATTGCACCCAAGGATTTTCTGGTGATTCTTTTAACAGCTGTTGGAGTAATTTAGCTGCGGTGCTATAGTCTTTACGTTCAAAGGCCGTGGCAACTTGTTCAATCATCACTTTGTTTACATCCACGCGAAAAGAATGTCTCGCGCCTACCCTGCGGTAACGGCTGGGCTAAATGCATGAGATATACATCATTTATACTTCACAAGCTGCGGAAACTAGTGATAAAGCCACTACTGGCGCTGTGACCGCTCGTAAAATTCTCCGACCAAGGGAAACTGCTTGAAATCCTGCCGCGATCGCACTATCAATTTCTGCTTGCGTCCATCCACCCTCTGGGCCTGTAGCTATAACTACTTCTTTCTCATTTGTCATTTGTCCTTGGTGTTGCAAGTCAGTCTTCAGGTGAGGGAAGTTACCACGGGCTTCACAGATATATTTGTGGCTGTTGGCAAAAGATAAACTACTGCTAAAAGCCACAGGTTCTAAAATTGTCGGTATAAAAGCGCGCTCCGATTGTTCCGCAGCTTCCGCCGCAATCCGCCGCCAGCGTTCGAGTTTTTGGGGGCTGGGTTGCAACAAAGTGCGATCGCTCAATATTGGCGCAATAGTTGTAACTCCCAACTCTGTGCAACACCTGACGACTTCATCAAAGCCGCTACCTTTAGGCAAAGCCACCATCAAGGTGATTGATACAGGTAACTCAGTTTCCACCACCAAGTCTTCTAAAACCTGCCCTTGCTCCCCTACTAGCTGCGTTAACCACCATTTACCCCTACCATCCATCGCAATAAAGCGATCGCCCTCACGTAACCGCAACACCCGTACTAAATAGTGTTGTTGTTCTTTGGTGAGTAAAATTTGCCCTGCTTGGAGTTGAGAAGGTGCGATCGCAATTCGTTGTAGTTGAGACATGATGATAATTCGTAATTCGTAATTCATAATTCATAATTTTTACGAACCGCAGAGGCACAGAAAACACAGAGTTAAAGAGAACTTATAAATAAAAATAAACGCCGATTATCTTCATCATCGGCGTTTATCAGCGGTTAAAATTACTAACTAATTCGTAGCCCCTACTTCTCGAGATTCTGGAAATAAGCTTCCAGCGCCTCATGCACTAATTCGGTCATCGGCCTACCTTGGCTAGTTGCAGCAGCTTTCAGCCTGTCATAAACCTCATGTTGCAAACTCACGCGTCGGCGAGTCTTATAGGTGGCAATGGTAGTATTTTCAATCGCCACTTCTTGACCTTCGCTTTCTGCGGTTCTGGAGTCGGCTATGGCTTCAACTAAACCATCGCTATCGTCTGTAACTGGTGCTGCAACAGCTTGAACTGTGTAATTAGCAGCAAATTCGCGGATGGCATCAAATCCGACGCGATCGCAAAAATCGCCAAAGCTTTCTTCTGCGGTTTTCGATTGCTTAAAGTAAACGAAAATCGGCTCTAGCTGGGTTTCTATGTCGTTATGGTGTAGCCGTTCCATGTAAGGCTGCGCTAACCGCGTTTGATTGGGCGAACCGCCTAACCATACTTGGTAACTTTCTGGCGCACTCCCTACAAAAGCCAATTCCGCCATGTAAGGACGAGCGCAACCATTAGGGCAGCCTGTCATTCTTACCACAAACTCTTCATTTTGTAAACCGACTTTATCCAAAACTGTGCCAATCCGTTCTAAAATCCCAGGGATGGCGCGTTCTGATTCGGTAATAGCCAAGCCGCAAGTTGGTAAAGCTGGGCAAGCCATTGCCAGCCTTTCTAAGCGGGCAATTTTGCTGGGGTCGGAGATAACACCGCGACGATCAAGAATGTCTTGAATCGCGGCTTTATCTGCTGGTGCAATTTCGTAGAAAATCAGGTTTTGGTGAGCTGTAAGGCGAATGGGCAGGTTAAATTGCTCAACAATTTCTCGTAAGGCAGTTTTCAGTTGAAACGAGCCTTCGTCTTTTACTCGACCATTATCAATCGAAAGCCCTAAGAACAGCTTGCCATCGCCTTGTTCGTGCCATCCCAGGAAGTCATGATATTTAAATTCGGGCAGTTCCTTAAAGGGGGCGATCTCTTTGCCAAAATATTCTTCGACTTTAGCGCGAAACTTCTCTACACCCCAATCATGCAGTAAATATTTTAATCGGGCGTGACGGCGGTCAGAGCGATCGCCATAATCTCTTTGGGTGGCAACAATTGCTTTGACGATTTCGTAAACATCGTCTTTATCCACATAACCAATGGGATCTGCCAGCCTAGCGAAGGTTTCTTCTTTGTTATGTGTTCTGCCTAAGCCACCACCAGCAAATACGTTAAATCCTTCAAGTTCACCTTGGTCATTGGTAATCACAACTAAGGTGAGGTCTTGGGAATATAAATCAATCGAATTATCCCCTGGCACTGTCACGCTAACTTTGAATTTGCGCGGCATATAGTAGGTGCCATAGATGGGTTCTTCAGTATTGCTGATGAGTGTCCCATTACTATCGTGTTGTCTTGCGGCTTTTACTTCTGGGCTTTCTTCGGCACTAATTGCCTTTTCACCATCTAGCCAAATTTCGTAATAAGCACCAGTTTGGGGCGACAATAAGTCAGCAACATTTTGGGCATATTCCCAAGCGTACTGGTATTCTGGGCGATTTTTCCAAGGAACTGGCGGTGCCATGACGTTGCGGTTGATATCGCCACAAGCGCCTAAAGTGGAACCGAGATTTTTCACAATAGTAGCGATCGCAGTTTTGAGATTCTTCTTTAAAATCCCATGTAACTGAAACCCTTGACGGGTAGTCGCTCGCAAGGTGTGGTTACCATATTCATCAGATAGCTTATCTAAAGCTAGATATAGCTGCGGCGGTACTAACCCACCGGGATTTTTTGTCCGCAGCATAAACTGGTAATCTTTCTCCTGCCCCTTGACGCGATTATCACGGTTATCTTGTTGATAAGATCCATGAAACTTCAGCAACTGCACTGCGTCTTCGCTAAAGTGAGTTGTATCCTGAAGTACTTCGGTGGCTACAGGTTCACGCAAAAAATTACTATTTTCCTTGATTCCTTCGACTTTGGAAGGCTTACGGCTTGCTATCGGGGAAGGAGGAGATTTAACCATTAGAGTTGTAGACTATTCTGAATAAGGCATCAGTAGAGGCCGAAGTTGCAAATTTAAAAGCACTTATTCGGCAAGATGATCCCCGGATATCCGGTCGACATTAGGGGGAATATTTAATTTTAACATAGCAAAAAGCTGGCTTTGTCAGTGATGTAACACCTCACAAAACCAGCATACATATATTTCGGTAATCAGGGAACCAGTAAAAAATAGTGATTTCCCTGGGTCTCAATATTTGTTCAGTTCAGGGAATTAGAGGAATTTTTCCCTTCTCCTTTCACCTTTTCCCCGTCCCCTCTATAGTTTGTTATCTAAAGCGATAACCTAGACCACCTTGAATACTAACAGCAGAAGCAGGGCTATTTTGGTAAGTCTTCATACCTACGGTAGCATTACTGTAGATCAAAAAGTTTTTAGCAACTTCTGACTCTACACCAGCAGTTAACGCTACTCCATCTCTGTCACCCAGGGGAGTTTGTTTACCATTAGCTTCGACAAAAGAATAACCAGCACCTAAAAAGACGTTAGTTCCTTTAGCAATTGGTGCGTCTACGGAAACTTGAGGGATGATTGCTGTCGTCTGATCTGTAAATAGGATTTGAGTGCGTGCAGAAAATGGGGTGGGGCCCAATTTTAAACGGCCTGTAACGTTACCACCAAATTGAGCATCTTGACCAACTTGTCCACCATTAGTTACACCACCTGCAACACCCGCACCAATATAGCTAGCATCAGTACCCTTTTGTGTTTGTGCGGATGCTTGACCAGCATTTAAAAAAAGCGGAGCAACTACTAAAGAAGACAATGCAGAAATTGTCACAAAAGATTTAACAATACCTTTCATAATCTTGCCCAAATATTGTGAATTTTGCTGATATTTTATTAGTCGTAAACTCACAAAAAAGGTTCCAATTATTTGGCAATTTATATTGCATCATTGTCGCTATTGATGCATATACCTTTAATAATTTTAGGCATTGATTTACCTAATTGAAGTTTTATAATTACAAAATATTTTCTTTCTATCCGGTACTTTACAGAAAAGATGGACGGTTTTTCAACTGGCACAATAATTATCAATACAAATTATCTAATTTCAAGTTGATAAACTAACGTATCACCTTATAAATAGGTGATTTTTACAGAGAATAAAATAATCGGTTGTAGCAGCTATTGCAACAAGCTCTCTGAGGAATCTATAAAGTAAAGTTTTGGGAACTTCGATGGAGACAAAACAATGCTAACCGCTGCAAAAACATTGTCTGGTTTGATGGGTTTATGTGTCGGTGATGCGTTGGGTGTGCCGGTGGAATTTACCAGCCGCGCCGAACGGGTGCAATCTCCAGTTACGAAGATGCTAGGTTATGGCACATGGAACCAACCGCCAGGAACTTGGTCAGATGATAGTTCTTTAACGTTTTGCCTGGCAGAAACTCTTTGTCGAGGGTATTCCTTAGATGCTATAGCCAATTCCTTCTGGCGCTGGTACAAGCAAGCTTACTGGACTCCCCGTGGAGAACTATTTGATATTGGACATACCACCCATGCCGCGATTATGCGCTTAAAGCAGGGTATTTTGCCCCGGGAAGCAGGGGGAAAAATTGAAAATACCAACGGTAATGGTTCGTTGATGAGAATCCTGCCAATGGCTTATTGTCACAAGATACTCACCTTCAGGGAATTAATCGCACGGGTACATGATGTTTCTGCAATTACCCATGCTCATGCGCGATCGCTGATGGCTTGTGGTATTTATATCACTATTGCCGTTGCCCTACTTGAAGGGGCTGATCCGCAAACGGCTTATTTGCAAAGCTTACACAAGCTGGAGCCAATTTACTCACAGCGCGAATATTTATTAGAGAAACACCATTTTGCCAGAATCTACAGTGGCGGAATTGCTCATTTGCCAGTAGAAGAGATTAATTCTGGTGGCTATGTGATTGATACCCTAGAAGCTTCACTATGGTGCTTTTTAAATAGTTCTTCCTACTCAGAAGCGGTATTAACAGCAGTTAACTTAGGCGGAGATACAGACACCACCGCCGCCGTTACTGGTGGGTTAGCAGGAATTTACTATGGGGTAGAAAATATCCCCCAAGCATGGATTAATCAAATCGCCCGCAAACAGGACATTATTAACTTAGCTACCCGCTTTGCGGCTGCTGTTTATAGTTAGGGGAGAGAGTGCTGAGTGCTGAGTACTGAGTGCTGAGTAAAATACCCATTCCCCATTCCCCATTCCCCATTCCCCATTCCCCATTCCCCACTACACCGGAGATAAAGAATACACCTGACCATCAATTAACAGCCTTGTAATACCTTTAGCTTGAAGATGAGTCCGAGCCTTTTGCAGCATTTTACTATCAGGGACTTTAATCACGCGATCGCGCTTGGTGGAAAAGCGCTTGGCTACGCGGTGATTATCGAATATTGGTAGTGTTCTTTGCTGGGTTTCTAAACTCGGAATTTGCCCCAAATCGCCAAAGTCTTTTAAAGGACGGGTAATCAATTCTGATGACCTGTCGATGACCAAATAGCAGGTTTTGGGCAAGTGCGCTGACGATAATGGTAAAACTTGGACTGGTGCTTCACCGGGTCTGCGCCTTGTGACTAGAGGCCTTGATTCCTCAAAATCATATTCCTCATCGTCATCCTCAAAGTCATCATCTTCTAAATCGTCGTCTAAATCGTCCAAATCTTCAGACTCATCTAGCAAGTCTTCGCCTAGCATTTGAGCTAAGACGTTGGCTTCTGGACGTTCATCCTCTAACAATGGGCTAGAAATACTAGCAGGTTCTTGCCGCTTGGGAGTAGGAAGAATGGGCATTTCCGGCGGTTTAGGGCTGGGAATGCTGACGATTTCAGGTAATTTTTTGGTGGGTAAAATCTCTAGCTGCTCTGCTGCTGGAGGCTGTTGTGTTCCTTCTGCAGAAGAGCGTCGTCGTACCCGCCTGATAGGAGGAGCTATATCCCGACTATCTGTATCCTCAGACTTCGCTATTACTGGTTCTGGCTCAACTTTCGGCAACTCTACAGGGCGACTTTCTGCGTGAGGAATGTCTATTTCTGGCTGTGGTTTACTCAACAGCGGTAACTGTTCATAGTTTACCTGTGCCCTACCCTCGGGAGTTCTCGCCGCACGTTTTAAGGAAACGAGGTATTCATACTCGTCTTCTGGTAACGTACTTTTGAGCAGGCGGCTAATTGTCGAGTTACTAACGTCATAGCGCTCTGCCAAAGTTGAGGTGGTTTCGGCAGTCTCTCGATATAATTTAAGAATTTCTTGTTTGTCAGAATCTGTTAATTTTCTCACGGTAGACACCAAAAATCTTTTTTAAGCTCGTTTGCGTCCGCGTTCCCGCCGCGAGCGGCTCAATGATGCCTCATATTCTAGAGCAGCGCCCATACCAAATAAAACTCCACTAAAAACCCAAAACACTTCTAATATTTCTCCACTTTGATAATTGGGACCTTGGGCGTATTTAAACCACATATCTGCAATGTATAGCGAAAACGCTGCGGCTGCAATCATTCTCCAAGACTGGGCAACTTTTCCTCCCCAAAAGGCTAAGAGCAAAGTCGTAGCAATAATGAGAATAGCTACATCGCTAACGATGTAAAACCAATTTAATACAGTGCCTAGCAAATCCAGAGGTTTTGGCTGTTGCAGAGAAATCCACCAAGCTAGCAAACTACCAAACACGCCAATAGCTAAGACAACTAACCATTGCCATTTTTCGAGATTGATTCGCCTGTGAGCCGCTGCTAAAATCATTCCTGTACCAAGACACAGATACGTTACTACAAAAAACACATCACCAATAGAAACATCCGGTTCTTCTTTTAAGATTATTTCCGTATAACCGAAAAATATCCCCCCCAGGAAATAAGACAGCATACCTATGCCAATAGCGAGCCAAACATTTCGACCACTGACAATTTGTTGGCTACGCCAATTCCTCAAGCATAAGATACCGGCACCCAGGTAAGCTAACGCTTCAAAAATATTTGTACCAATTACATACCACTCAGCACGACTTTCTATGCCATCTGCACCTGGGACTTTAGCACTAAACAATAAAAAGTATAACAGTGCCAGTACAGCCCAGCCAATGCTAATTAAGACTATGTTTCCTGTACTGAAGATAGATTTAGAACGGTAGGAGTTTTCGTAAGAACTACTCATAATATGACTTGACTATGTAAACACACTTTGGCAGGATTTCGACTTATGAGGTTGTGTGAGAAGCTTTTGAGATGAAAATCAACTAGTACAGCCCGTTGGAAATAGAATTCGTCAGAGTAGCTGCCTAGCATTTACAAAACAGCCAAAAAGCTCAAAATATAGGCTTTTGAACGCCAATGGCGGCAACACGAATCACCGTGCCACCCACTGGCTGCTTTTGACTTCCGCACAGATGTACTAGTCAATTGCTCTACCAAACAATGCATAATTAAATGCCAAGAGCAACTATCCCTGGCAGTATTTTTCCCAATTTGTGAATGCTATTGCCACAGTTTACTCATTGGAGATTGATTTAGCCAACTGATAAACAGCGATCGCTCTCCTTCTGGTAGATCTTGTAAGCGATCAACCACTGGATGGGCGAAATTAGCATTACCAAAATAAGTTTTCCCTAGTTTATGGAGTTCTTGTAACAGAGTAATTACATGATTTTCTTGCCAAGAAGGCAGACTGGTTGCATCCAGCGGATCTTCATTGAGCAAATATTTTACGGCTTCTGGCGAAGATGCTTGTGGCAATTGCTTCTGCCGCAATATTTCCGTAATATCTTTTTCAAATAAAGCTGCTTGTTTAGAACCTAAAAAATCTTCTATTTCTAGATAAACTGCTTGTAGCAGCAAAATACTAGCTTGGATAAATACTCCTGTCTTGCTATGGACATCTGTGTCAGAACCTAACTGGTCTAAACGGATTTTTCCCCAAATGCTATAGCGGTCTGGTTCTTCCAACAAGACACAGGCTTTACCTCGCCCGTCTGTTAATTCTCTCCACAAGGCTCTGGCTTCTTCCTCTTGACTAGCTTTAAAAACATTAATCAAGCGGAAAGTTTGCCCCTGATAGTGGAGGACTGGCATTGGCTGATCTCGCTTAGGGTGCGGAATGCTTGATATTTCTACATCCTGCCGTTTGAGAATAAACATGGCACTAGCAAATAACTCCTCTCAGGGGCGTTCTCAATATGCGATCTATAATCTGATTTCAAAGCATCGCCAAGAGTGCGATTACCTAGCGTAAAGTAGGGGTCAGCCTCGCGATCGCCAGAGGTTGCTCTACAGTAATTTGCCCAACGGTGATTTACGCCAATACCTAAATAACCCATTGACCACACAATATATTTAACAAATAGTCCATTTACTTCGTTTTCAGTGTACATTGACTAACTAGCGACTAGCATCTTAGCCTTGCTACTAGCAAATCTGCAATTTTCGATTGCTTCTTGCTAGAGAAAACGATATAATTAAAAAGATGACTCTTTAAAGAGCCACAGTATTGTATTGGGCGCGTAGCTCAGTGGATAGAGCCACGGATTTCTAATCCGTTGGTCGCAGGTTCGAACCCTGCCGCGCTCGTTTTTAATTAAAATGCCAAAACTTTGGCATTACCAAAATAACCTACTTTTTCCAAGGTAGCTTTGTACCCATCTCAGTTAATGCTGAGAAAAGTAAATATACGATCAATAGACCAGCAGTAATCAAAAATAGAACAATATCGTTATTCATTTTTTGTACAAGAACTCCAAAAAATAAATTATCCCAATTTCTGCACTCGACAGGAGTTTTCTTCCTGCCAGTTTTTTACTTCTCCGTCTTCGATACATAAAATATTATTTGAGCGTAACCCCCCAAAGGAGTATTTTTTAGCAACTTAAGCAATTTTTGCTCAGCAATTAACGCAGCGTAGTCTCAAGCAAGGCTAAAGAGCGATCGCTTGTATTTAAGTAACCTTGTTTTCGTGACTTTTTGTAACGCTTTTTTATGCTCACCCCCCGAGCGTGGGCGACTGTGTCACACTGGGAGTGGAGAGTTAATTCGGCGACCGCGTTTGTTTTTATTATTTACAGGCTTTTTCCTTTTGGTATTCACAAACTTTTCTCCGAAATCTAAATCTCTACACCGTTTTGATTTTGGAGACGACTTATGTCAGTTTATGTAGGCAATCTTTCCTACGAAGTTACAGAAGAAAGCTTGAATGCTGTATTTGCAGAATATGGTTCTGTAAAGCGCGTTCAGCTGCCTACTGATCGTGAAACAGGTCGTTTACGCGGCTTTGGTTTTGTAGAGATGAGTTCCGAAGCTGAAGAAGCAGCTGCCATTGAAGCACTTGATGGTGCTGAGTGGATGGGACGTGACCTAAAAGTTAATAAAGCTAAGCCTAAGGAAGATAGAGGTTCCTTTGGTGGTGGTGGTGGTGGTAATCGTGGTGGCTACGGTGGTGGTTCTCGTAATCGCTACTAAGCTACTGTGGTGACATAATAAGATACAGGTTATTTGTATTTCAATTAACCTATTAATATATGAACCAGGCTCAGGCTAAATGCTTGAGCCTTTTTGCTGAAGTCACAGGACTTACGCAAGCAAAAGTTGTCATTGCGACCGAACGTAGTGTAAAGAAGCAATCCCAATCTACTTATCTAGCAGATCAGGTTATTATGGCTTATCCCCAACGCATAGAACCCTTACCTGGACAAGAATCAGTGTGGGATTATCCCCGTCCACCACGCCTTGAGGATACAAGCAAACATATTCAAATTATTTTTAATGGCGTAACAATTGTAGACACCCACTCAGCCAAGCGTGTGTTAGAAACTAGCCATCCCCCTGTTTACTATATTCCGCCTGCGGATATCAAAATGGAATACCTGTTGCTAACACCACAATCTAGCTTTTGTGAATGGAAAGGACGTGCAGGTTATTACACTCTGCGTGTTGGGGATAAAGAAGTTCAAAATGCTGGTTGGTTCTACTCTAATCCCACACCAGCTTTTGCATCTATTAAAGATTATGTAGCTTTTTATGCTCATATCATGGATGCTTGCTATGTCGATGGCGAAAAGGTACAACCGCAACCAGGTAACTTTTATGGTGGTTGGATTACCAATGATATTGTTGGGCCTTTTAAAGGTATTCCTGGTAGTTGGGGATGGTAAGGGACTTGCGAATTGGCAGGGGGCAGGGGAGATAAAATTTTATCTAAAAGCAATTGATAGATGATCTTGGTGGTTATTGTTGCCGCTTGGTGCGATATGGTCTGATGAGGAGACTAACTCCAGTTGCCCAGGCGATTGAAGCTGTCCAGCCTGCTAAAATATCGCTGGGATAGTGGACTCCCAAGTATAGGCGTGTCCAGCCAATTGCTAACACAAATATACCCCCAGCAATTAGAATTAGCAGACTCCAGCGAGTACCCCAAGTGAGAATCACTAAGACTACCACCAAAGTCATGCTAGACATAGCATGACCGCTAGGAAATCCGTAGTCAAACTCTGGGGCTGGTGATTCCCACAAGTGGGGGCGTACTCGATGTAACAGTACTTTGGCTGTACGATTAATAATGATGCTTCCCAGCAGGGTAGTCAGGAGGTAAGCAAGCTTACGCCATCGTCTGCGGATAAACAAAGCCAATGCGATCGCACTAGCAACCGGAAAAACGCCCCAGAATACTCCTAATTTGGTCAGTGTGGTAGCAAAAATATCTAGCTGTGGTTGGGCTGTTGAGCGAATTGCTAACAGAATCGGTACATCCCAAGCAAAGCCGCCTTCTTTCTCCCAAACTTCCTCTGCTAATTCCCCAAAAATTTGTAGAGGTAGAAATACTCCAATTAACAAGAGTAAGAGCGATGCACGTCGCTTAACAATCATATCCCACAAAAAAGCCAGAAAAAACTTTAAATATCTCCAAAAATCAGATTTAAACATTTATTTTGCAATATTAACTATAAAATTGGGGTAGTACTCTGGAGGGTACGACCAATTGAAAACTCAGCTGTAACTCTGATAATATAGGCTCTCTAAACTCTTACCTGGGTTAAAGTAGCGATCGCAGCTACTGTATCCATTGCCATAGCCTGAATAAATCATTCAAATAAATGTCATATTTGTGAAAAAACACAGATAACATAGACTTCCGTATAATTGCTAGTTAGTTTAAATAATAAGTTCCTCATGAAAGTAGAAGTGGTACCGCATGACCCAACATGGAGTGTCAAATTTGAGGAGGAAGCCAAGCTAGTAGCGCTAGCACTTGGTGAAAATGTAGTAGCAATTCACCATATTGGTAGCACCTCAATTCCCAATATCTATGCCAAACCGATTATTGACCTGTTGGTTCAAGTGAAAGACCTTGCTAAGTTAGATCAGCAATGTTCAGTGATGATTGCATTAGGTTATCAAGCTATGGGTGAGTTTGGCTTACCAGGTCGTCGCTTCTTTCGCAAAGATAATGAAGCTGGTACAAGGACACATCACGTTCATATTTTTGAGTTTGACGTTTGCGAAGTCCAAAGACATTTGGCATTTCGCGATTATATGATTGCACATCCTGATGATGCGCTTAAATACAGTGACTTGAAACGTCAATTAGCCAACCAATTCCCACAAGATATTCAAGGATATGTAGATGGGAAAGATGGATTCGTGAAGGAGATGGAAAGAAAAGCCCTAGAATGGAAGCGATCGCAACAAATTTAGTTCACTATTAGCAACAGTATAGGGTGAAGAGGTTTTTTTATTTGCTGCTTGCGCCTAAAAGCGCTATTGAGGCTGTTATATTTGGTGCTACTGTGAAGCTTTTGGTTCAAATATTAAGTATGTGCCTCCTAACCCTTCTACTAGTGTGCGCGTATTAGCAACCATCATACTTTGATAGGTTTCTCCCTCAGTTCCCGGACTTCCCAACCCATCAGCGTAAAGTAGTCTTTCGGAAAGTTTGACTGTAGCTGCTTTAGATACAGACTGAATCACATTAGAATTAATATCTGCCTCTGCAAAAATTGTTGGCACTTTAGCCCGTTCAATATTTTTAGCCAAATTTTTCACTTGTGTGTTTGTTGGCCTGTCATTGGTGCTAATACCTTCTAAAGTGCCTATTAATGAAAGACCGTAAGCTTGGGTGTAATAACCAAGTGCATTATGGCTTGTAACTACTGTACGTTTATTATTAGGAATACTGGCAATTCTCGCTTTAATCCAGCGGTCTAATTGAGAGAGTTCTCGAGTAATTTTTCTTTGATTACTATTATAGGTTTTAGCATTACTGGGTTCTAATTTGCCTAAGTTACTGCTAATTACCTCAACCATTCTGATGGCATACTTGGCATTGTGCCAAATATGAGGATCAGTAACTATATTGCCATTTTCCCTAAATTTTTGTGGCTTGGGAACAGCTAGTGGGGCAACAGCAATTTTAGGCGCAGCACTCTTAATTGTTTTAATTTGTCTGATCAGCCTTGGTTCCAAATTATAGCCATTATAGAGAATTAAATTAGCTTGTTGCAAAGCTTCTCGGTCTTCTGGTTTTGGCTGGTAAACGTGCGGGTCTGTACCTGGTGGAATTAAGCAGGTAAGGTTAATTGTAGTTTTGGCAATTTGCCTAGCAAAATCACATATTATACTTGTGGTGGCAACTACTCGCGGCAGATTAGTATTTACTCGCGTAGTGGTTTGAGTTAAGGAAGTACTTGTTGCCTGGTTGCCACAGCCAACAAATCCTATTGTCAAAGCGATGAGTGTGGCACGGATAGAATTATCTTTTAATACTAATTTCGACATATTATTAAGGTTAGATATTTTAAAATAATTATGAGAATTATTCCATTAAAAAGATGTTGGAAAAAGTCTCATAAGTATCGGAAGGGATGGTTAAATATAAAATTTATCGATGTTGCATCAATTGGCATGATTTAGATCACCCTGAGGCGCAAAGCCGCAGAGAAGATAAGAGTTTTAATTTTCAATGCATCAAGTTTTATTCCATAATTCAGCAACAGCAATTTATCTTTTGCGGACATAACATAACATATTTGTTTGCTATTTTGCAGCATTCTATCCACATATTATCAACTGTCTGAAGCTGTCAATTCTCTAGTTTCCATAAGAGATTGCGGCAGTAAACGCAATGCTAACTCTCAAGCTATTAACCCCGATAGTGCTTCAGCAAAGTATTGAGCTTTACTCATCACGAATAATTGTCAAACCTAAAGATTTGTAAGCAGCTAGCATTTGATTAGATACTGTCGGTGCAGTTACAAGGTAAGTCAGTGCATGAATCGACTCCACAACATAAGGGGCGGCTGTGTCTAATTTTTCTGCGGTGACTAATCCCACTACTTCAGCTGAACCAGCTATCATGGCTCGTTTGACATGGGCTTCATCTAAATTCGGGACACTGATCCCAACTTCCGGATGCAAACTGCACACTCCTAACATGCACAAATCTGCACGAATCATCCTTAGGGACTCAATGGTGACATTGCCCACGTTCACTAAGGCTTTTTTGTAGAGCTTACCACCCAACATTACAACTTCTATATGGGGATGTTCTGCTAAAGCGATCGCAATTGGTGGGCTATTTGTCACGACTGTAGCTTGCAAATCTTTTGGTAAATGGCTGGTAACTTGCAGCGTAGTTGTCCCCCCATCTAAAATTACCACCTGTCCTGGACAAACTAATTTAGCCGCAGCACGGGCGATCGCTTCTTTTTCTTTGGGCGCTTGTTTTTGGCGATCGGCGTAACTAGCGGTGGCTGGGGAAGTTAGTAATGCACCGCCATGTACGCGCTGTAATAATCCGGCTTCGGCTAATTCCCGCAAGTCCCGGCGAATCGTGTCTTCCGAAACCTTGAGAACTGCACTCAGTTCCGTTGACAGCACCTTTTTATCACGACGCAGAATTTCGAGGATGAATTGTCGGCGTTCAGCAGTGAGCATAATTATTTTTCCGGAAGTTGCGTTTTTAATCTTGAAACTGCACGTTTGTGAGTTTATACTTATTACATCCAGTTGCATTTCAACAGACAACAAAAACTAGATTCAGCTTCCAAGCTCATTCCTTATGAGGTAAGGGTTTGGATAAATCTAGCTATGTAGCCTATTCAATTAACAATAGCCATAATGTGCGGTAAACTGCACATTTAACCTTATCTTCACTTGCATTCAAGCATATTCATGCATAGTTGAATGTATTGATTTTGTCAATTGAGCATCTGCCAACTCCCGCCCCAAGGTTCAATAATGGTTCTTAGTGGGCTACTTTTGCTTGGGAAACAGTTGGATATCTTTTGTTATTTGCTCATCAGTAGGTCTGTTCAAATTAGTCCTTACTCTGGAAAATAGCCATGACTATTGCTAAGACCAAATTTCCCATCGATCTCGGTGCTTACAAATATTTATCACTTAATCCTGCGAATCCTACCCTGACGGCGGAACAAAGAGGCGCACTCAAAGCCAACATTCAACTTTGTCGAGATGCGATCGTGTTTTTTACCGCTACAGGTGCAGCTAGAGGCGTGGGTGGTCACACTGGCGGGCCATACGATACAGTTCCAGAAGTGATGATTCTCGATGCTTTCTTTCGGGGAGTATCCGAGCAATTTGTGCCGATTTTCTTTGATGAAGCTGGACATCGTGTCGCTACTCAGTATCTGATGTCAACGCTGCACGGGGATTTACCTGCAGAGCACCTGCTACAATATCGCACAGCCCATTCCCATTTACCCGGACACCCGGAATTAGGGTTTACTCCTGGGGTAAAATTTAGCTCTGGAAGACTGGGGCACGTCTGGCCTTACGTCAACGGTGTCGCAATCGCGAATCCTGGCAAAGTAGTTTTCTGTCTTGGTTCCGATGGTTCCCAGCAGGAAGGTAACGACGCAGAAGCCGCGCGGTTGGCTGTTGCTCAACATCTAAACGTCAAGCTAATTATTGATGATAATGATGTCACCATCGCCGGACATCCTTCTAAATATTTACCTGGTTTCACCGTCGCCAAAACCTTAGAAGGGCATGGATTAAAGGTACTTCAAGGAGATGGGGAAGATTTAGACGATTTGTACAGCCGCCTATGCGAAGCCGTAAATACGCCCGGCGCGATCGCAGTCATCAACAAACGCCCCATGTGTCCCGGTATTGAAGGCTTAGAAGGCTCAACCCACGGCCATGATGTGATTTCCGTCGATTTGGCGATTAAATATCTCGAATCTCGCGGACAGACTGCGGCGGTGGAATACCTGAAAAACATTGAGAAACCCAAGCAAACCTATACATTTATTGGTTCTAGCGATAAATGGGGCGCAAATCGCAACGTCTTTGGGGAAGCTGTTGTGGGTGTCCTCAGTCGCATGAGTGAAGCCGAACGCAAAGAAAAAGTCTTAGTCATTGATAGCGACTTAGAAGGCTCCTGTGGATTGAAGAAAATACACGATACCTATCCCGAAGTATTTATCCCCTCTGGCATCATGGAACGGGGTAATTTCTCCGCTGCGTCAGGGTTTGGGATGGTAAAAGGCAAACAAGGCATTTTCGCCACCTTCAGCGCCTTTTTAGAAATGTGCATTTCTGAAATCACAATGGCGCGGTTGAACCAATCTAACGTTCTGTGTCATTTTTCCCATGCAGGTATCGATGACATGGCGGATAATACCTGTCACTTCGGCTTAAATAATATGTTTGCCGATAATGGCTTAGATGACCGCCATGACACAAGACTCTACTTCCCCGCCGATGTGAATCAAATGACAGCCTGTGTCGAAGCTGTATTTTCTGACCCCGGACTGCGGTTTATCTTCTCCACCCGTTCCAAAGTACCTGCTATTTTGGATACTAACGGCAATGAATTCTTTGGCAGTGGTTACAAATTCGTCCCTGATAAAGATGAAGTCATCCGCGAAGGCACACAAGGCTATATTGTCAGCTACGGTGATGCTTTATACCGTTCACTGGATGCTGTAGAACGGCTAAAGCAAGAAGGCTTAGACGTAGGTTTAATTAACAAGCCGACTTTAAACGTAGTTGATGAAGAAGCGATCGCTAAAATTGGCAAAGCCCCCTTTGTCTTAGTAGTGGAAGCCTTTAACCGTCGCACTGGCTTAGGTAGCCGTTTCGGTTCCTGGCTGTTAGAACGCGGCTTAACTCCTAAATATGCTCACCTGGGGACTTATAGAGAAGGTTCCGGTGGCTTGTGGGAACAGTACCCCCATCAAGGTATCGATCCAGTGGGCATTATTAAGAAGGTGAAAGAATTGTTATAATTCGTAATTCGTAATTTGTAATTCGTAATTGAGTAGGGTGTGTTGTCGCGTAGCGCAACGCACCATTTTTTTTTACTATGCGATCGCATAAGCTGATAGCCGATATCAACCTAATTGCTAATTCTTAATTAAACCGAGGGCTCAACGTAATTACGAATTAGTAACTACGAATTACGAATTGGTATGGTTATGATTAGCTTGGCACACTTCCAGCTTGAAAAACCTGTTCGGCGGTTAAATTCAATTCTGGGAACGTGGGTGAAAAGATGCAGCTACTGCTTTGGAACTGCCGGATTTGGTATTCCCCATCAACTAACGAGTAAACTGAAATCGTGGGTTGTTTAGGATTGCCAATAAACCGCCTACCACCTAAAGCAGCATAATCGACAATCCAATATTCGAGAATGCCTACTGTTTCGTAAGCAGCTACTTTTGTTAGATAATCATCACGCCAATTTGTACTTACTACTTCAATCACCAAAGGTATAGATTCAGCTAAGCTGACAGTAGAGTCTTTTTTCCAGAGTGGTTCATTGACTAAATTGGGGCGATTTAATAACAGCACATCTGGCGAGTAAGCTGAATCACTATTTAATGGTTTAACTAAAGCTGTTTTGGGAATGAAGTAAGGAAGCTTTAACCGCCCAATTTCCATAGATATATTTAGCGCCAAAAAACCTACAACTTCTTCATGTTCACCTGTAGGCTGGGACATCTCTACAACTACTCCATCATGCAGTTCATAACGTTTTCCTGAGTTGTCTGGGTATTTGGTAACGAATTCATCGAATGTAACTAGTTTGCGTAAGGCTTGAGTCATGTCGCTTCTCCTACGGAGACGCTGCGCGAACGCTCCGAATTCAAAATTCAAAATTCAAAATTAAAGTGCTCACGGATAAATCCGAGAAGATGGGCGTACCAGTTGCGTAACCAATTAGGGACTTCCAACTTAAAAAATGTACTATCACTGTGTAGGCAGAGGGGCAGGGGGCAGGGAGCAGGGGGAAAAATAAAAATATCTTCTCTCGGAAATGGGATAATTTATTTTCTGGAAGTCCCTTACTTCTTCTCACCGTACCCGTACACCCAATTTTGTATCCCAGTGGAGGGGTTTATCTGCTTTTGGCAGGGGAGATTCTGGTATTTGGCCTACCCGAACGCCATATTTCCAGTTTGGCGGACAGATAGCAATATAACGTGCATAACCTCCTAAACCACCTTTAAATTTAGGATAGCCAATAGAAATCAACGCCCCTGTTTCTGGTACTTGGTCTAGATTTGCAACACCTTCTGCTTGAGCATATCCATTTTGCAACAGCCAAGCTTCTCCTTCCAGCGTTGGGGTGCTATCTGTATCAAGGGGTTCGTGTCCGTGGAAAAGAATTTGGCGCTGTTGGTGCAGAAACTTTAAAGCTTCTAGCTTCACCCCAGGAAACTTAGTTCTTGTGGCTAGTTCGGGGTTTGGCCATGCTTTAGACCAATCTGAGCGTACAAACACAACTGAGCCTTGGGGAATCTTGCCATGTTTGCGTTCCCAATCCTGAATATCTTTGACACTCAGATGGTAATTAGGGTCTAGAGCAACTTTATCTTGGATGGGAATTATTACTAGAGGACGAACAGCAAAAGTTGCTGGTAACTCATCGATAGCTGGATAGTCAGGGTTCCAGTGAGCAGGTGGATCTAATTGGGTTCCGAGCTGATCGGTAGATAAATCGTAATGAGTTGCTTCAAACCCATCTTTTTGGAAGGTGTATGGTTCACCAGTTTTTGGATTGATTGCGGGTGCAAACTTTGATGAACTAAAACCAGACCATACAGGAATTGTCGGAGCAATTGTATGAGTCAAGTCAACATATTTTGCGTTTTTGAGTGACTGCTGATAAATTTGCCAGAGGGGAGGTTGGCGTAATGGCTGTGCTGCATTAACAGATACAAAACCAATACTAAATAAAAGTATTAAACAAACAATTCCCCAGAAAGTTTTTTGCAATGGTTGACGCAAAAATCTATCTAGTTTCTGCTTTAAATGTGTTTGATAAAATTGCGACATTATTGTCATTTCTGCTTTGTTATTGCGTTTGAGGGCTCTAATTGTTTTACCACAATTTGTTATACCAATTTGAAGAATTAACGTTACAAATGTAGGTTGGGTTGAGGCTTTGCGAAACCCAACACTCCAAAGCTTTGGGAAACATCACAAATGTGTAAAAATATATTTTGTCATTGTGTTTACGTAGCGTCTCGTAGAGAGTGTGATGACATATCGTAATACCATTGTTCATGAGGCTGCACAGAATTAGATCCCCCCTAACCCCCCTTAAAAAAGGGGGTAAAAGAATCAAAGTCCCCCTTTTTAAGGGCAGGGCTGATTCATTCCCTAATAAGCTTGAAAAATCAAGGGTTCTAGCAAAATAAAATTGATGATTTTGCTACGTGCGTATCGAGAAAATAGACAATCGCACTGTTGTTTATGTGCTTAAAAGTCTGTTTCGTCGTTACTCATACTTATGATTTTTATCGCTAACCATCTTGACAAATCCTGTTTCAAAGGGAATGAATCGGCCCTGCTTTTTAAGGGGGATTTAGGGGGATCAAGATATATGCAACTTCACTTAAAATTGGTATCATTTAGCGGATATGATATGACCAATGACAAACGACAAATGACAATCCTTACCAGTTATTTGTAATTAAAAAGCCCTACTGATTATTACTTCATCGCCCGCCAATTGCCGGAAGGAATAAAACTCGCCCAATAATAAGGATGCTTATATTGCGGATTATTGAGTAACTCTAACTGCACCTCTCGCAACGCTTCATGTCTACCCTTTCCGGCTTGCAATTTCTCATAATATTTCACCATTAAATCTTTAGTGCCATCATCAGCTACTTGCCATAAACTTAACAGTTGAGTTTGAGAACCTGCGATTACTAAAGCACGCCGCAAGCCGTACAAACCGCCACCAATTTTCACGTCGCCCAGTCCAGTTTCACAAGCAGATAAAACTACTAATTCTGTGCCTCGTAAATTTAAACCTGCGACTTCTAAAGCAGTGAGAACTCCATCATCTGTATCGGTGTTTTGTTTGTTTTGACGGTTATTAAACCCAGCTAAAGCTAAACCAGAACGTAATAAGGGATTTTCTATATTTAAAGCTGGGGCTTTTTCTAATTGCTGATTTAAATTATTGCTTTGGGGTTGGACTTCTTTATCTGGTAAAAAGAAGCCATGCGTCGCTAAATGTAAAATTCTGGGTGCGTTTAATTGTTTAATAGCAGCTTCTGTGGCTTGTTTCCCTAATATGATATTTGTCTGGGGGAGAATCTTTTGGATTTCTTGCCCTTCTGCTAAAGTTGCTATTAATGGGTCAAATTTTAAATTAGCAAAGTCAATGGAACGCTGATTTAAACCACGAGATTTAGCTGCAACTGTGGTGTCTTGTTGTTCGTAGTCAATATCTGCAAAAACTACAGGATTTGAGGCGGCTTTGGCTGTGGTTTGGAAGCTGAGTAAGTCTCGCCCAGTGGTGAGGTAAGAGAAGGCATAACGTTGGACTAGATATTGATTTTGCTCATCTTTGAGGGCTTCAAAGGGTATCAAGTTTAACTGTCCATCTGGTGAAAGCAACAGGTGACTCGCATCGCCTAACAGGGGACGGATGGGAGCCATGATTTGCTCATCTAAGTCACGGGCGGCTTTCTGGAGGCGAGATACAGCGGTTTTTCCATCAGCAGGTTTGGGTATAATTCCACCTCGTTGTTTAGAATTAGTGTTATTTTCTGGGCTAGGTGCTGGAGCATACACCAAAACCTGACGGAAACTAGCAACAGATTTATCAATAGTTGCAGCATCACCCAAATCAACCCACTTCGGTTCTCCAGAAGCACGTAGCACTACTGCTGCATAACGCGGTTTACCCCATTTTTCGCTAGATTTTTTAGCTTTGGGATTAAATGGCTGATATTGCACAATTTCCACCAGTGCAGCATCCTGGGGAATTTGAGCTTGGATAGCAGCTAATTCCACAGGTTGAATGGCTTGGCGGAACTCGGCACTTTTAGTACTTACTTGTTCTTCTAAGCGTTCCTTTTCTGCTTCTAGTTGTTGAATTTGCCCTTGATAAACTTCAAATTTTACTTGCCCTTGACCGCGATATACTAAGGTGGCTAACTGTTGCTGTACGTTCAACCAATCATCAAACAGCTTTTTGGTTTCTGGGTTGTTTGCTAACTGAGTGCGTAATGTCTGCACAGTGTCAGTCATGGCATCTAACACCCGTCCTTTACGCCGGAGTATGGTAGTCAGAGCGAGTTTGGCTAATGTGGGGTTTTTGGTAGATTGTTGTAGCGCGATGGAAACAGAAATGTCTGTACTACCACTAAAGGTTTGAGCATAGTTTTGTTTTCTTTGTTCTGAACCTACAGCATAGATAAGTTGCAAATTTTGTTCTTCAACTGCGAGTCCACGGGTGAGGAAATCAGTGGTGCGATTGATATTACCCTGTGCCCAATAAAGTACTGCTAAATTGTTCAGGCTACCTGCCACATTGGGATGTTCTTTACCTAGTACTTTCTCCCGAATCGCCAGAGAGCGGAGGAAAAGGGGTTCGGCTTTGGTATAACTTCCCTGTTCTGAGTAAAGTGCTGCTAAATTGTTCAGGCTTTGTGCGACATCGCGATGTTCTTTACCCAGCACCTTCTCCCGAATTGCCAGAGAGTGGAGGAAAAGGGGTTCGGCTTTGGCATAATTTCCCTGTTCTGAGTAAAGTGCTGCTAAATTGTTCAGGCTTTGTGCGACATCGCGATGTTCTTTACCCAGAACCTTTTCCCGAATCGCCAGAGAGCGGAGGAAAAGGGGTTCGGCTTTGGTATAACTTCCCTGTTCTGAGTAAAGTGCTGCTAAATTGTCCAGGCTTTGTGCGACATCGCGATGTTCTTTACCCAGTACTTTCTCTCGAATTGCCAGAGAGCGGAGGAAAAGGGGTTCGGCTTTGGCATAATTCCCCTGTTCTGAGTAAAGTAGAGCTAAATTATTCAGGCTTTGTGTCACATCGCGATGTTCTTTACCCAGTACTTTCTCCCAAATTGCCAGAGAGCGGAGAAAAAGGGGTTCGGCTTTGGCATAATTCCCCTGTGACTCGTAAAGTAAAGCTAAATTGTTCAGGCTTTGTGCGACATTGGGATGTTCTTTACCCAGAACCTTCTCCCAAATCGCCAGAGAGCGGAGAAAAAGGGGTTCGGCTTTGGCATAATTCCCCTGCTGTCGGTAAAGTACTGCCAAATTGTTTAGGCTTTGTGCGACATTGGGATGTTCTTTACCTAGAACCTTCTCCCGAATCGCCAAAGAGCGGAGGTAAAGGGGTTCGGCTTTGGCATAATTTCCCTGTTCTCGGTAAATTTCCGCTAAATTGTTCAGGCTTTGTGCGACATTAGGATGTTCTTTACCCAGAACCTTCTCCCAAATCGCCAGAGAGCGGAGGTAAAGGGGTTCGGCTTTGGCATAATTCCCCTGGGATTGGTAAAGTGCTGCTAAATTGTTCAGGCTACCTGCCACAAGTTGATGTTCTTTACCCAGTACTTTCTCCCAAATCGCCAGAGAGCGGAGGTAAAGGGGTTCGGCTTTGGCATAATTCCCCTGGGACTTGTAAAGTAGAGCTAAATTGTTCAGGCTTTGTGCGACATCGGGATGTTCTCTACCCAGTACTTTCTCCCGAATCGCCAGAGAGCGCAGATAAAGGGGTTCGGCTTTGGCATAACTGCCCTGTGACTTGTAAAGTAGAGCTAAATTGTTCAGGCTTTGTGCGACATCGGGATGTTCTGTACCCAGTACTTTCTCCTGAATCGCTAAGACTCTTTGTGCCAAGGGGATAGCTTCACTATATCTACCTTGCTGATACAACTGCATCACTTGTTCATTCAGTCGCTCGGCTTCGGCTAACTCTGCGGACTGTTGGGCTGATAGTGGTGGTTGGGTTTGTCCTGCAACTTCCCTGGGTATACTCACCAGTAGTCCTAATGTCATTGCTGTAGCGATTGACCAAGTTAGCAATTTCATGGGGTAATTCGTAGTTCGTAATTCGTAATTCGTAATTTTTAAGCGGGAAAGTTGTTTTTTGGCTGTTTTAGTTAGTATGGCAGGGTTTATCTGTAGTTTTGCGGGTATTATTTGAAGTTTTAATGAAAGTTGTTTGAGCATAAGAATCTGCTGACGCTTTTGGTGCTGAGTTCTTGAGCGTTGCAATTACATATATCTCTGAGGTTTGAGGGGTTATGCAGTTTGGGTAATTGGTGATTGGTAATTGCGAATGGGGTGTAGGGGAATGTAGGGGGAGTCGTTCTGCAGGGGAGCGCGCAATCAGTGATTCGGGGAAACCTTCCTGTGCAAATTTCCTCCACAACGTATACGCATTTAATACTAATTCAAATAATGTTGGCGACACATCAATTCTAGAGGGCAAGGCAATGCCTTGCCCCTACAATTTGTTGTATTCTGTTTCCAAATTCCTATAAATACTAAATATGTATATAAAAACACGCCTATTGTAGGGGTTTAGCACTGCTAAACCCTTGAGGATAGGTGGTTTAATTGCCTGGATGCTGCTGTTAACTCATTGGTGACCAAGGAGTTAAGGTTGGTTATGAACGCTACCTCATCCATAGATAACCTTAACTATTTGATGACCAAGGGGTTAAGGTTGTCTATCAACGCTACCTCATCCATAGATAACCTTAACTATTTGATGACCAAAGGGTTAAGGTTGCTTATGAACGCTACCTCATCCATAGAGAACCTTAACTGTTTGCTAACCAAGGAGTTAAGGTTGTTTATGGGTGATTAAAAATAGCACTTTGCTGGCTATCGGTTGAGGAACAGCGAGGGCAGATTGCGATAAGTTAAGGATAATTACAGATTTATATCCCAACATTTGGTTAAAAAAAGCTCAATATTTGTGATATTCCCTGAACCAAAATACAGCTTTTTTGAGACAAGATGACAGTACAACATTCATTCAGAGTACATCTATGCCTCGCCCAAAACGTTTATCTCGTATTCTAGAAAAGGCTCAACAACGAGCTTCTGGACTGCAAGCTATCGATCCAAATCTGGATTTTGGCAATTCTAACAGCTTGCAAAATCTGCGGCAACAAATTGAGGAATTACGTACTCAACTTAATACTTATCACACTGCTTTGGCTGTGGTTCAGGCTTCCAGAATTGATATTGAGCAGCTAGAAAAACGCTTAAACGTTGTGTGTGAAAATATGTTGTTGTCGGTTGCGGGTAGATACGGAAAAGAGAGTGCTGAATATGTCATGGCTGGTGGTATGCTTAAGAGCGATCGCATTCACAAAAGCACTATCAACAGGTTAAAAAGTTTTGCAGAAAAGGTCAATGTTGATGGTTGACTGTTGATGGTTGACTGTTGACTGTTGACTGTTGACTGTTGACTGTTGACTGTTGACTGTTGAATTGTTGAATTGTTGCTATCCAAGGCTTTGGACAAATTCATCTAAGGAATTAGCAGCGATCGCGATCGCACTGCTGGTAAACTTGTTTGGTAAAGAGCAGCTTTTCCAGCTGCTATTAACACCAAATCTGCACAACACGGCCTTGCAATTGTTGCCCTAGCCAAGGTGTGTTACTAGATAGGGTATGTAGATTTTTACTCTCAACTTTCCAGTTTTGCTGAGGGTCAAATAAGGTTAATTCGGCTTTTTGATGAGGTGCGATCGCATTTACTTTGTCTCGCAAACATTCGGCTGATCGCTTACTCAAAGCACGCCATAATTCTAAGGCGGTAAATTCGCCAGTGTCTACGAGATGTTGCCATAACAAAGGCAATGCTAACTCGTAACCAATTGCGCCTGGAGGTGCTTCGGCAAAGGCTTGGACTTTTTCTTCGTAGGTGAAGGGTGCGTGTTCAATGGCGATCGCATCGATGACTCCGGTACGTACTCCTTCCCGTAATGCTTTGACATCGCTGGGATTACCCAAGGGCGGATCTAAATGTAAGCTGGTGTGATAGCTTTTGACTGACTTGGTATCTAGTAACAAATGCATCCAAGTAGTGCTGGCGGTGATGGGTAAACCAGATGCCTTGGCTGATGCAATTAAATCTACACTACGTGCCGTAGAAACACGCATAATATGCACGTGGGAATTGCCTGTGGCGGCGACTAATTCTAATAAAGCTGCGATCGCACTGGTTTCTGCACTGGCGGGTATGGGTGGTAAACCCAGGCGAATTGCGTCTGGCCCTTCTCGCATCACCCCATTGGCTGTTAATTGTTGGTCACAAGGCCAAAAAGCTATCGGTTTACCTATAGGCAGCAGATATTCTAACACCCGCCGCACTAGTCCTAAATTTTCCCTGGGGACAGCATCGGTAAAGCCAACAACCCCCGCTGCGGCTAAATCTGCTAATTCTGTTAATTGCTTCCCTGCTAAGTCTAAGGTAATCGCACCCCATACTTGCAGCTGGGGGAGAGGGGGGGATGAGGGAGATGAGGGGGATGAGGGAGAGGAAATTTCTCTTTGTTTGCTCATCTTTTGCAACTGTGCCACAACAGCCGGGTTATCAATGGTGGGGGAGGTGTTGGGTAAGATGCTGACTCTGGTAAAACCACCAGATGCAGCTGCTTGCAGCAGGGATGAGATGGTTTCCCTTTCTTCAAATCCCGGTTCTCCAGAGTGGCTGTACAAATCCACTAACCCCGGCCCTAGAACTAATCCCCGACAATCTTTGATTTGAGTATCGGAACTGACATCGGTAATGTGTGCGGCAATGGCTTGGATGTCACCATCAGCAATTAGCACATCAGCTAGTTGATCTGTTCCAGAAACCGGGTCAATTACCCGTACTTGTTGTAGCAATTCAGTTGTCATGTGTGCTTTTAGCGATTACTTATCAGTGTTTTAACTGTGTGTCTATTGTGATCTATCTGTTGACCGAACAAAGGATGAAGGATAAAGATAAGTCGAATGAGAATGGAGATCAGTTCAAACTCCATCCCTCGATAAGTTGGATAATTTCATACTTCATACTTCATACTTTATACTTCAGCCTTCAGTTGACCGAAAGAGGCAGGGGGAAAAGGAGCTTTTAGCAGGGAGCAAGCCGTTTCCCCTAACGCGAGTGCGGAGCGGAACATGGGTAGCCCCGTCCTTCCAGGACGCTTGTTTGGGGCGGAGTATAAGCTCTGTCTCAATTTCTCCCCCTTGCTCCCTGCTCCCTGCTCCCTTGCCTCTTGTGACCGACAGCTTAACACTGACCTCTACAATGCTCCAGCTGCTGTTTTATCAAATACACCGCCACCTAAGTGAGTGGTGATATTCATGGCTTGCAGCACTGGTAAACCATCTGGCCCAGCTGGGTAATCGATGACGCTAACTGCGCCGTTACCCTGGCGGAAATTCCAGAAGTTATCTGATGGTAAACCCAGAATATGACATAGTAAAGTTTTATTAGTAGCATCGTGAGCCACGACGATGCCAGTTTTCAGATCACTTTGTGATGCTGCTTGCACAATTAAGCGCCAAGCTGCAACACTACGTTCCCAAACCTGCTGTAAATTTTCTCCTTCTGGCATTTGTACTTGTGCTGGTTCTGTGCGCCAGCGTTCTAATTCTCCGGGGAACTCTTGTTCTATTTCTACTTCTAATTTACCTTCCCAGAGTCCGTGGCTGATTTCCCTTAAACCATCTTGGAATTCCAGCTTCACACTAGGATGGTGCTGCAATATCAGTTCTGCTGTTTCTTTGGGACGCGCCATTGGACTGCTGACAGCAAAATCTAGTTCCACATCTTTGAGAAATTCGCCAGCTTTGCGCGCCTGGCTTCTACCGTTGTCGTTGAGGGGAACGTCTATTTGTCCTTGGAATCTAGTTTGACGATTCCACTCGGTTTCTCCATGACGTATTAGTAGTAATCTGACACCTTGATGTCCGGGACGCAATGAAGGCAGAGTTTCGCCTGTATGTTGTGTCTGATTTAAAGATTCTAACTGTACGGAGTCGCCCAAACCACCAGCAAAATTTAATACTGTAATGCCACAGTTAGATTGCTGTATGGAATGGTAGCGTCTAGCGGGAATCCCTAGGGCAGTGCTAATTAAAGCGCGATTAATGCCGTTATGTCCCACAATCAAGATAGTTTCACCTTGATGATGGGGTAAAGTTTCTTGCCAAAACTGCCGTGCTTGTTCGTATAAAGACAGAACCGGAAAATGCTCTTTAGTTCCTTCTGGGCTTTCCACTAACATCCGCAATTCATCGGGACGTTCGTGCCAAGTTTGGTAGTCTTCAGCAAACTGTTGCTTCACCTCAGATGTGAGCATTCTCTCCCATAAAGGCAGGTCAATTTCCAGCAGTTTATCAGAAGTTTGGCAGACAGCAGACTTGCCAGTCTGCTCTGTCAACTCACGTTGAATAATTTCTGCTGTTTGCTTTGCTCTCTGTAACGGGCTGCTATAAATTGCGTTGAATAAAATATTACTGAGGGCTTTGCCTAATTTGCCGGCATCGGTTTGACCTTTTTCTGTCAATTGGGACGCATCAGTGCGCCCTTGGATACGCCGCTCAGTGTTATACATACTTTGGCCGTGGCGTACAATGATGACACGGGTCACTATCTTGCCCTCCTCTCTCTAAAGGAACAATTTTACTGCAAACTGGGTTAATCACTGTAACTTAATTTTTACCAAGAAAGATAGGGGGATGAGGCAAGGGGGCAGGGAGCAGGGGGTAGGGGAGAAAAACTTCTTCAATGCCCAATGTCCCATGCCCCATGCCCCATGCCCATTTCCAGTTAGTTAAGGCACTATGTTAAAAGCTATTTCGTTAGCGATCGCTCTTTCTTTTATATCTTTAATTAACTACAACCATAGTCAAGTAATTGCTACCACCACTACTGGGTATCAAATTGCTCAAAATTCTCAGCAATCCACAACATTAACAGAGGAGCGGTTGGGAATCGGTGGTATTAAACTTTCTATGCGTGAAATACAAGTTAGGAAGATATTAGGTAAACCTGTAAAAGTAGAAAATAGTGATAGTCCTGCGATTGGGAGAATTCGGACTCTCAAATACCCCGGTATCACAGTTGATTTAGATGAGGGTTCTACGCCAGGTAAATTTAGCGTTTATCAAATTAAAGTTACCAGTAATAAATATGCCACTATCGATGGTGTAAAAGTTGGCGATAGGCAATCAAAAGTTACGAGAACCTACGGTAAAGCTGAGATTTATCAAGAGGATAATCTTTCTAGAGTAAATTACGGCATCGAAAACCCTAGCCCTGCTGGTTTAAATTTTACTTTTAAGAATGGCAAAGTTGTCGAAATTCTCTGCTTTTACGTAATGAATTAACCTGATTTTTTGTACTGCAATTGCATCGCGCTTAGAGATTATTCATAAAGTAGGGTGTGTTAGGCGCTAGCTTCCAATATGATTTGTCACGAAAGAACTTTCCTAGCGCCTAACGCACCATCAATGCGGCGGTGCGTTACGGCTAATTTTAATTGTCGCTAAGTCTCAAATCCTTTCATAGCCGTAACACACCCTACTTTATCTGCATTTTTCTTTCCCATTACCCATTACCGACCTTCACAGATATGATAAGTCCTGAAACGGACATCATATAACATCTGTTGTGAAAGCCATACAAAGATGCAATAGTATAAAAGCGTATAGGTGAGTAAGCATCTTTTACCAATTTACTTGCCTAAAGCGCTTAAATTTACTTAATATTTTAGATTGTATGGTGGCTATTGTTACTCAAACACAATTGCATAACTTGCGCCCAGGCGATCGCGTTAAATATCATGGTGTCGATTGGAAGGTAGAAGACTACAGCGTATATCAAGATCCCCAGGGGTATTTAACGGATGAGTGGTTGCTAACTTCTAATAAGGGTTCAGAATATTACTTATTAAGAGAATTCGATCCAGCCAATAAGTCACATTCTATAACTTGGTATCTGGCTAACCCATTACAAAATCCGCGCCTGTTACTACCAGATTCCGAAGAAAATATTGTACCCAGGTTGTGGGAGGATATGCAATCTCAAGCGGAACCATATCCAGAATTGCAACTCTTTTATAAGCGTTATTATTTTGAGTCACGCACAGAGGGAGACTATCAGACAGACGGTGAGATAAAATCTCGCATTACCTGGGATTATTGGGATGAAGAACATCAAATGAATTTAGCTATTGAGGCTTTTCCCTATCATCAATTAGATATTTATTCCACCAAAGTAGTCCGTCCTGAGGAATTTTCTTCAATCCAAAAATTAGCAGATGCAAATCAGATTGATGTGGGAGAGATGATTATTAAAGGTGTGCAAGTTTTATTTGCTTCTGTGCTATTGCTAATAGGAATTTGTATGATGATATTTGGATAAGTGGGAAATGCCTAATTCTTTATTTATTGAACAGCATGATGATGGTATTGCTTTCTATATCAACGGAGATTTGCAGTTTGATACTGCTGATGAGGCAATATATCATGAGTATTTAGTAATTCCTGCAATCGCTTTAGCCATTAAAAGATTTCCGCAAACACACTTGCGTGTATTGGTTTGTGGTGGTGGCGATGGTTTAGCGGCGAGAGATATCTTACGCTTTCCCCAAGTTAGCGAAATTGATTTAGTTGATTACAATCCAGAAGTTTTACAACTAGCACGCACTGTCTTTAAACCTTATAACTTGGGAAGCTTAGACTCAGAAAAAGTCACCGTTTATACCCAAGATGCATTTGCATTTGTTTCAGAAATGCCAAATGATTATTATCATGTCATCATTTGTGACTTTACCTATCCCCATTCTTCAGACGACACAAATATATATAGTCGGGAATGGTTCCAAAAGCTGAATCGCGTACTCATTCCCAATGGCGTAATTTGCACCAACGGCGTTTCTCCCCAAAATAGAACAACAGGTTTTTGGTGTTTATATCAAACGTTGTTAGCCGCAGATTTCACAGTCAAACCTTTACAGATAGCTATTCCTTCATTTTCTCATCATGGTTACGGTAATTGGGGCTTCTTTTTAGCATCACCGCAGGTAATTACGCGCTATGAAATTGAAGTCCTCAATTTTCCCGAAGAGTTACATTCCTTAACGCCTAGTCAACTACTCCTAGCCTTTATTTTTGAGAGTGCGATCGCAGAGTCTCGGCATGGGGTTATGATTCATACTTTAGAGAGTCCGCAACTGTTTTATTATCTGCTGAATGCTCCAACGCAGGTAGACAATTTAAACTTAGAATCTAACGCTAGTATTGATTTTTTAGATATTGAAGAGATAGGAAATGCTCAAATTGGCGAAGGTGATTTACTAAATTTAGAATCAGTAGCCAAATTTTGGATAGAAAATATCTATGCTTTGCCAGAAACACAGGATAAGTTAGCAGATATGAATCGGTATTTACCTGTGCGTCATCGCTACCATAGCCAAAATATGACATCAGCATGGCTAGCACATCTCAAAGAATTACTCGCAGAAATAGATATTAAGCAATTATTGCAGAGTTTGTTAGCCAGAGCGCAAGATTTACCACCACAAATTGCTCAAGATTTGAAAAAATTAGCTGATAAATTTAGTAATAATCAAGCATTAGCAACTCTACATCCGCAAACTGTGGAGTTAATCGCCATGCTATCGGTAACGTTATTAATGGCAAATTTAGTTGCACCCGATTCAGTATTTGCTAAAGGTTTCTCTTCTAGTAGTGGTAGTAGAAGTAGCAGTAGTAGCAGTAGTACTAGCTATGGCGGTGATGGTGATACATTTATGAATAAATTTATAGGTATGTGCCTCACTGGAGTAGGTGGAGTTTGGCTATATAACATCTTCTTCCCGCAACAAAGGGATGAATGAAGATAATTTGCGTAATTCGTAATTACATCATAGGCAAATAATATGATTTATGCAGATAAATCGGTGCAGCAAGATTTAGCTTTAAATATTAGAGAATTAAATACAGCCGAACAACAGGATTGGGATTCACTCATTAAAAACCATCCTCATGGATGCTTTATGCAAACTTCCAGTTGGGCAGATTTTAAAGAAATCGAAGGATATAAAAGCTTTCGCTACGGTTTATTTTTAAATAATCAATTAACAGGAGGATGTATTTATTATTTATATCCTCAAAGCAATAAAGCTAATTTATTGATTGCGCCTGGCGGGCCGATATTACCAACAGAATATGCAGAAGAAGCGCTACAGCTATTGTTACATCAAGCCGAGAAATTAGCGCAAGAATTAGGAGCGATCGCACTGCGGATTGAACCACTATGGACAGAGAAACCAGCGTACTTGAAAAAATTTGTGCGCGCACCTGCGGATTTACTACCATCGGAAACTTTACTTGTAGATTTAACTCCAGAACCCAGCCAAATTTTAGCAGCGATGAAGCCGAAAGGACGCTACAATATCCGCCTCAGTCAACGCTATGGTGTGACAACAGGATTTAGTAGTGATTCCCAAAAGATTCCTGTCTTGTATGAGTTATTTTGGGAAACAGTACAGCGTCAAAAGTTCTTTGGTGAACCCTACGGCTTTTTTATCAATCTTTGCCAAACATTATTTAAATCAGACATGGCAGAAATTGGTTTAGCCTATTGGCAAGGTGAGATATTAGCAGCAATTTTAGTAGTATATTGCGGTCAAGTTGCTACTTATCTATATGGCGGACGGAGTTTAGCACATCCACAAGTCATGGCTAATTACAGCTTACATTGGGAAGCTATACAAAGAGCTAAATTACGTGGTTGCCAATTTTATGATTTTTATGGATTTACCCAAGATCCAAATCATAGCTATGCCAAGTTTTCCCAATTTAAAAGTCAGTTTGGTGGACAGCCTATGAAAACTATAGGCGCTCATGATTACTTTTTTTATGACCAATTAGCTGATACCCTCATTAGCTTATTTCAAAACCTGGCAGGTGGTAGCAGATGAACGAAAGATTGATGGCGATAGTTACGCAATTTGGCGTGATTTTACTAGAATTATTTGTAGGGTTTGGTTTATTTTGGCTAGGACAGTTGGCTTATCAAAAGCTGTTTCGCCGCCGCATGGAATTAAATTTAGAATTATTTGTTAATGATAACCCTGCGGTTGCTGTGGCATTAGTAGGTTACTATTTTGGTATAGTTATTGCTTTAGGCGGCGTTCTTGGTCAAAGTGTCGATAATTGGCAAGATAAAGCGCTGAATCTAATTAGTTATGGTGCCACAGTAATTTTATTAATGTTAGCTGGTGCATGGGTAGGGGATAAATTAATTCTGCGTCATTTTAATTGTGAACGCGAAATTATCCAAGACCGTAACATGGGTGCGGCGAATGTAGAAGCTGCAATCCACATCGCCAACGGTTTAATTTTAAATGCAGCTTTAGCAGGAGAAAGTGGTGGTTGGTTAGTAGGAATAGTTTGTTGGTTAATTGGGTTAGGATTACTTGTGTTAGTCAGTTTCGTCTATCCCAAAATTACTAAATATAATGTGTTTGCAGAAATTGAAAAGCGCAATAACCCGGCGGCTGGTGTAGCTTTAGCAGGGTTACTAATTGCTACAGGTAACATTGTAAGAGTCTCCTTTGCAGCCGAATTTGAAAACTGGATAGTGAGTTTTACGCAGTATGGATTACTGCTAATATTTTGCTTAATTTCGCTGGTAATGATTCGCTGGTTAGCCGATTTAATTTTAGTCCCTGGCGTAAAAATTTCGGATGAAATTGTCAATCAAGAAGTTCCCAATGTTGGCGCAGGTTTAATAGAAGCATTTGCTTATATTGCAGCTTCCTTTTTAATTGCTTGGTGTCTTTAAGAATTTGAATTGTAGGGTGCGTTAGCGTCAGCGTAACGCACCGCCGCATACATAAGCTGTTACGCATTTAAATTGTATATTTCGCACTCAGGTTGTCAAAAGTCAAGAGTCCAAAGTCCAAGCTAGCCTTTGACTCTGGACTCTTGACCCTTGACAGTCCTAACGCCAGAATATTTGATTTAGGTGCGTATCAGCTTAGTATGTTATTAATATTTAAATAATTCCTTTAATAGAATTGGTTACGAAATAATTATCTTCACACTAACGCACTATATACGCGGCGGTGGGTTACGGCTAAATTGAATTGTCTCTAATTATCAAATTCTCTCACAGCCGTAACACATCCTACATTGCAATACCTGTCGGTTAAGGGTAAAAGGGGAAGGGGAAAAGGGGTAAGAAAAAACCTTTAACCCTTACCCTTTCACCTTTTCCCAAAACTAAATTAAGAGTTGAAAATCCTTAACCGAGCAGTATTGCCCTACATGAATTGCTATATGAGAAAGTTGATTAACCAGTGATATATAAATAATTCCATTCAGCCATGCTTTCACACTCAGTAATATGCTTGGTGAGAATCTGCGCTAATAGCTTAGCCTTTTGCTGATTATCTTTTTGGTAGTCACATATATGAATATCTATGGTAACTTTTGCCTCTTCTGGCCAAAAGTGCAATGCTACATGAGATTCTGCTAGTAAAATAACTGCGGAAACTCCCTGGGGTTGGAATGCATAAGCCAGTTCACCAACAATAGTTAGTTGAGCGATATGGGCCGCATTTTTCATAACTTTGATAAAATCTGCGGTTTCCCAACTGAAAACAGTCTGTGAAGCTGGCAAAATTGCGTAAAAATGATGGGACTGAATCACCTATGCAAGTCTTGGGTTTTAATCATCAAAGGGAATTGTATGCTCAAGCGTAACAGTAGCATGATGCTTGTGTATGATACAGAAGTATAGTATGATTACCCAAAACAATATACTCTTAACTACATTGCTGCACACATAGCACCAGCTAAAGCAGTATGTAGATTAGTGGATGCTCCTTTAGGTGCATCAACCCCGAACCGCAAGAATTAAAATTCAAAATTTTTTACACTTTAAGCTTACCAAGCTGACTTAGAAAAGTAGCGCGGTAGGCAGCAGGGAGCAGGAGAGATCAGGGACGGGGAAAAAGCAGAAATAACGAATGAAAAATTACAAATTACAAACTAAAAACAATAAAAAATCTTTATTCGTTATTCTAAATATGCAGTACATGAGGACTAACTAGAGAAAGTCATTGATATGTCCTCGATGGCAAATAGAATATTGGCCATCGTTGATTACAGATATCTTAATTTTAAGAATGCGGTCAAGGATATATTCATAGAGAAAATTTTTTCTCTAGAATATGCGATCGCCTACGCTCTGTGTTGTATTTTTTTTAATACAAGGACAAATCAAACAGCCACAGGAGCATCTATAGATTGCTTAGTTAAATCCAACACCTGATAACTATTGCCTAGGCTAATTGGACTCATAATGACTAAAGTTTATATTCTGGATGCCAACAAACAACCCTTGTATCCCATACACATCAGCCACGCCAGAAAGCTATTGTCTCAAGGAGATGCAAAAGTATTCCGGCGATATCCATTTACTATTATTTTAAAGGAGGTTCTGACACAGTCTAGGTTAGAACAACTTGGTTTTAAGATTGACCCTGATGTAAATTAAATTAGTACATGACAACGTACATCAATCTCCATACTTAAACAAGCTCAAAGCTTTACAAAATAAGCTTTTTTCCTTTTAACTTTGACTTTTAACTTTTGCCTTTTTGTACTAGTAATGCTGTGCCAAGTTTAGGGACTTCCAAATAAAAAAAACAATCAATAGCTTTGGCAAGCAGAGGAGGCAGTCCCGATGAAACAATTTTCATAGCCAAGTATGAAAGTCGAGGGGGGATTTTTACTCAGCACTCAGCACTCAGCACTCAGCACTCAGCACTTTCAAGTCAGAGGAGGAAGAAGAATACAATTATGGTCTTCCCTCTGAAAAATGGATAATTTAATTTCTGGAAGTCCCTTACATGTTGCAAATTAAAAAATTTTGTTAACTAGTAGACCTCGGCGTAAATAAGCAGACCATTCTAAACTCACAAAACGCTCACGCTGTATTCATTTTGAGTTTTGCGTACTCCTGCGGAGAAGCAAGCTACGCGTAGCGTGTCGTAAAGCCTGCGGCATCGCTTCGCGTCGGGCGCAGCCTCTCGTAGAGAAGACAAAAGTTGCGTGCGGGGGTTCCCCCCGTTGAGCAGACTTTTCTTGGCGTAGCCTCTCCCTTTGGGAGAAGACGAATTTTGAATTTTGAATTCCGCCTTGCGGTACTAGGATTGTAGCTATCTTGTCGCTATATAGTAGTGAGTAGTAGCTCTAATACTTAGCAAAACTTTTAATCCTGAGGTAAATCGAAAGGATAGAGTAAGGCTAAAGACAGTTTATGGTAAGCTAAAACAACTCTAATTTGTATATGTGATATAAATTTATATTTTGGATTGAGAATCGCCTTGTGCGTCTTAGGTTCTATTAGTGCCTACGTACCAATCATTGGTCAAATTCATCCTAATTTGATCAATTGCTTGTGCAACTTTATCCTATTGCAGCGAAGCGACTTTGAGCTAGTTGCTTTGGCAAATTATACTCGTTAAATTATGCAAATTTAATTATGTAATAGCTGAGTTTGATTTTTGTTTACTGTATTAAAATCAACATTTTGCAGACCTAGAGCCTGACTAAGGCTATCATCACCAAAGGCAAGAGTATCTGTTAAGCTATTCTACTTTTAAATTGCACAATAGATTGTGCAATTTAGACGAGTGCTAGCTTATTCATGCCGATTGCTTGGTGAACCAAAGAATATATATGTCAAAGTACAACAAATTTAAACCATTCCCAAAAAACTAATGGTTAATTAATAGTCAGGAAAAAGAAAATGCCTAAATTAGAAAGACCCAACCCCCCTGTATTTGAGCGAGTAGAAGATGAACGGTTACACCGCAAACAACGCCTAGCAGCAGCATTTCGTTTGTTTGCGCGGTTAGGATTTAATGAAGGTTCAGATGGTCATATTACAGCTCGAGATCCAGAGTTTACCGATCATTTTTGGGTAAATCCCTTGGGAGTAGAGTTCCGTGATATTCGAGTTTCTAACCTAATATTAGTTAACCAAAATGGGGATGTTGTCAAAGGAGATCAGCCTGTCAATTGTGAAGCTGTCGCCATCCATTCTCATATTCATAGTGCTAGACCGGATGCGATCGCAACTGTATATGCTCATTCCATTTATGGTAAAGCTTGGTCTAGCCTGGGTCGTCTGCTTGACCCCCTGAATGAAAATGCTTGTGCTTTCTACGAAGACCATAGCGTATTTCATGACTGCACAGAAGTCTTGTTTAATGCTTCCGAATATCAACGCATTGTGGAAACTTTGGGGAATAATAAAGCCATAATTTTACGTAACCACGGTATGCTTACTGTAGGTCACTCAGTAGATGAAGCTGCTTGGTGGTTCATTAATCTTGAAAATTCCAGTCAAGCGCAACTTTTAGCTGAGGCTGCAGGAAGACCCCATATTATTGAACATGATACGGCGCGGTTAACCAAAACCCACGTTGGCACACACTTAAATGGCTGGTTCAGCTTTCAAGCACTTTATAAAAGAATTGTGCGCGAACAACCAGATTTTCTGGATTAACCTCTTATGCCAATAGTGATATTAAATAAGATAAAATTACCTATTTAAATTGTTGGTAAGGATTCAGTGTTTCAATAGTTGGAAAGACGCGAAAGACGCGAAAGACGCGATTAATCGCGTCTGTACAAGAGGAAAAGGTCAAAGAATAGCTTCTTTTTGCTTTTGATTTAGTTTGGTATTAATAAACTTAAAAATTGTAGATTATGGATTTACAACTAAATGGCAAAGTAGCTTTAGTGACGGCTGCTAGCAAAGGTTTAGGTAAAGCCACAGCCAGACAATTTGCCCGCGAAGGTGCAAAAGTTGTGATTTGTTCCCGTAGTGAATTAGTTGAGAAAACTGCTGCAAACATAGAAAGCGAAACCGGAAACGAAGTATTAGCTATCCGTGCAGATGTTAGCCAACAAGCAGATATTGAACGGGTAATTAATGCGACAGTAGATAAATTTGGCGGCTTAGATATTCTCGTTACCAATGCTGGTGGGCCACCTGCGGGTACATTTGATGATATTGATATCCCCAAATGGGAAGCTGCGATTAATTTGAACTTGCTAAGTGCAGTTCATTTAGTAAAATACGCCTTACCTTACCTCCGCCAATCTAACGCCGGCGCGATTCTCACTATTACTTCCACTTCCACAAAACATCCAGTGCAAAATCTGGTGTTATCTAATTCCATTCGCCTAGCGGTAATTGGCTTAACCAAAACACTCAGCCAAGAATTAGGAAGCGATCGCATTCGGGTTAACAGCATTTTACCAGGCTGGACATATACAGAACGAGTAGAAGAACTAGTCAACGCCCGCATTGCGAAAAGTGGTAATACCAAAGAAGCAGAAATTACCGCTATTACCAACAATATCCCTTTAGGTCGCTTGGGAACACCAGAAGAATTTGCCAATGTCGCCGTATTTCTCTGTTCTCCAGCCGCTTCATTTGTCAATGGCGTGATGCTACAAGTTGATGGTGGAAGCAACCCAGGAACATTTTAAAAGAAGTCAAAAGTCAAAAGTCAACAGTCAACAGTCAACAGTCAAATAAAAATGCTGGGGGATGCGTTAATAACGCATCCTACGTTTTATGCTGCTGGTATCGGAAAGACTTCTCCCGCTAAGTAAGCATCAAAATGTTCTTGAAAGTAAAGCCAAGAAGTCATATCTTCCACATCCAGCGCTGATTGTGGTGCTTCCTTATATAAAGGAACGCGATTGTTAATTTCATCTTGAAATAACTGCGGTAACTCAGAGAAACCGTTGACTTTACCACCAATAGCACTATATATCAGCTGACCGGGGCGATCGCTCATTTTCATCCAAGGTAGCCATTGACCAATCCTATCCCAACTGAGTTTCACTTCCGAAACTGAATTCAGCGCTGAGTTGGATAAATCTTGAGTAGGTACAGTGAGTTTAAATAATTCCGCCGCTTGATAAACTTCTTGGGGACTGTACTCTGCAAATTTTGAGTCACCCGCTAAAGGGTTGGGGTAAGTGGGAAAGATATCAAACACAAAAGTGGTGCTTTCACCTTCAACTTGCGCGGGGAATTTACCTTTAAATGTACCCTGTACGGGATTATTTGCCACGTGCATCACCGGCACAGTTTCCCCCGTCCAAGGATTCTCCCATTTATTTAATTTTTCTTCCGTCTCCGGGTCAAGGTAGTAATTCAGTTCCCGAGAAGTAAAATCCCAAACTCCTGGTTCTAGGGCAATACATCTACTAACACTCATCCCTAATATTTTAAATAAGAGTTTCCGCTTCTCACCAGGGATAAAAGCGTAAATTTTACCTTTCCAGACTAAGAAAGTAGATTCGCTAGCATCGAGGGAAGAACGTGTTTTTACCCAGTCTTGGGCATCTAATTCTCGAGTTTGAGCAATCATTTACAATATCCTATGGGGCATGGGGTATTGGGTATTGGGGAGGCAGTGCGTTGCGCGGGTTTCCCGCGTTGTAGCAACTGCCGTCATTGGGTGAAAGCACCAGTCCTTACCCAGAATTTTGGGGTTGGTAGATAAGTAGTTAAAACAGCGATAAATTAATCTAACATAAACAATTTTTCTAGGTGTCCCCCCTCCGGTTTACTCACCAACACCAAACACAAATTCATTAGTGTAAACTTAATGCGAAACCCATAACCCAGCTAGGAATGAATTCCTAGCCTCATAGCAAAAGTCATCTCAAGATGACTAAAAATTTTCACAAATCCCTAGTCTACTTCAGTAGGCTTGAACTTTGTCCCTTGGAATTCATGATGCTGTTTGTGAATCAGGTGGGGGTTGACTTAATCAATTAAATATTTTCCATATTTTTAGTGCGTTTGAACGCACGTTCACTATTAGCCCGCAATTAATTGCAGGGCAGGAGAACAACGCAAAGCGAAGGTTTTGGTCATGGGGGTCATACCCCTCAATTAATTGATCAACAGCATCATTCATTCCAAGGTGAGTATGAAAGCCAGCAAATAAGCCAACTGCGACTGAAGTTGACATCAATGGGTACTGCTATGCCCTCTAAAATAAGTAACCACGCAAAATTAATTACAGTCATTGCGAGCGCAGCGTCTCGTTCGCGGTAGCGTTGCGTAGCAAAGAGAAGCAATCCCAACCCTTGCGATTGCTACCCTTCGGGAAGGCTTCGCCTACATTCCGCTCCGCTCCATTCGCAATGACATTGTGTAATTAATTTTGTTTAACTCAGTAGGGAGGCATAATTATTTGTAGGATGGGTTAGCGATAGCGTAACCCATGCGGGTGTTGGGTTTCGTTCCTCAACCCAACCTACGTCCATCTTATATTTAATTCCCACCAGCTACTTACTTATTATTGATGTGTCGCAAATATTATTTGATTTGGTATAAGTAAATTGTTTTTTCTCCCTCATCTCCCTCATCTCCCTCATCTCCCTCATCCCCCTTTACCCATTCCCCATTACCCCTTATCCCCAGAGGGGGCCCCGAGTTCCCCATTCCCTATTGCCAATTCCCCACCAAAACGTAAGGTGCCCAATAATAAGGATGAGGTGGTAAATTTTTTAACTCAGGTAAAGGAGGATTCTGCTTCAAAGATTCTAACAGCGATCGCTGGGCGTTTCTGAGTGCGTCTGCTTGTTTTACTCCTGGTTGTTTGAGGTCTTGGTAAAATTGACCCATGAGTTTAGTAGTGGAAGCATCGCCTACAGGCCACAGAGTCGCTAGTGTACTACGGGCCCCAGAACGCACAGCCATTCCCGCTAAGCCTAAGACTGCTCGCTCATCGCCAGTTGCAGTTTCACAAGCGCTCAGTACTAGTAATTCCACAGATCTATCTTGTTCCCGCAACAAAGTACTTAACTCATTAATACTGATACTTTTTGCATCCCCTGTAATAATAAAGTTCCGTTGGGGATTAGAACTAAATAAGCCATGAGTTGCGAGATGAACTACAGGAAAATTTGATTGCAATTGTTTTTGAATAGTTTTGGCGGTGAATTCTTGATTTAGCAGTTTTTTAGAACTAGGAAAGGTTTGTTTAATTTGCTCTAATTCCTTGGGAACGTTAACCAATGCGGCAAAATATTCTCCTTGGACTTTCAGTTGCTCGCTCACTCCTGCTGCTAATACTTTCAGTGGTTTTCTTTGCAATTTTTTCGGATTAATTAATTGCAAACTGGGAACCAGGGCTACACTATATTTCTCAATGAGATAATTTTGTCCGTTATAAAGTGCAGCTATTGGTACTCGCTGCAATCTACCATTTAAGACAAATAATAAAGTTTGGATTTGGTTACTGTCTAATTCTGACTCAAAAGGTTTAATTAACCAGTTATAAACTTCGCCAAAAATTGGTAATAATGTTTGAAGATTGTCTTTTAATTCCTTGGGGTTGGGGTTAGAAGTAAAGACAATATTTCGTGCAGAATTGTTAATAGTAGCGTTATCTAAGTTGTCGTAAAGCCTATCGAGAGTTTCATTGACTTTCTGTTCGCTGATGGGAATTTTTACTGACTGCAACGGTTTACCAGACATGGAAAGGATAACTTCTAAGCGGTCTGGCAAAACGATGGGATAGATAACAGCTGCGCGGGGGTCAATATTATCAATTTGTACCGCAACATTTGTAGTTTCGGAACAGGGGTCTTGAAAGAAGTTATCGAGTTCTGCTAGTTGCAAAGACTCTATTACTCTGCGGGCTAATTCTAAACGTTCTTGCGGTTTTTTAGTGGTTGTTTTTTGCTCCTTAGTACCCAGATTTGAGACGATGAGGGAATTTAATTCTTCAGCACTAAGATTAGATTGCAAAAGCAAATCTACTAATTCTACATAGACAGGTTTTACTTCTTGGATAAAGTCAAACTGCACATCTTGGTTGTTAGCATTTAAATCGCTACGCAGAGATTGCAAAGTATTATAAGCGGCGGTGTAAGCTGCGATCGCACCTTTGGGATCTCCTTGGCTGCGTAATAATCTCCCTAACTGAGATTGCCAAAGATAGGTAACTTCCCGCGCATCACCGTTAATATTTTGTTCTTGGGCTAACATTAGCGCTTGCTGCGTAAGTGTCGTAGCTTGGCTTAATTGTCCCTGCTTTTGATAAAGTTTACCCAAGTAGCCTAAAGCGTAACTTTCAGCTTGTCGATCCTGTATCTGACGTGCCTGTTGCAGTGCAGTATTTAATACTGGTTCAACTTTTTCTAGTTGTTCGCTTTGCATCAAAGATTCTACAAAGTTAATTTGAGCATAAATTGCAGCGCGGCTGGGAGGAAGATTAGCCAAATTTGATGTAATTTCACCTTGCAAAGCTAGTGCATCTTGGTTTAACTGTAACTGCAACTGCGAGAGAAAATCTTGCGCCCGTTGAATCAAATTAGCTTCACCAAATCTCGTCCAAGAAGCGATGCGGCGTTGTGTCTGTTCACCCCACCATTTTTGAATATCTAGTAATAGTTGAAAGTGATTCAGTTGAGCCTGAATTTTAGGAATTGCTGGTGCTGATGCTAATTTTGCTCCTTGGCTATAGTAGTTAAAAGCTTGCTGGTAAGGTGCTAGTGCATCCGCCAGAGATTTGCGATCAACAATTTCCGTCACTGCGTCATAATCCCAGCGATCGCGGCTTTGGTTTCCTAACAGACGTTGAGTATTTCCTAAACTCAGAAGCACTCCGCTTTTTGTAGGTGATTCCCCCTTTGCTGACAGACTCAACAGCAAAATTTCTTGCGACTGTTGTAATAATCCCTGCTTGCGGAGAATATCACCCAGGCTATGTAAGCCAATTCCTTGGGTGAGAGACAGGGAATCTTGTTGTTGAGCAAAGGTTTTTTGAACTTGGTTAATTTGATTGGGACTACAATCTGGGTTTTTAATAGCTAAAGCTTGCAATACAGTCTTACAAGCAGTGGGATAAAGCCCCAAATCTTGCAAAGCCTGAGATTTGTTGATCAGACTCTTACTCATCCCCTCGCGATCGCCCGCTTTTTGATAAGCTTCAGCCGCCGCTTGCCATAACTTCGCTGCTGCTTCTAATTGTCCCGCATTGTAGCGTTGTTGACCTTCTCGAGCGAGATTTAGGGCTGGGGATTGGGGATTGGGGATTGGGGATTGGGGATTGGGGATTGGGGATTGGGTAATAGGTAATTTTTCTAGTTCTTGTGAGTTTCTAACTTGCTGACTACCAGAATTTGACCAAGCGGGAATACTGAAACTAGATAAAAGTCCCAATAAAGCAGAAAGTATAAAAACTAATAAACGGCGATATTTTTTATAAAACATAGTTTTTTATTTGGTGTTTATTATTGGTTATTTTCCCGTTCCCCTTTCCCCTTTCCCCCTTCACCCTTTAAAACGCTTTATACTCCAACTGAAAATACAACCCATTGTCTTGCCATGTGCGCTTGTCGGTATCAATACTCACTAAAGGAATGCCCCAATCGAGGCGGGCTGTAAATTGATCGCCCATTTGCCATAGCAAACCTAATCCTAAGCCTGCGAGTGTGTTGGGGCTGGGGTTTTCTCTGCCTGTATTCCAAACTGTACCGACATCGATAAATGGAGCTACTTGTAAAGTTCCTTGCACTTCTGGGAACCGGGCGACGGGTAAACGCAATTCGGCGGATGCGAAAATGCCGTTATCGCTGAGTAAGGTATCTTGGCGATAACCGCGTACTGTTCCTTGTCCACCTAAACTAAATTGTTCAATAGAAAGCAGAGATTCACTGGCTAATTGCATATTAGAACGCAACAACAATGTAGGAGCGATCGCACTTGGCGCTGTGGGAGTCCCAAGGAGGCGTAAATATATCAGCTGTCCTCGCCAGAGAAAATATCTACTATCTGGTTCGTTGTTATTAATCGTGGCATCAAAAGCCCCAATCCCGACGTTAAACTCGGAACGCGCGGCTAATACTTCTTTACGGCTGCGTTGTAACCATTCTTGAGCAAAACTCAATTCGCTGATTCGCGTTGCGCCTTGATCGTCCGCGCCAGGGAATAGGGGAAATTTTACACCTTGAATTGAAGAAAAACTTTCCCGTCTGGCGGCTGAGAGGCTAAGTGTCAATTCTTGGCTAAATTCTGGTGTCGCCCTTTGGATGATGGGTTGACGATAAGTTAGTTCAAATTCCCGCGAATTGACCTCAATATCCAAATCATTGAATGGCGGTTCAACGATGCGGTTGTCTGTGATGCGGTAGTTGAAGCCAATCGTGCCATTGCGAGCATTTATAGGTACAGTATAGCCACCTTCATATTGATTGCTACCATCTGTATTGCTATAGGAAACACTCAACTTATCTCCTATTCCCAGCAGGTTAGCTTCTGATAAGGTGATACCGCGCTCAAAACTGCCGACGCTGGGGTTACGATTATTATTTAGGTTGACTTGGGCATTAAAAGTTCTGGCACCCTTGACATTTACTGCCAAAGAATTCACACCCGGCCTAGTACCCGCGGTTAACTCAGCATCCAAACTCTCAATTAAAGGGTTGAGTTGCAATATTTGCAAAGCTTCCTGTAACTGATTGATATTCAGAGGTTTTTTTGTTCCTAAAGCAATTCGACTGCGAATATAATTTGGGTTCAACCGTCCTTTTGTGACGTTGACTTGAATATCTTCTAAACTGCCTTCCACTACCTGAATTTTAATGATTCCAGAACGGAATTCTTGACTCGGGATGTAAGCACCAGAGGTAATGTAACCCTTTTGCACATAGAATTGGGTGATTTGATTCGCCGCTTGTAGGAGTTGGGCAAAGGCGATGGGTTTATTGGTAAAATCTGCGATCGCCTGACTTAATTCTGCTTGGCTAAATACCGTATTACCCACAAACTCAAACTGTTTCACCGTGATATTCCCGGGAATATCGCGCACTTCATCGGGTGATGGCGGTGCTGTAGGTGGTATCTGAATCGGTGCAGGTGTTGGCGGTAGAGGTTGAGGTGGCGGTAGTTCTGGTGGTTGTGGAGTGACAGGATTAATTGTTTGTCCCTTAACAGAGGTTGTCTGATGCAGTAAAGTCACCAAAACCATTAGGGAAAGATACGGAGATAAAGAAAATTTCGGTTTCCTCACACTTGGACTTAATAGCGGCACTTTTTGACAACGGTTAACAGATGGCGCACCACCTGAGATCAATGGAAACAACATCGGTAATTCAATCCCTTTCCCCTTTCTCCTTTTCTCTTTTCCCCTTATTTCTCCCCAATTCTGTTTAATTTGCATGGCAGTTAGATGAAGGTAATCCAGAACTATAGGGACTAGCAGATGGTGCTTGACTGGCGAGAACTAATACTCCTTGGCTATTTACATACCAACCGCGCGCTGGCTCTGGCAGATGGGCAATACGATTTACCTCTGTAGCGGCGCTAGGAACAGCAGGTTCAAAACTGACTAAAGCTCCACTACTGAGGGCTTCACTGGGACGGGGCGGTAATCCACCACGTCCGGTGATGGTAAATTCACTCCGTGCTTGTCTGGCTGTGGCTCGACAAGCTTGTGCTACCACCTGTTCTGGTTGCGCTACTTCTTGGGGGATATCCACAATTTCAAAGTTACTTTCTGCTTCTGGTGTAATAATTTTGATTTCACCAGCTATCCCCAGTGCAGAACTGGCACTAATCTGGCATTCTGGACAGGCAAATAACCCTCTGGTGTTAATGCTGATGTTTCCTCCCCTACCCTGGAAAGCATCGGCGGTAATTTTACTACCTTCTAGTAGCGCCACGAAGTTAGCCGGACTAAAGCCAGTAATGGTAATGTTACCCCCGTTACCGCTGCCACCTGCGGTAGCAGATATCTGGCTGTTATGGCGCATCAGCAAAGTTCTGGCTTGCAGGTTGATGTTGCCACCTTCACCAGATGTAGTGGTTGCAGATATGGTGCCTTGATTATCTAAAAAAATGGAGTTAGCTACAACTTGCATATTACCTGCATTTCCCGGGCCTAAACTTTGTACGTCAATTTTGGCACCATCTCTGACAATTAGTTTGCCAGTAGATATCCTGACATCACCAGACGCACCTGTCGCTGGCAGTTCAGGCAAGTTAGCCCGTCCCGCCGCCGCTGATATACCCCCAAGAACCAAATCACCGACTTTAGTACCGCTGAGTTCAATTGACTCTGAGGCGTTGACAGTTAAAGTTCCCCCCTTTCCTGCACCCAAGGTAGCAGTTGATGCATCTGCCCCATCACGCAAAATGAGTTTTTTGGTAGAAATCGTTAAGTCTCCAGAGCGAGATGCGCTAAACCCTGTAGTACCCAAACCGCTAGGAAATCTCGCATCAGGGAGAATACCAGCAATTTCTACAGACTCAGTGGCATTAACTATGACATTGCCCCCAGTGCCACCAAAGGGAATCACACCAAATGGCAGGGAACTGCCTGTATTACTACCAATTACCCCATCTTGGACAAATAGTTTGCCTGTATCAATTCGCAGGTCGCCGCCCTGGCCTGTACCAAAGGTAGTGTTAGTGTAGATACCTGTTAACAATGCAGCTCCGAGTGGCGTTCTTTCTATTTGCACAGAATCGCTGGCTTTAATCAATACATCCCCACCTGCACCATTACCTAAAGTAGGACTGATAATTGTACCGCCATCTTGCAATCTTAACTGCCTGGTCTCAATGCTGATGTCACTAGCTGTACCAGTACTGCCGCGGACATTTCCAGTTTGAATGGCAGAACCATTCACATCTATAAAATCGCTGGCGCGGATATTGACAGTTCCTCCTACCCCTGAGGTAAATGTGGGACTGAAGATAATGCCGCCATTCTGCATCTTGAGGGAACGAGTCTCCAGATTGAGGTTACCGGAAGTACCTGCACCAACAGAGCCAATAAACATGCCAGTGCCTCTATCAGTGGGTTTGAGAGTTCCTAATATAGCTCCCACCTGAAAGATTCCTTGGAACTCGGCAAATCCAGTCCCTACTATTTCGATGGAGTCAGCAGCACGGATGTTAAGGTCTCCGCCTTTACCTTCACCATAGGTAAGTGCAGAGAAAAACGAGCGATCGCTCATTTTTAATTTACCTGTATCAATTGTTAAGTTTCCCGCGGCTCCTCCGCCCAAATTATCGCTAGATATCTGGCTGCTACCAGACATCTCTAAGGTATCTTTGACTTTTAAATCAATGGTGCCACCTTTACCTCCGGTAGTTACTGCGGTAATGCCACCTTGATTACTCAACAAAATCGAGTCAGCATTTACTCGTAGTGTGCCTGCATCCCCCGGGCCATCATTCCTCACAGTTGCTTGCGCCCCATTTGTCACTGTGAATCTTCCTGTGTTAATGGTTACGTCCCCCGATGCCCCACTGGGTACAGGCGGTACCTGTAATAACTGTTGCAAAGCTGGATCGATGATATTCGCAGCGGAGATAATCAAACTGGGATTGACCGAACCGGGAACTGTACCACTCACATCTACTGACTCTGTGGCATTAATAGTAATGCTGCCAGCAGGGCCGCTTTCCAGGGTGGAAGCATCTACTCTACCACCATCTTTAATCACTACACGCTGAGTATTAATAGCAACGCTACCAGCTTTTCCCTTACCACTAGTGGCAGATGAGATGGCGCTAGGGGTAAAAACGGCTGGTGCAACACCAACTAATTCCACTAAGTTAGTGGCATTGATATTGACATTACCACCAGCACCAGTACTACCAGCTGTGAGGGATGCGATCGTGCCACCAGAAAATGCGCTCAACTGTGCTGTGGATATATTGAGAGTACCCGCATTCCCCGCACCAAAAGTTGCTGCCGTAATATTCGTGAAAGAGTTAGGGTTAACAGGTGATGAGCCAATTACCTGCACTGATTGTGCAGCATTGATATTCACATTGCCACCAACAGCCCCCGTATATGTAAACGTAGCGATCGCAGCTCCATCTTGAACAAGTACGCGGGGGGCTACAACATTGATATCTCCACTTTTTCCAGCACCTAAAGTTTCTGCCAATAAGTAGCTAGAAAGTAGCCCATCAGCGGTAGTGCCAACCACTGTCACTGCATCAGTAGCTTTCGCATCAATGTTACCTGCTGATTCTGTACCTTGGGTTTGAATTAATGCCAATGAACCATCGCGGATACCAATGTTTCGCCCCTGTAACTGAATCGAGCCACTACCTGCGCCACTGGTATCAGCTAAGGATTTTTGAGCAAGGTTAATATCCCTAAAATTACTTACTCCTTCATATCCCAAACTCCAACCTTGGGAATTAGGATTGAGACTGACTAAACCACCTGCAACGCTACCTAAATCAACACGTCCGCCCTCGGCTGTCAAAGTACCACCCTCGGAAATAATTCCGCCTCCTACCAAAGCCAAAGTCTTACCAGGTTGGACTGCCAAGCCGTTGCTAATCCCTCGACTTACTGGTGAGAAGATACGATTGGGTAAGGTGACATTGTGTCCCTGACCTTGAATCCGAATGGCTGCCGGATTTTGCCCAAATTGCAAACCCACTGGCACACTAACTGTTAGTAACGGGGGAGTTGCTATATTAGTAGCACTAAATTCTGCCCCATCAGCAAATTTGACAATTTCCGCTGTACTGGCCAAAAAAGAACCACCAATATCCAATCGTGCTGTGCTACCAAAATTAATGCCGCTAGGATTAATCAGAATAAAATTTGCGCCATAATTTTCTCTGATTAAACCATCAATATTAGAAATAGAGCCGCCTGTGACGCGGTTGATGATATTAGTAATGTTATTTAAATTTGTGTTGTTATTGAAAAAAGCCTCGCCGCCAGTGGGTACAGAAAATTCTCGAAAGCTATGGAAAAGGTTGCTACCTACTTGCGAACCCCCAGTAATTTCATAGATGTTGCTAGAGGAGCCAGAAATATTCACCTGAGTACCAACGCTGCTATCTGAAGAAATTTGTGCAGATGCAGAGTAACCAGCAAATAAACAGCAGAGATAAATACTACAGGTAATCAGAATTTGGCGAGGGACTTGTTTCATTTTCTACAGGGGAAAATAAACCCCACGTAAACTTTACTTAAAATTTACTTAAAGCTTTTTTTAGTGTGAATTTCAGTAAATTCAACTAAAAAAATAATAATATTGAGTCTATATGCAACTGTAATTTTCGGTCAAGAAAGGAAGTCAGTAAAAATGAGTAGAAACCACTCTTGGTTGACAATGGGAACAGTTCCCCTTTGGGCTTTAGGTGCAGTAGCGGCGCTCTCTGTACCCAGTACAGCTACTAGCACAGTAGAAGTTAGCTGTCGGAATGATGCTAATACTCCTACGGTAGTTGTTACTTTACTTCAAGAAAACACTGCCAAAGAACACACACTCTTTAAATTTCTGCCCCAATATTTCTCTGACGAAGATGCTCTAAAAACCTGTCAAAATGCAGCTACAAATTTACAGGCCGTTTATGACAAAGGCACTTCTCAATATTTGACAACTGACAAGCTCAATGGTCAATCTACCGTCTGTGCTGTAGCCCGTAGAGGTGTTGGTTGCGATCATTACACTGCCCAGCTTTTATTTACTTTTCAGTCTACAGATAACCCCTCTCAGGCTCTATATGCAATTTTGGGTAGTGATTTTAAGCAAGCACAAGCTCCTGATGTGCGAACTATTAGCCGGATTTATACGGATACCAAACCTTCTTGGTGGCCATTTAGATAATCTATCTTTGGCTTGAAGAACGTCAAGTAATAAATAATACTAGCTTTTGTTTTTACATGTTTGCACAACCATCACTACAGGGAACTCCCAAATAAAAAAATAATCAATCGCTCCCTTGAGCAGAGGGAGTAGGGGAAGCAGAGGAAGCAGAGGGAGCAGAGGGGGAAGAATACTATATATAGCCTTCGCTCTGAACACTGGATAATTTAATTTCTGGAATTCCCCATTGGGAGAAGATTCAAACTTCTCCCAATTGCAAACACTGTATGAACAAAGAGGTGTAAACCCTTGTTCCCTTCTGCCTCCTGCCTTCAGCTTGTCAAACCACCAAGCTATCGGCAATTTCTCTTTCCTTGCTCTGCGGCTTCGTAATTGGGTTGCAGCTTTAAAGCTTCATCAAAAGCTGCGATCGCTTTTGTATGTTGTTTGAATTCACAAAGGCTCAAGCCTAAGTAATACCAAGTTTCGGCTTTTTGGGAATTGCTCAGTTGCGGATGCTCTAGCATTAGATAAAATTGGCCGATCGCTTGATCGTCTCGTTTTAATCCTTGTAGTGCGATTCCTTTACCCCGCAAAGCTGTAAAGTATTGGGGATTATACTTTAATGCTTGGTCATAGGCGTTCAGTGCTGCTTGGTGGTCTTGTTTTTGAGAAAATGCCTTGGCTTGATAACTAAAGGCAACTGATAACTCTTTAGCATGGGATTCTTGCCCCTCGGCTTCTTGCAGCTTTTTCAACATTTCAATTGCTTGACTAATTGCGGCAATTGCTGCATCTGGTTGCTTGAGCGCTAGTAGTGAGTCGGTTTTATTCACCCAGAAAACAGGATCTTTGGGGTTAAGGGCAATGGCTTTATCAAAAGCTGCGATCGCTTGTTCGTATTGCTTGAGATTATATAGGGCTTCACCACGGCAATTCCAAGCGTAAACTGCACTTGGTTGAATAATTGTGGCTGTGGTGCAGGATTCTAGCATTTGCTTGTAGTCCTTCATTCCCGCTAAAGCATAGCCACGGTTAGTCCAAGATTGATAGTAGTTGCTATCAATTTTTAACAGTTTGTTGTATTTAGTGATCGCTTGTTGATACTCTCCTTGGTGCAATAAATCATTACCGCGTTTAAAAATCGTTTCGACTTCTAGCCACTTAAAGATATTTAACCCAATGAGCATTAAGCCAGAACCACATACCATCAAGGCAGCTATTCCTAGTAAAGCCCACAATTTTTTCTCGCCCCGATTTTCTGCATAAGCAATAGCAGTCTTAGCACCACTAAAAGCCGTAACTGAGGGAGTGGAATTATTTATTGCTGTTTTTGCCATTGCTGGATGGAGAATGGCTTCTAATTCTCGTTCTATCCACTGGCGATCGAACACTAATTGATAAATCCGATTCGCCACTCTCAATTTGTCGTGCTGTTGCACTATCAACCCCAAATCTAGGAGTTCTGCTTGTTCTGGGCTTTGATTAGCAACAATTTCTCCTTGCTGCCAAATTTGTTGGTATAGTTCTAGTAAAGATAAGGCATCGGATTCCTGATTGGAGATAATACCGTCACGAATTGTTTGTAAATGCTCAGATGCTATCTGATTTTCCCAATTGTTAATCAAGTGGGTTTGTACTAATTGTTGTACTTTTGCGGCTTCTGCACCTGCGGGAATAAAACCATCTATCTCTGATAGTAATCGACAAAGCTTTTCCGTCAAAATCGGTTGAGCATCTGTCCAATAAAGTACTTCTGAGAGTAAATCTGTAGGTGAACTGGCCTTAGAATCTAAATTAAATAATTTGATGGTATTCAGGCTATACAGTCTTAATTTAGCTGATTCTTGCTTGATCCAATAAGTATCAAACACCGATTTATAAATGCGGTTGGCAACTTTCAGCTTGCCATGCTGTTTCACTATCAATCCCAAATTTAAGAGTTCTATTTGTTCTGGGCTATTATTAGTTACGACTTCTTCCTGCTGCCAAATTTGTAAGTAACATTCCAACAATGCTAAAGGGTTGGATTGCTGATTTTTGATGATGCTATCACGAATTTTCTGTAAATGTTCAGCAGCTACTTGTGTTTCCCAATTATTAATTAAGCGTGTTTGTACTAGCTTTTGCACTTTTTCGGCTTCTGCCCCTTGAGGAATAAAAGCTTTGGAATCAGACAGCAATTGGCAAACTTTTTGTGTTAGTAATGGCTGTCCTTCTGTCCAAGATAGTACTTCTGCCAAGACAATATCTGGGCAACTAGCTCTTTCTTCTAATTTGAATAATTTGATTGTGCTGTGGCTAAATAATTTTAATTTGGCTAATTCCTGCTTGATCCAATTATCATCAAAAACCAATTGATAAATGCGATTAGCCACTCTCAGCTTGTTATTTTGCTTGACTAATAATCGCAAGTGTAAAAGCTCAGTTTGTTCTGGAGAACTATTGGCTTCTACTTCTCCCTGCTGCCAGACTTGTTGATACAGTTGCAACAACGATAAAGGTTTGCATTGCTGATTTTTCAGGAGACTGTTGCTAATTGTATGTAAATGCTCAGCTGCTACTTGTGTTTCCCAATTGTTAATCAAGCGGGTTTCTACTAGCTGTTGCACTTTTTCGGCTTCTGTACCTCTAGCAATAAAATCTGCTGACTCGGAAATTAATCGACAAAGCTTCTGGGTGAGAATTGGCTGGCCATCAGTCCAGTAAAGCACTTCTGTCAGCACAGTTTCTGGCGAACTAGCTTTTGTTTCTAATTTGAATAATTTAATTGTGCTGCGATTAAATAGTCTTAAATTAGTAGATTCCGACTCTGCCGAATGCGGAGCAACACCTGATTGAGAAATCTGACTCGAGGCGTTCAGGTTATTTTGCGGTTCCCTGTTGGCCTGCGATCGCTCTATTTGCTCTAGAGAGCCATTAGTGAATTCTTCTCCCTGATGTTGTGTTTCCAAAACCAGATGCTCCAGAAAAAATTTGATTGTATTTGGTTTCAGCCAACCCTTAACTATAGCTAATTCGCCAAAGCGCAATCCTTTATATGCTTGTTCTGCAAGAATAGTTACGATTTGCTGCTCATCTAACAACCCAGCATCTTTTAAATACATTCCCAAGGGCATTTTTGCTTGCTGTTGCACCACAGCAGGCCATTGCTCAGAGAAAAAATCAGCTGTTTCTTGTTTGAGCCATCCATGCGAGACGAGAATTTCACCCAGCCTCACGCCAGCATACTGCTTCTGCTCTTGAAGAGCGATCTCTATCTGTTCTGATGAGATGAGGTCAGCCTGTTGTAAAACTTTACCAAGGGGCTTCATAAAAAAGAGCGGATATTTAAGCTAAGCCATGAAAATAGGGAAATAGAATAACTTTTTACTTGCTTAATTGATATTGTAGGGTTATTTTACCATTGTGTAGCAATTATGACTATATATCAATGATTAGCTAATACCAATTCTTTATAATCCGCTACTGTCTCAGCACGGTAATTTCATGATGATAGTACCGCTATCTCAGTGTTTCTTGCTTGATGTAGGGAAATGTTTGCATTGGGTAATACCATTGCTCTAAATTCTGGCTACAGATAATTCTCCCCCTGCTGTTTATGTGTAGCTTTATTTGGGAGAATTTTTTTATCCCAAAATAGTAAAAGGTCATCCCTTAATAAGGATGACCTTATTACTAGCCAGCAAGTGTGAAAGCAGTTAATTGACTTTGAACATCTCTACAGTTGCTTGCAATTCTTGCGAAATTTCCACAGTTTGTTGTAGAGATTGGCAAACTTTGCGTGAGTCGTCGCTAGTCAGTACTGAGACTTTGGAGATGTCTTGCATTAACTTGCTGACTGCTTGCGATGTTTGTACTTGAGATGCTGTGGCTGCAGAAATTGACTGGACTAAATCATCAATTTGTGCAGAGACATTGAGAATTTGATTCAGGGAGGTTTTGGCATTTTCTACAATGTGAGTACCTTCTACTACCTGCTGAGTTCCCTGTTCCATAGCTTTGACTACTTCAGTTGTTTCCCGTTGAATTTTCTTGACTATCTGCTCAATTTCTTGGGTAGCATCAGCGCAACGGGCTGCTAGGGAAGCAACTTCTTCAGCAATAATTGCAAAACCTTCGCCTTCTGTACCGGATCTGGTGGCTTCCAAACCAGCATTGATGGCTAAAAAGTTAGTTTGCATAGCTATTTGGTTAATCAAGGCGACTACATGAGAAATTTGCTGCGAAGATTCTCCTAAACGCTTGACTTTTTTAGCCGTATCACCAATTGTGGAACGCAATTTCATGGTGTTTTGTACAGCTTGATCCATTGCCTCGCCATTTTGTTGAGCCGTGGAAGATGCTCTGTGAGCCACTAGCGCAGCTTGTCGGGCATTTTCGGCTACAGCTTCAATCGAAACTTTCATTTGGTGAATGCTATTTAAGCCGAGACTAATATCGTCTGCTTGTTTAAGGGCTTTATCAGCAAGTTGACGGATAGCTACTTCGTTTTTACCAAGGGCTGTATTCACCTGGATAGCAGATGCTTTCACTTTGGTGACAATCACTCGCAGACTTTCCACAATCGAGTTGAAAAAGTCGGCTACAGTTCCTAGTTCTCCATAAGTCACTTCCGATCGCACTGTCAGGTCACCTTGAAATGCGCCTTCGATATCACTGAGGAGTGTGAGGATTTGCTGTTGTAAAGCTTCGTTTTGTTGACGTTGTTCTAGTGCGGTTAATTCGGCGCGAGAACGAGATGTATCTATTTGTTCTAAAAGCGATGATTGCTCTAGCGCATAGCCAACAGGAATTGCTACCTGCTTCAACAAATTAATTTCTAAATCTTCCCACTCCCGGAAACCGGAACATTGATGGGCGATCAACAAACCATAGAGTTTGTTGTCAATTAAAATTGGTGCGACTAAATTGGCTTTGACGGCAAATCTTTCTAGTTGCGCTAGGTGACAATCACCCAAGCCGGCAGCATAGATATTTGCTAGGCCTTGCACCCGGCCTTTTTGATATTTTTGAACATAATCTCTAGCAAAACAAGGATCGGCAATTTGTTCTCCTAGACAGGATGGCCAATCATTACTTACGGATTCTGCAATAATTGTGCCTTCCCAATTTTCATTAAAGCGATAGACAATGACGCGATCTGCTTTGATAGCTTCTCTGGTACTGCTGACTGCAACATTGAGGATTTTTTTAGCGTTGAGCGTACCCCGGAAGCGAGCTGTAATTTCATTGACTATTTGTGATAGTTTGGCTTCATTTTCTTGGCGAATTGCTTGTTCTGTCAGCTTATCTGCCATTTGATTAAAAGTGTTAGCCAATTGCCCGACTTCATCAGTGGCAAAAATCTCAGCCCGAGCGGTGCGATCGCCTGTGGCAAATTTTTGGGCTGTTTGCTCTAAATGCTGAATTGGTTTGACAATTCCTCGTCTAAATACGAGTGCCCAAAACGATATGATTAATAATGCTAAAACTATGGTCAGAACTTCTACCCAAAAGCTATTTTCTAGCAATTGATTGAGCGCAGTTTCTGGAGTTCCTCGCACTAAAACCGCTACTGAGTTTTCATCTACTACGGTAGTTGAACCATCATTTGTTTCAATGGTTTTATTAGGTACTGCCTTGGCTGCCATCGTGTAAGTTTGGTTACCTACTTTTATTCTGCCGGTAACTGCACTACCGTTGGCTGATATTGCTGCTGCCAATAAATTTTTCCCGGTTTCCGGTAATTGCACATTTGCTTGTGCTTGATTAATATCTTTAGATGAACCTTGATCCAAAGCTGTTGCTAAAGAAAATTCACCCGTTGCTTGACGTAGGTAAACAGCACTATAGCCACCGCCAGTAGCTTGTAATGTTCCCCTAACGATGGGATCTTTACCATTGACAATATCTCCAGAAATTAAAGCACCAACAACTTCTTGGTTTTTGGAGTCTTTTACAGGTGTTACGGTGTAACGAATCAAGGCATTTTGGTTTCTGAATCCTTCAGGTAAGACAGGCGATTCTTTGCTAATCTCTGCCCAACTGATAGTTCTTGTGGCTTTAATTTGTTGAGGGTTATTTAATACCTCACTCACCAAATTATCGGGATTAAAAGTTTCACCTTCCCGATTAGCATTGCCATTAGCAATAATCCTTAAATCTTTGCCCACCAAGGTAGCGTATTCAATTTTTCTGGCCTTGATTTCGTTTTCTAGAATTTGTTTGACTTCAGTTCTTAATTCCGGCTGTAATAGTTTACCTGAACTATGCAAAACTGCCGCTTCAATAATGGCTGCATTATCAGATTGTCCCCGGAAACCAAAGCCCATCTGATTAACTTTGATATTGTAATTGATATCTGTAACAGCTAACTCTGACTTGGCTTGCTCAAGTGAAAGAGTTTGTAAATTACTTGTAATTAAGTATCTTCCTACTAAACTAATGCCAACAATCGATACTAATTCTGATGCAATTAAAGCAATCAGCTGTTTACGTCCAATAGAAAGATTATAAAAACGCTGAAATAAAGACTTGATTAATCCCTGCTGTGCCTGGTGATCCTGGGGAATTGGTGCTCCTAATTCTAGGGAATAATTATTCTGCTTCTCAAGGTTTACGGGTGGGTTTAAAGATGATGGCTGATACTCTGATGTCAAAGTATTGTTGCCATGAAGCCTATTATTCATAAAAAATCTTCACCTGTCAGTCAATGAAAATACCCTAAAATCAACAAGTATCAATATCCAGTCAGATTAATACTTCATATTTAATACTGAACTTCAAGCTAGGTTTTAAACTAGTGACTGGAAATTAATAAATTTTCATTTATCTTCTTGCAAAGATAGCTGTAAAAGTAGATACGATATAACCCCTGATATTGAGCAGTAGATAGGTGAAAATCCCCTGATACCATTGGGATAACAAAATATTTTTTCTCATATTTATCACCCATCTCTTCGTAACTACTTTAGTTTCTCCATCTGCGATTCCCAGATTTTAATTTTGAGTTTTAATATCTCATAATTGCAATTTTCGGGATACTTGGTGATGGATACTCCTAGAGCTAACTTTTATTTGTGTTCCTGATTTACCAGCAAGTAGCTTGATATCAGTACACACATAGTAATTAATAGGGAACAGGTAAAAGCTCAAACAATTGGTACGGGTCGCCAAATCATGAATATGTTGTAAAAAATTTTCTAACTCATAATTTGGAAACCTTGTAAATTTCAGTACAATAGCTACATGAAGTTTCTCTGCCTCAGTAATGCACCTAGTGGTTTTTATGTAAAGAAATTTCCCTAAATAAAAACCTATGCTGATAACAAAGAATGGCAATAATACCATGAAATCTTTTCACTATTATAGTGTTAATACCAGGCTGATATATGGTGAAATCGGCGTTTACCATAATTGCTGTGAAGCAAAGCAAATTTTTATTAAATTGATATTGTTTTGGCTTCAACCTTGTAAGTATCTAATTATGCCATGTATTGAGGATCATTTTGTAGTTATTTAAGTGACTTTATAAAAATAATATCTTTGTCAAATTTTAACTTTACAATTCTCTCAGTATTTCTGTCAAGCCAATCTAACAAGTATTGTTTGCTACAAAAATATTTACTTAAGTTTGTGTGTCTTAGGTTTACCATTCAATTCAGAATATAAATTTTTACTGGGTAGACTAGAATCAAATATTAAATTTTTATATAACTATCTGGTTTGATTGCAGAAATCATTTGCCTAGAAAGAAAGGGAACAGGGAACAGGTAATAGGGAATCAGGAATCAAGGTATAGACAAGTTTTTTGCTCAATCAAATATGAGTTCTCTTACGGCTATTTGATGCATGAACTTACTCGTTGCTTCCAAGGTAACGTCTCACAGAGAACAGCGAGTATAAAACAATATCTTTGAGTGGTAGCTAGCGGCGCTAAATAGCAACTACAAACCTATATCTTGCCTCATTAAAAACTCAACATCAAAACCCTATAAGCTTTTTGCTACCTAAAGTACGGCTAACAACACTAGCCATTTGTCTAGGGTGAATTCTCCCTAATTTTCTGATGTCGCCCAAAGGTAAAACAGTACAGGATATTGAGTATATCCAAAGGTTTGTGGAGAAATTAGATGTCTTCATTACTAGCTTTGTCCAACAGTTTAGCCGATACCGTAGAACAAGCCGGGAGTTCTGTAGTCGCAGTTAACGCTGGTAGACGAATTTCTTCAAGTGGAATTCACTGGCGGAATGGGATTGTTGTCACTTCCGATGAATCGCTGCAGCGTTATGAGGAAATTACTGTTACTTTGGCAGATGGTCGTACTGTTGCTGCTACACATTTAGGGCATGATTCTAGTACCGATATAGCTGTGTTTAAAATTTCCGATTTAGCCATACCTGTGGCGACAATTGGCGATACTACAACACTTAAAGTAGGCCATTTGGTATTAGGAATAGCCAGAAGTAACGAAGGTGAATTGCGCGCGGCTTTGGGTGCAGTGAGTGTCGTAAGTGGTGCGTGGCGGAGTATGAACGGTGGGAATATCGACCAATATATCCGCCCAGATATCACCCTGTATCCAGGCTTTGCTGGCGGGCCACTGGTAGATGCATCTGGTAATGTAGTAGGCATGAATACATCGGGAAGGCGTGGTACAGCATTAACTATCCCTGTGGCTACAGTTAATCGTGTAGTTGAGCAATTGTTAGCCAAAGGACACATTGCACGGGGTTATTTAGGCGTGGGAATGCAACCTGTACACTTACCCAATAACCTGACAACAGCCTTAAATTTACCTACTGCTACTGGTGTAATTGTTGTCAATGTTGAGCCAGCCGGGCCTGCGGACAAAGCCGGGGTACTGCTGGGAGATGTGTTGGTGAAGCTGGATGGTACAACCGTGAGTGATACCGGTGATGTGATGGCGTTACTTAATAGTAGCGATCGCGTGGGTAAAACTGTGCCATTGCAAGTTGTACGGGGTGGGGTGTTAGTCGAGTTAGTGATCGCAATTGGCGATCGCCCTGCTGAGTAATTCAAAATCCAACATTCACGATTGCAAAACTATGACTAACACAAGCTTTCCCAATATTGCTGATGAATTGGCGGCCTTAGCTGCAAAGTTACGCCACAGCACCGTTAAAGTCAGAAGCGGTTCTCAAGGAGTTGGTTCTGGTGTGATTTGGCAAGCCGATGGCTTAATTATCACCAATGCCCATGTCGCCACTAGTCACAGAGCTACGGTAGAATTAGCTGATGGGCGGATATTTGAGGCTGTACGTACCCAATTTGACCCACAACAAGATTTAGCCGCACTGAAAATTAACGCCACTAACTTACAGACTGCAACTATTGGTGACTCTGATGCGTTGCGAGTCGGGGAATTAGTGGTGGCGGTGGGTAATCCCTTTGCTGATAGTGGCGCTGTGACTACAGGAATTATCCACGGACAGCATCAACAAGCGGTGATGGCAGATATTCGGTTGTATCCTGGGAATTCTGGCGGGCCTTTGGCTGATTGTCTCGGTCGCGTTGTCGGAATTAATACAATGGTTGTCAACGGTTTAGCTGTCGCCGTCCCCAGTTTAGCAGTCAACCGCTTTTTGCTGGGTGCCAGCCGTCCGCAACTGGGAGTAACTTTGCAACCTGTGCTGATAGGTAATCGCAACCTCGGTTTATTAGTATTATCTGTGCTTCCTGATAGTGCAGCCGCCACAGCTGGCGTGCAAGTTGGCGATGTGCTGATTGGCGTATCGGGGCGATCGCTCTCTCGATATGATGATTTAGGCAAATATCTGCAACAAAGCAAAGATGGCGAAGCCTTACCCCTACAAATTTGGCGTGGAGGTCAACAATTTGTAGTTTATGTAGTATTGCAGAGTGGGAAAACTGCAGTGGAGTCGAGATGATTCGGGTGATGGTAGTTGCAACTTCCCCTGTAGTGCGCGCAGGTTTAGCAGCGGTTGTGACTAGCAATTCCCAGCTAACTGTTGTGGGGAGTGCATCCGATTTGGATGTGTTAACTAGGGAAGTAGAACAATTAGAACCTGATGTAGTGCTACTAGATTTAGGTGCTAATCTGCAACCAGCCATTTGGGAAAAATTGCTTTTAATTCAACAGCAGCAATACCCCGTAGGATTTCTAGTAATTGTAGAGGAACTAGAAAGCATTGATTTAGAAGCAGCCATCCATGCTGGCGTTCGGGGTTTATTACCCAGTACCAGTACAGAATCAGAAATTATCGCGGCGACAATTGCGATCGCAGATAATTTAGTTGTGCTACATCCGGATTTTTTAGAGTTACTACCCCTGCGGGAAAAAGTTGCCACTAATCCCGTACAAACCCTGACACCCAGAGAAATTGAGGTATTAGGAATGCTTGGTTCCGGTTTAGGTAATCGAGCGATCGCTAAACAGTTGCACATTTCTGAGCATACTGTAAAGTTTCATATCTCATCGATTTTTCAAAAGCTGGGTGTCTCTACTCGCACCGAGGCTGTAAGCGTTGGTATCAGGCTAGGTTTAATTATGCTCTAAGTTAAGAAATCTTCAGGTAGGGTGTGTGATTGCTGAGGGTACGGCGCTCGGCGACAACACACCCTTCAAGACTGCTCGGTTAAGGATTTTCAACTCGGAATTTAGTTTGGGGAAAAGGTGAAAGGGTAAGGGTTAAAGGTTTTTTCTTACCCCTTTTCCCTTTCCCATTTTGCCCTTAACCGACAAGTATTGACACACCCTTGTATATTGAGAGCTGATGCTAGAGGTGAATTACTCGGCTAAAGATTTGCCAGTTTTGCTGAGTAACTTACCCAACTTTTTCAACGGGCCTTTGAATCCTCTTGCAGCTTCAGCGCCAACTTGTTCGGTTTGTTCACCTAGCCTTGTCAGCACTGGTGCAAAGTCTGCACCTTTGGCAGTTTTACGCTTCAGCAATTGCTTAAGTTCTTTTAAACCATTGGCGATTTCTTGCAGATTCTCAGGTTCGGACTTGTGCAGTAAGCTGTACCAAGTATCAACTACACCTTGCGCTGCTTCTGGCTCAATCTTGGTAATGTCTCCTTCTAGAGTTTCTAACAGCGAGTCTATTTGTTCAATTTGCTCGCGGTCTTCTTGTTTACCCAAGGAAACGCCGATTTTGCTGAGTTGCTTACCTAATCTGTGCAAAGGAGTCTTGACTTCCTTATCAGCTTCACCTGCAAAATCACTGATTTGATCGCCAATTTCAATTAGGACTTCGCCAATTTCGTGACCTGTGGCTTTACCACTCTTGACAAGTTGCTTGAGGTTTTTCAGACTATTGGCAATTTCTTTGATTTCTGGTTCTTTAGCTTTATGCAAAGAACTATACCATTGGTCGATTAATTCTAGAGCTGCTTCATTATCTAAAGAAGTCAGATCACCCTCAAGAGCTTCAAACAGTGAATCTAGTTCTAAATTCTCTACAGGATTAGCTTTTGCAGATGTTCCACTTTCTTTTTTACTAGCGCTTTCCCCTTGTTTGCCCTTAGTTTCTTGTTGAGAAGCCATCTGTAAATTCCGTAAGCCATAATGTACAGGTAACACTTTATAAACTTCCTGACAGAAATCCCTCATACTCAAGAGTCAATATGCTGTCACTGTTATATAGGCCTATTGATGGACACTATTTTTTGAGATGATGCGCTAGAAGTTGGGGCTGGGGAGTGGGGACTAGGGATTGGGGACTGGGGAGATGAGGGAGATGAGGGGGATGAGGGAGAAATATCCATTACCGATTACCAATGCCCAATGCCCCATGCCCTATGCCCAAATTTCAACAACGTGCAGAACGGGGAAGGGTAAATTTTTCCTTTTCTGCGGCAAATTTACCACGCACCATTAACTTAGTTTCTTCAATTTCATAGATAAATGCTTGTACATCCTCTACATTGAGTAGATCAGGGCTAAAGTAAATCACCACCTCTTCAATCAGTTGCGGTATCCTATCCAAGATTTTTTGCAAGGGATACATTTGAGTTGTGACTAAATCGTAAAGATGAAGTGTGGTATCTTCTATCTCCATGCAGGCGATCGCATCTAAATCTGGGAAATAATGTAAAGGTCGGCTACCTTCATCAACGCAGAATACAGCTTTTTCGTTGACTACCCCAACGATATTAGAGACTGGTACACGGGTTTCTAAAAGTCTGTGCAACAATGCGATATCTTTGACATCTGCAAAATCCAGCGTTCTCAAGCCGTTGATGCTACCTGTGGAATTACACTTGAGTTTGAAGCTGTGTTCTGGAACTACGCGAAAGCCAAAAGGTAAATAATACTCTGGTTCCAGCGTCGTCAATACTAGAGTTTCATAACGTTGGTCGCAATATTCCATTACTTCATTCATGACTTCACGGTAATAGCCTCTTCTGCGAAATCCCTCACGGGTACATACGCCATGAACTCCGCCAACAATTACTTTTTCTCCCATGATGTACATCGGAATTTCTAAAACTCCGATATGGGTGATGGCGACATCATCATGAAACAGAATAAACGGAGTTGAAGCATCTTCCCATGATGCACCTAGTTCTCTTGCGCGTTCGGCTAGGCTAGTAAGTCCTGGAAAGGTGTCTTCTACCAAGTCAAACAGCTTACTGCTTAACGTAGAATCGGCAGAGAAGGATTTTTGGAAGCGATCGCATCTCATAAATAAATTCTGGCTATCAATTCACTTTTGTATACTACACATAATACAAAATTGATTCCAGATTTATTTCATGTCAAATAAAACTAAACCAAATTCCTCACCAGTCGCCCGAAAACCAATACCACGATAAGCGGCTTGTGCTGCTAGGTTAGTTTGCTGTGTAAATAAAATAGCCCGTTCTACACTATGCGATCGCGCTTCTAATAATGAGCCAGCAACCACGCTTTTCGCATAGCCTTTACCCCGTAAAGCTGGCGGTGTCCACACTCCGCCGATTTGGACAATATCAGGTAAGCGGGCGTTAAAGGTAGTATATGCAACTGGTGTATCTTCTACTACTAAAACCCAATGCGTAGCTTTAGCTTGATGCGCTGCTATTTCCTGGCGGGAAGTTGTATATAAATCAGGTGTTTCAGATTTTTTCAGAGTTTCTAAATCATAGGCAACATGCCACTCAGTGAGTAAATCAAATTCCTCTGGATGTGGCAATCGACACTTTACTTCACCGGATGCTAAGGCTGGAGGAATTTGTAAATCTGATAGCGCTAAGGAAAATAATAATTCACGCTCATCTATATTAGTGGGGTGATTAGCAAGCCCTAAAACTTGTTTGGTAACTTTCACTTGTGCAGCCGGGCCAGCAATTCCAGAAATAGCGCGATGAGACTGGGCTACTGCTGTTTGCACCACTTCTGGCAAATACACTGGCGCTTGTACTACCACCATCCCATTCCAATAATGGGCGGCGACTGCAACTATATTGTTATCTAATAACGCCGCAATATAAGTTCCCTGAAGCATTTCACCCCGATCCACCAACCCCGCCTCTCGCCAATTAGAACGCAAAAACATCGAAGTATCAGTATGTTGCAACAGAAAATTCTCTAGCAACATTTCATCACCTGGTTGTAGGGTTCTCAAGGTAGTCATGGGGTGGGGATTGGGGATTGGGGATTGGGGAAATGAGGGGGAAAGGGGAAAGGGAAAGGGGACAAGGGGGAATAATTAAGCCAATTAGCAATTAGCAATTACCATGCCCCATGCCCCATTCCCTAATATCCCGCTATTCCAACCTTTCGCCAAGGGGCGAAGCCGTTGTTAATGCCAAAAAAGGCTGGTGCTAGGGTGGGATAGTGGCGGCGGAGGACGGATAATAGTCCATTGCTGTCGATCCAGTCGAGACCGAATTGGGTGTAGATTTCGGCGCGGTAGTCTTTGGTGAAGAAGCGATCGCTCTTTAAGCGGCGGGAAGCCATTAAGATAAATACTCTAAAGGCTGTGTCGCTAAAGCCAAAGCCGGCTGGTAAGTCTTCGGCAAACATTCCCACAACTAAATCGACGCTGTTGATATCGTTGTTGTAGACTTCCCGTAGTTCTTTCGCCCAGACAGGCTTGCTGGTAATCTCTTCAAAGGATTTGACTCGACCGCGACCAATGATTTCGCGGAATTCGTTATAGCGGGGTACGCCACGTTCGCGATCGCGCAAAATATCAATAGCAGCTAAATCAAAGGTTTCGCCGTTGTCGCGAATTAATTTCTGTAAGGCTTTGGGGTAATTATGTAAGGTAATTGCCCCTGGGTTAGCAATTCCTAAGGAATAAAATAAATCTGGGATGCCAATTTCTTCTACTACCCCCCTAGCGCGTTTACCTGCTACTTCAAAAAAGTCGCCTGTACGTCGCAATTCACCATTTTTATGGGAATAAAATTCAAATTCGTCGGGAATTAGGGGATGTAAGCGATATACGCTCACAAATTCTTCGGTAATGTAGTAGGGTGCTGCATGGTGATCCGTTGGCGAACCAATAATTCCACTCAGTGTCTCACCTTCGCCAACACGTCCCCAGAGATTCTTCACGTGTTGACCAAGTAACCCCCACCAGTTAGCACTCATAGCAATTTGCAAGGCGGGATGGGCGAGGATACCGGGAGTCCATTCGACTGTATGAATTTTCGCCATCAATGCCGCGTTAATCAATCGCGCATGGTCGTAGAGGTCGTCATCTCGCCAATCTGGGTATAGTTGTTTAAGGCGATCGCAGATGGCGTTATGCTCTTTAACAAACAGGGTATGCATTAAACTTAAGCCGATCCACCAGTTGTCATTAAAGCCAGTGCGATCAACTCCAATTGCTGGATCTACAGGTAATAGCCCATCATCGCCAATAATCAGTTTGCCATCAACATGAGAACGCAATTCATGCACCTGTTTGGCATTATTCCCGTAGATTTGCGAACCATCCCACCAATGAGTCACCTTGTTAATAAAAGTTGGGGGTTCTGCTTTATTCCCTTCTGGGCGGCTTTTATCTACTAAGGTTTCTTTAATCGCCATTGGTCGATGTTCTTGCGGCCAGGTATCATCCTCTGCAAGGGGAATGACTATTTTTCTATCTGGTTGATTGTCTCCATGAGAAAACCAGTCATGGTTTTGGAACTGAATCCAAGCAGCTGCCAAGATATTCAAAGATTCCGCTGGGATAAATTTATCTCGCGTCATCAATCTCTGGCTAACAATGCGGGGATTGGGATTGAGAATATTTTTCTGATCTACATTAGCCTTTGTTAGGGGAACATTTCGCCCTAAGCGAGTATCCACCATCCCCATTGCGGGATTTTTTAGGTCATTAAAACTACCATCTGGGGTACGCGCTACCAAATGACGGCCATCAGGACTAGGGTCAGGATGAGGAAGCTGATTTGTATCAGGTAATTGAGAAGTATCGTGGAGGTTTTCTTCTCTTAATTTGTTGCGAAAACCAACTAGTTTTAACAATGCTAATGGTGTAGGTAGGCGATGCCAAGGAATTCCAAACATTTGACCAATTCCTCTAATATTTCTTGAGACAATGACTCAGTTTTTTCCGCTTATATTACTTACACCTGATTTTCGGGATTTTCTGAAGGCATAAGTATTTTTTTAGATATCGATTGTCAGTTAGCATGGCTTTGGTATTGATGACAATAAAAGTTGCCAATACCTCACAGCTAATCAAATTAACCTGCAACATTCACAAAAATAATATTGCTTTATTGAGAGTATAGATACTCCATATAAGCAATATAAATAACCACAATGATGGTGTGTAATAACCTAAGCTAACGCACCAAAAATTGCTGATAATTTAGTAGGATGCGTTACTAACGCATCTTATTTTGTACTGGCTGGAGTGCCGTACTAATTTTTTCAATAATCAATGAGACATTTTCTATCTATCAATCTAACTTACAAAATTTATGCGCGATCGCCTACTCAAATTTATAGTTCATTCGTATTAATCTTTGCCTAAACTTACTAATAGCAAGAGTTTGCGAGATTTTATGTGATTCACAAAATCACAAAATAGTCGAAAACAGCATATAAAAAAATTAAATGATTGCAGCAGTTGTAAAAAAATAATAAGTTGCTTATCGCTCTATGTCAGACAATTTATAATACCTATCAAATGTAAGTCACTGCTTTAACAAAGAATAGTACCCCCAAGGGTACTGTTATATTATTCATGAGAATTGAGAATAGATAATAGATAAAGTTTGCGGTATTAGTTTGCACTTGCCATCACTAATATATGGCAGCATTAACTCATTGACCAAGCTACTTGGGCTATACAGATGCTAAATCAGTCTTCAGTCAAACCTTTGCGGATTAATATCCCATTGTTACTGGATGTAATCATTGTTTCTGACCCAGAGCAAATTAGACTAATTGAAACATCAGGGGATGTGGATCGCTTGCATACATACGATACAGCTTCTTTACCTTGGTGGGTGAAGTTGTATTTCTCCTCAACCAAGTTTCACGATAAACAGCGTGACTTGTGGTTTTGTCCTTTTGAATCAAGTAAGAATCCTACTTATCATCCTAGAAGAGCATATTTGGAAGAGAAAGTTGCTATTAGTTATCAGCAAGAAGATGTCAAAAAAATTGCTGACTTGTTAAGAACAAATGCTAGCGATGAAGTGCTAGCAGATGCAATGGTGCAAATCGTCAATCGCAGATTTTTTGGTCAAGATATTCCTGCGGAAATTAGCCATACAGCAAAATATACAGTTCAAGACTTAACTGAAGCTATATTGCCTTGGAAATACATTAAGGGACAGCAATCGCAGCAAAAAGTTATGGATTACTGCGAACATAGCTTACCCCAAGGCGTTCATATTCTCGATGTCGGGCATAATATTGGTGAAGTTGTACAATCAACTTCTGTATCCTTGAGACAGTTAAAAGATAACCTCGATCAGCCAATCGAACAAATATTTACCACCTATGCACCAACTCGCCAAGTACCAAGAATTGCGGTGAAGTCATCAACATTTGATGGGCTGTTGTCATCGCCAACAACTCCCGGAAAAACAGTATTGTTATTTATGATTGCCAAAGCAGCCGCGAAAACTCGTGATATAGGTTTTACTTTTGGTACTGGTAGTTCAGAAAGAGAATGCGTGTTTAAAGATTTTTTCTTGCAATTTATGACTGATTTACAACAAGAATTAAAGTTTAATTCGTAACTCGTATTTCTTAAATTGGGTATATTCGTAGGGTGCGTTAGCGCAGCGTAACGCACCAACCAAGGCTCTAATGCTAATACCAAATCAAATCATGTTTGCGACACATCAATATATTCTAGAGGGCATGGCAGTGCCATATTCCTACAATCTGCCGCATTCTTTTTTAAAATTGGTATAAGAATAGATGAAATTTTAATTCATAGTACATAATAGGTAACAAAAATGGCGATTACCACAGCAGACATGATGAAAATGTCGCCTGCTGAATTAGATGAACTTTATCAAAATAGTCCGGTGGGAGAAATCCCCAATGGTCAAGGTCAGGGTACAGTTGTCTTTGTCACCGGACTTCCTAGTCGTAACTTTTTGGCTTCGTTAGTGAGATTACTTGCTTGGCAAGGAAAGATATTTTACCGCGATCAAAGTTTCTTGCTGAACCGAATTACTATTTTAGGTTTGAAGTTAGTAAAAGCCAAAGTTTATCGCGGAGAAAGTTGGTTTGGTAGAGGTGAAGCGATTATTTTAGACTACTCTCAAACCTCATTTATCGCTCAAAAAATTAGAGATGAAATCCGAGAGGTTTCACCTGGGGTTTTTCTTGGTCAAGCTTATTGGGGTAAAACGCGGGTGTTATCTTTTGCATTAGAATTTTAAATTGTAAATAATAAAAAGGCATTTATAAGGCAATACAGTTCAGATAAGTTCATTAGTGATGATTTGTCAGTTGTGTAAAAAGCTAGCTCAATTGGGAGATTCTCCCCCAAACCCCCGATTGGGTGACGGTTGCGTCCCCCAAACCCCCTCCAAAATTATTGTTGAGTTTTTTGTTGAATAACTAGTTTTTAGGTTTTGTTGTCAATTAATTTTCTTAACTGAACTGTATTGATTTATAAGGACACGGTGGTGCTGTGTTCCTAGGGCGTGATATTTTGTTTGGTTTGATGGTGCGTTTTCCCATAGCGCAAAGCACCCTACAATTTTTTATTTAGGGAATTTGAGGATTTCTTGTAGATGCCATTGATTGTGATGTCACCCAATACAATGGCATTGTGATTCAATACATTAACAATGTAAAGCGATACATTAACAATGTGAGGCAATGCATTAACAATGTAGGGCGATGCATTAACAATGTAAGCCGATACATTAACAATGTAAGACAATACATTAACAATGTAAGACAATACATTAACAATGTAAGCCGATGCATTAACAATGCAGGGCGATGCATTAAAGTCGCGGATCTATAGGTTCGCTTTCTAATGCTAAAATACCGAAAACGCATTCATGGACACGGCGTAGGGGTGCATTGTTGACGAATCGCTCTAATGCTTCTACACCAAGGGCAAATTCGCGCATGGCTAGGGAACGTTTCAGAGATAATCCCCTTTGGCGCAAGCGTTGTATGTTTTCTGGACTGGAGTATTCGGGGCCGTAGATGATTCGTAGATATTCCTGTCCTCGACATTTGACTGCGGGTTGCACAATGCCGCGATCGCCTTGGACAATAAATTGCATAGGTTTGATTACCATTCCTTCACCGCCAGCTTTAGTGAGTTCTTCCCACCAATGAACACCTTCGGCTTGGCTGCTAGGATCTGTTAAATCGATGATTTTGTATGCAGTCGCTAGCAGTAAAGCAGGGTCAGCTTGGCAAATTTTAGCAATTTCTTCGATATGCCAGCGATGATTTTTGTCAGTATGTACAGCGCCTTCGGTTGCTAAGATGTGGAAAGGAGCAAGTTTGAAGTCGGTAATATCGTTAACTGACCAGCAGTATTGGCGATAAGCTTTCACATATTGCTGCGCCATTACTGCGCGTTGTTGGTAGTGATTGAGTTGGCTAGTAACTTCCACACCGCGATCGCTTGCTTGTTGTAACAAAGATACGGCATCATTAACAGCAAGACGTGATGCTACGCCCACAGGTGCATACTGCGATCGCAATAATCCCTGGGCTTTAGCTGACCAAGGCATTAATTCACAATCTAAACATACCCATTCGGTATTAAATGTTTCCCAGAAGCCACTTTGCGATAGGGCGGCGTTGACTCGCGTCAAAAGTTCTGTTTCTAATGCTGCATCGTCAAAAAATCTTCTCCCGGTACGGGTGTAGCAAATACCAATCCCTTCATCTACTACCCCAAAACGTTTATTAGCCGCCGCCTCATCGCGACAAACAATCACCACTGCCCGCGAACCCATGTGTTTTTCTTCGCATACCACCTCAGTAATATCTTGGCTTTTGTAATAATCTAAAGCTTGGGTGGGATGTTCTAAATATCCTAGTAATGAAGATGTCGCCACTGGGGACATTGTGGGAGGTAAGTAAATCAGCCATTTGGGATTAGCTGCAAACCGACTCATCACCTCTAAAGCTGCGATCGCATTTTCTTCGCGAATGGTAATGTTAGTTTGTAGCCGGGTATTAATGATCCGCTTACCCAAGACATCTTCGATATGCAACACATCATCTAATTCTTGCTGAGATGTGCGCGTCCAAGAATTTTGTATTAACGGTTTGACCGGTTCGCAATAAGTACGCGCCGCAGGTACACTCACCAATTCCTTTTCGGGATAGCGCAAAGCTGTTAATTTACCGCCAAATACGCAACCTGTATCAATATCAATAGTATTATTCAGCCATTCCGCTTCTGGTACTGGGGTATGTCCGTAAACTACCAGCGCTTCACCGCGATACTCACCCGCCCAATTAAAGCGTACAGGTAAACCAAACTCATCAATCTCTCCTGTAGTTTCCCCATAAAGCGCAAACTCCCGCACCGCACCAGAACCACGCCCTTGCATTTGTTGCTTCATCCCCGCATGGGCTACTACCAATCGCCCACCATCAAGAACGTAGTGACTGACTAAAGAATCTAAAAATTCTCGCAGTTCTTGAATAAAAGGTTCGCGTATTCCATCAGGTAACGCCTCAATCTCCTGCAAAGTTTGTTCTAACCCATGATTCACCCTGACATTCTTCCCGCGTAGTTTCCGCAACAGCTTGTGTTCGTGATTACCTGGAACACAAATACCTGTACCTGCTGTCACCATATTTCGCACTAGCTTGACTGTATCTAAAATCCGGGGGCCTCGGTCTACCAAATCACCCAAGAATACTGCTTTCCTTCCTTGGGGGTGGTAGTAGGTAGAAAATTGCGATAGTGGAGATAAGGGGGATGAGGGGGTAAGTTCTTCTTTGTCTACTTCATCCTTGATGTAGCCTAATTTTTGCAACAAAGTTTCCAGTTCATCGCCACAGCCGTGAATGTCGCCGATGATATCAAAGGGGCCGTGTTCGTATTTGCGGTTGTTCCATAGAGGTTGACGTTCAATTTCAACTGATTCTATTTCCTCTAGAGAACTGAGAGTGTAAACATAGCGGAAACCTTCTTTTTCTAAACCTCGTAGAGAACGCCGCAACATTTGAGTATGACGACGCACGACATGGGGGCCAAAATTGCGATCGCTTCTTTGTTGGTTGCGCGCATGGCATAATTCTTCTGGTAAGTCGAGAACAATTGCGATCGCAAAGCAATGATATTCTCGTGCCATTTGCAGTAAAGGTTTACGGTCTTCTGGCTGTACGTTTGTTGCATCAATTACAGTTAATTTACCTGCGGCTAAACGCTTGGCTGTAATAAAGTGCAATAACTCAAAAGCATCTTGAGTCGCAGCTTGGCTATTTTCATCATTGCAAACCAACCCGCGACAAAAGTCTGAAGATACCACCTCAAAAGATTGAAAATGCTGATGAGCAAAAGTTGATTTACCAGAACCAGAAGCACCAATCAGAATAACTAGAGAAAGTTCAGGTATAGTTATTTTCATTATTTGAATTAGGAATTATATATTAATCATTTGCATAAGCGTAACGCATCGCCTTCCGATAAATGTTGCGTTGCAAAGACAGCGACAACATACGCTACATAAAAGTTGTATTTCTTAATAATTAAATAAGTTTACGTAGGATGCGTTAGCAGCGAGAGTACGGCATCAATGACGCACCATTAAGCTTTTAGGTGCGTTAGCCTCCGGCATAACACACCCTACCTCAAAAATGCGATCGCAAATTAATTAATAATTCTTAGTTCGTAATTAAATCGAGGTTGGGATTAGCATTTAGGGAAAAGAAAAGTTTTAAATTTCCCCTTTCCCCTTTCCCCTTTTACCCCATTTAAATATGAATTTGCGTTGCCTTCAGCATATGGTAAGTAATAATCAACTGAGTCAACGCCAGAGGATAACTTTGTAGTACCTCGCCAGTTGTACCAGCAATTTTGCCAAGTTCTGGGTTACTTTCGCGATTGCAAATATTTTTTAAATGTGGCAAATCCGAGCAGATAATCTGCTCTAATTTATTAACTTGTTCTAAAGTTGCGTGACCATCAACTTCCAGCACATCTACAGGTTTACTCATATCCCTGTCTAATCCCAAGCGAATTGCTGAGTCGGAACTATTCTCGGTTAAGTGCAAAAGTGAAGTAAAATCTGGATGCGGAATTGTGGGACGTAATACTAACCGCACATTAAGATGTCCATTAGTTTCTTCTGTGGCATCTTCAGGCGGATAGAAACTCACAACTATATCAGACCATTGTCGTTGCGGACGGATAAATTGTTCTGAGTCTGGTTCGCGCTTTTCTAATTCTGCTAATACTTGTTCTGGAGTATAGCCGCGTTTTTGAGTATCCCGTTTAACTTTCCACTGGGCGCGTAATGATTCTGGGGGAGCAAGATAAACTTTAACATCATAAGCATCACGGGCAGCGCGAGTAGAATAACCGAGTAATCCTTCAATAATGACGAATTTATTCGGTTTAATATACTGTGGCGGTTCAAACGTACCAGTTTTATGACTGTAAACTGGTTTGAGAATTGACTGTCCCGTGCGAAGCAGCGTTAAATGCTGCTGCATAATATCTAGATAGTTGCAATCTGGGTGGAGGGCGGTGATCCCAATTTCTGCACGTTGTTTGCGATCGTAGCGGTGATAATCATCTGTGCAGATAATCGTGACATTTTCGGGCCCGAGTACCTGAGCAATCCCTCTAGTTAGCGTTGTTTTGCCAGCAGCACTGTCACCGACAATACCAAGAATAATTGGACGGCTCATCATACCCCCCCACAAAGAGTTTAGTAAGTCTGTTAATGATTAATTGATAATATTCCTAATTTTAAAGGGGATTTTGTTCAGTAACTTAAGTAACTGGTTGTATGCAACATCTCTACACATATAGCAATTCGATTTTTGATTTTTGAATTAATTTTGGTCATTTGTCATTTGTCATAAGTATAGTTATTTCCCCTTGTCCCCTTCCAGTTCCTAACCTCTGGCTGCATCTACACCCAAACGTAAATACTCAATTTTGATACAAGCATCCATAATTACATTTAGCCCAGCATTCAAAGCAGTTTGGGCGGCTGCTTGATTCCAAATACCCTGTTGTACCCACACGGTTGGGGCATTAATTGCGATCGCTTCTTCTATAATTTCTGGCAGATATTCAGCACGCCGAAAGATATTCACAATATCTACACTCGCGGGAATTTCTCTGAGGGAAGGATAGCAAGCCTTTCCATCAATTTCTGTAACTAATGGGTTGACGGGATAGACTGTGTAACCTGCGCGCTGCAAAAATTGGGCGATTTGATAACTGATACGATTAGGTTTATCAGAATGACCAACGACTGCGATCGCTTTTGCTTGAATTAACACCTCACGCAGAGCGTTATCATCATCTTTCAGGTTTGGCATAGTCAGTGAATAGTTGATTACAAAGTCAATGGTAGAGGGAAATGGCTAATGGAGAGATGAGGATAAAAAACACCAAATAACCAATGACCAATGACCAATCAAACACAGGGACTCGAACCAAATCTTTATAATTATTTACTATCTGTTTCTTCGCGAGAACCAGAAATATTAGCTCAATTACGGCAAGAAACAGCCCAGCATCCAATGGCGAGAATGCAAATTGCACCTGAGCAAGGGCAATTTATGGCGTTGTTGGTGCAATTAATAGGTGCTAAAAAAACTTTAGAATTAGGTGTATTTATGGGGTACAGTACGCTAGTAGTCGCTTTAGCATTACCAAGCGACGGAAAAATCGTAGCCTGTGATGTTAGTGAAGAGTTTACAGCGATCGCGCGTCGTTATTGGCAGCAAGCTGGGGTGGCAGAGAAAATTGACCTGCACATTGCCCCAGCGTTAGATACTTTAGATAAGTTGCTGCAAGCAGGGGAAGCCTCAACCTTTGATTTTGCGTTTATTGATGCTGATAAAAGCAACTATGATGCCTATTATGAGCGATCGCTGCAATTAATCCGTCCCGGTGGACTGATTGCGATCGATAATGTCCTGTGGTCAGGAAGAGTAGCAGATCCCCAAGTACAAGACAATAGAACCAAAAGAATTCGCGCTTTCAATCAAAAGCTGCATCAAGACCCGCGAATAAATCTTAGTTTAGTCCCCATTGCCGATGGTCTAACCTTGGCAGTGAAGGTTGGGGATTAGGGAGATGAGGCGACAAGGAGACAAGGAGAAATAACAAACACCAATTACCCATTACCCATTACCCATTCCCCATTCCCCATTCCCCATTCCCTAAAAGTTGTCATTATTCATGATTTACGGTTACCCTTTAAAAGAAACTGTCGCCTTTTTTCTTGCTGACGTACTCTTTTTTCTTCGGTAAGGTCATCGAAACAGTAGGGGCAAGTAATACCTTCCTCATACTTGGGTGAAGCCTTATCTGCTTCAGAAATTGGGCGACCACAACTTTCACACATATCATAAGTGCCTTCTTCAAGTCCGTGACGGACAGCGATTCGTTCATCAAAAACGAAGCATTCCCCTTGCCATAAGCTTTCTTCGGCAGGAACTTCTTCTAAATATTTGAGAATGCCACCTTTAAGATGATAGACTTCCGCAAAACCTTGGGACAGCATGAAGGATGAGGCTTTTTCGCAACGAATCCCGCCAGTACAGAACAAAGCCACTTTTTTGTGTTTCTCGGGGTCGAGGTTTTGGTGTACATACTCAGGAAACTCACGGAATATATGAGTTTGAGGATTTTGCGCCCTGGTGAAAGTCCCAATCTTCACCTCGTAATCGTTACGGGTATCAATCACGGTAACTTCCGGATCGGAAATTATTTGATTCCATTCTTTCGGATCGACATAAATTCCCACTTTTTCATTGGGATCGACTTCTGGTAACCCTAAAGTCACAATTTCGGACTTTAACCGCACCTTCATGCGCTCAAATGGTGGCGTGGTAGCGTAGGATTCTTTGTATTCGATGTCTGCTAATCGGGCATCGGAACGTAGAAATTCTAAAACTGCGTCAACAGCTTGGCGTGAACCTGCGATTGTGCCGTTAATACCTTCTTCTGCTAAGAGGATAGTTCCCTTAATCCCTTGCTGCTGACAGTAAGACAAAAGAGGTTCTTGCTTATCGGCAAAATCCGGTAAGCTGACGAATTTATAAAGTGCTACAACAACTAGAAGATTTTCTTGCTTCATCCCTTTGGAAATGAACCGGTTTCAGGTACAATAATTATGACAGCTTAAAATTAGCTACCTATTTAATTTTATGGGGGTTTAGCTCAGTTGGTAGAGCGCCTGCTTTGCAAGCAGGATGTCAGCGGTTCGAGTCCGCTAACCTCCATTGAGTGAATTTAAACATATTCTTGGCATAAGTTGCGATAACAGCTACACTTCTTGCTGCTGCATACTCCTTGGCATTAGCGATCGCAGTAGTTACATAGCAACCAAATCGAAAAATCCTCGATACTCGTCATCTAGCTACCGATGCTATGAAATATTACATGCAGGGTTATTGACTGTTAATCGTTGACGGTCAACAGTAAGATAGTGCGTTCCTGGCCGGAAAGCAACTATCGAACCCTTAAGCTCGACTTTATCCATTTTTACGAAACCCAAAACCTGACCCTGAAACCCTTGTAGGAGAATAGTTTTATTTTTTTGGACTTAATGGAGAATCAGTGACATAGAAAAAGTATTTGCCAAAAAGCCAGGGTTTTTGCCAAATCAAGAAAGCCGAGTTCTTAATTTTGGATAAAGTCGAGCTAAGGGTCAACAGCCAAAACCGATATTTTTCACAACTTAAATAGGATTGCTATAGTTATATTCGATGCCGGAATTGAGTAATTTATTCCTTGGAAGTCCCAACGCCAAACATATAGTAACACTGACTTGAAAAAGCAAGGGGACAGGGAACAGAGAGCAAGGGGGATTAATGAATTTTTCATGTGTTCTGATGTACCCAGTTCATGACAGCTATTTAATTTGTAAAAGCAAAATTACATTTTTATCTTCTGCTTTCCTGCTCGTTATTCCCCAGCTTCACAACTAATCTCGCCACGCTTATGCCGATTGCTATAGTTATATGTGCAGGTATCAACTAATGGTTAAAAAGTAATTAAGACCTAGATAGTTTATCCACCATTAAATATAAATTGGAATAAATTGGAGAGAGATTTGAGGGCTATCATAGGTTATTAGTAGTAAATTTGCCCTATCACTCTTTACTTAATAGGGAATACGAAAAATCTTTAGTAAATTAGGAATTACGCAAAAGTCACGCAATTATTTCATTACAAGCATTCGCGTTAGCGTCTCGTTGGCGAAGCCTCTCGAAGAGAAGAGAAGCGACGTAATCGCCTGATATTCTGGGATTGCTTCCCTAAAATGCGTTCCGGTAGCAATGACAAATTTTGTTTGCGTAAGTCCTATAAATTTCCAATTTACACAGCTATTAGACTATATTTTTATTATCTTAATTTATTTTTTAAAATAAAATTTAAGCTTTAAAAATAGCAATACCAGGTATTTACTGTCTTAGAATTTGATATTCATAACATATTTAAAGCAAATAGCCTATACATATAAACTTATATTTAGGGTTTTGCAAAAAATAAATTATTCTGTTCAAGTCGTTGACATTTGACTGTTCACAGCAACAGTCAAATGTCAACAGTAAACAATAGCAATAGCAGTAGAATATTTTTTACTTTTAAGCCTATTAAGTATTGATTTGTCATAATATCTTAATGAAGAATTTGCAATCTGCTATAGCAAAGAGTGTTATTTAAAATTAAACATTGTATATGTGTTTTTATATATATATCTGATGAAGATATCTGTAAAAAATGTTGTTTGATCGGATAATTTCAATGTTACTTGAATAGTATCTAGTCGTGTATGAGAAGAAAAATTTTTCATTACTTGAGATTATTTATTTGCTCATTGTTGATGATATTGTTTATAGGAAATTTTCATGGATATACAGTAGCGCAAACACAGCCATTACAAAAGCCAAGAGAAGTTACAGCGATCGCTTTTAGTCCAGATGGGAATACAGTAGCGACTGGGGTCAGTGACAGTCAGATTGCTTTGCTAGACACAAAAACAGGCAATCTGATGAAAAATTTACCAGGACACTTGGGCGCACCTGTGAGTGGAGCAGTTTTCAGTCCAGATGGCAAAATCTTGAGGACAGTCGGTAAAGACACTGTAGTGAGATTTTGGAACCTGGCTACAGGTGAAGAAAGTGAGATATTGGAAGGCCCAGAGCACCCTCCAAGAACACTTGCGATGAGTCCTGATGGAAAGACTTTATTTACTAGTGGTGAAGATCCAAAGATTTTTCAATGGAATGTCAATACCAACCAACTCACCAAGGTTCTAGAAGGACACAGAAATTTTGTCAACACTCTAGCCGTTAGTCCAGATGGCAAGACTTTAGTGAGTGGAGACGCAGGCGGTGCAGTCATCTTTTGGAACTTAATTACAGGTCAAAAACTTCAAACCTTAGCTAGTCATGCAGGTGCAGTTACAGGATTAGCCTTTAGTCCAGATGGTACGAACCTAGCTAGTGCCAGTCAGGATCGTACAGTTCGACTTTGGAATGTGGCTAATGCGAAAGAAATCCAAGTTTTTCGTGATGCTACTAAACCTCTAAAGACGGTTGCTTTCAGTCGAAATGGGCAAAGTTTAGTAGCAGGTGGTGATGAAAACACGATTTTTGTGTGGAACGCCAAAAGTGGTGGACTACGCTTACGCCTAAGTACAGTTGATGCTGTTACAGGAGTTTCTATTAGCCCAGATGGAACAAGCTTTGCTAGTGGTAGCCGCAATGGTGATGTGGATTGGTGGAATTTGAATAGTGGTGTACGTGAAAGGACAGTAAAGTTAAACAACTTATTACCTATTCGTCCTAAGCAAGTACCAACACCATCGAATCGCAACAAAGTTCTCAAAACCTCGCAAAAACCTCTGAAATCTACAACGGAAGGAAGGATTCAGACTTCTAAAGCTACGCTTATGGCAGCAATCCCATCGCCACCAGGTGGGCCAATCCTCGTAGTCACATCTGCTGCCAATCCCTTTAGCAACTATTACGCCGAGATCCTCCGCACCGAAGGGCTGAACCTGTTCAATGTCACTGACATCTCATCAGTTTCATCGTCAACACTTGCTAACTATGACGTTGTCATCCTCAGTGAAATGCCCCTGACATCGGCTCAGGCAACAATGTTCACTAACTGGGTGACAAGTGGGGGCAATCTAATCGCTATGCGTCCTGACAAACAACTTGCAGGATTGTTGGGGCTAACTGATGCTGCATCCACACTGGCAAATGCTTATTTGCTAGTTAACAACTCCACTTCTGCTGGCAAAGGCATTGTCAATCAGACTATACAGTTTCATGGAACTGCTGACCGCTATACCTTGAATGGTGCTGAAAGCATAGCGACATTTTACTCTAATGCCACAACATCAACCTCTAATCCTGCGGTTACCCTCCGTAGTGTTGGTAGTAATGGAGGGCAAGCTGCTGCATTTACTTACGACTTAGCTCGTTCTATTGTCTACACTCGCCAAGGTAATCCAGCATGGGCTGAACAAGAACGAGATGGATTCTCGCCGATTCGCTCTGATGACCTATTTTTCGGCAATAAGAGTGGCGATCCTCAACCTGATTGGGTAGACCTCAACAAAGTAGCTATTCCTCAGGCTGATGAACAACAACGGCTGCTGGCAAACTTAATTCTGCAAATGAATTTGCCAAAAAAACCGCTACCTCGTTTCTGGTATTTCCCTCATGGTAAAAAGGCAGTTGTGCTGATGAGTGGTGACGACCATGCAAATGGAGGTACTGCTAGCAGATTTGACAAATTTAAATTGCTCAGTCCTGCTGGTTGTTCCGTTGATGATTGGCAGTGTATCCGGGGTACTTCATACATCTATCCCAACTCACCCCTAACCAACCCCCAAGCCAATCAATATGTAAATATTGATGGGGGCTTTGAAGTTGCTTTGCATATAAATACAAACTGTGCAGATTACACAGCTAGTTCACTTAATGCCACATATACACAGCAACTAAGTAGCTTTACTAGTAAATACACCAACATTGAATCCCCTAAAACTCAACGGCATCACTGCTTGGTGTGGAGCGATTGGTTCAGTACACCACAAATTGAATTGAATAATGGCATCAGACTAGATACTACTTACTACTATTGGCCACCTACTTGGATTACAGACCGTCCTGGTTTCTTTACTGGTTCTGGTATGCCTATGCGCTTTGTTAACCAAGACGGCGCAATGATTGACGTGTTTGGCGCACCTACCCAATTAACAGATGAATCTGGACAATCCTACCCTTACAATATCGATACCCTACTCGATCGCGCGATCGGTACAGAGGGGTATTATGGTGTATTCAACGTTAACGCCCATACGGATTTTGCCAACTCATCAGTTTCTGATGCTGTCGTTGACTCAGCGCTAGCCCGTGGTATACCAATTGTCTCTGCCAAACAAGTTCTGACCTGGCTTGATGGTCGCAACAGTTCGTCTTTTAGCTCCTTGGCATGGAACAATAACAATCTGAGTTTTACAATCACCAAGGGCAGTAATAGCAATGGTTTACAGGCAATGCTGCCAACTAGCTCTGGTAATTTAACACTCAGCAATATTACGCTCAATGGTGGTACTCCCGTTAGTTATACTACCGCTGTAGTTAAAGGGGTTGAGTATGCCTTTTTTCCAGGAAATAGTGGTAACTACGTTGCTACATACACCTCTGACAACATTGCACCAACTGTCAGTTCTACAACACCCAGCAGCAATGCAACAAATGTCAGCACTACTACCAACATTACAGCCGCCTTCAGCGAGTCCATAGACTCAACAACAATTGATGGAACTAATTTTGAGTTGCGTAATTCCAGCAATACACTTATACCTGCAACAGTCACCTATAACGCCACTAATCGCACAGCCACACTTACGCCCAGTAATGCTTTAGCAACTGCTACTACTTACACTGCAACAATTAAAGGAGGAAGCACTGGTGTTAAAGATTTGACAGGTAATGCCTTGGCAACAAGCTATAGCTGGTCATTCGCCACTTCAGCAAACCAAACTCCTCAGAGTATTTGGAACAATTCAGCAACTCCAACAAACCCATCATTCTCAGACAGCAATGCTGTAGAGTTAGGAGTCAAATTTCGCTCGAATGTTGATGGTTACATCACTGGTGTGCGCTTTTACAAAGGTGCTGGCAACACGGGCACCCATACTGGTACCCTATGGAGCAGTACTGGTCAGCAGTTAGCTACAGCAACCTTCACTAATGAAACCACTTCTGGTTGGCAAACAGTAAACTTTACTAATCCAGTGCTGATTAGTGCTAATACTGTCTACGTAGCTTCTTACTATGCTCCTGCTGGGAACTATGCTGTAGATTTAGGATACTTTGCTAACTCTGGAATCAGTAACGGCCCACTATACCTACTACGCGATGGCGAAAGTGGCAGTAACGGTATCTACAAATATGGTGGCGGTTTCCCAGATTCTAGTTTCCAGTCAGCTAACTATTGGGTTGACATTCTGTTTATTCCCAGCATAGCGACGGATACCACCCCACCAACAGTAAGCTCCACAACCCCCAGCAATAATGCAACTGGTGTGAGCAATTCCACAACCATTACAGCTACCTTCAGCGAGGACATCGACTCCAGCACAATTAATACAACTAACTTTGAGTTGCGAAATTCCAGTAATACACTTGTACCTGTCACAGTAACTTACAGCGCTACTAATCGTACAGCAACACTGGTACCTAGCAGTAATTTAGCAATTTCTACTACTTACACAGCGAGGATTAAAGGTGGAGCCAGTGGGATCAAAGACTTAGCTGGTAATGCTTTGACAGTGGACTACACTTGGTCGTTCACAACTCTAGGAGACACTACTTCACCGACAGTCAGTTCTACTACTCCCAGCAATAATGCAACTGGTGTCAGCACCTCCCCAAGTATTACAGCTATCTTCAGCGAGGCAATAGACTCCACAACGATTAATACCACTAACTTTGAGTTGCGGAATTCTACCAATACACTTGTACCTGCTACGGTGACTTACAACAGTAGTAATTTGACTGCAACACTTACACCAAGTGCTGCTTTAGCCAATTCGACTGCTTATACTGTCAGGATTAAAGGTGGAACCACTGGTGTCAAAGATTTGGCTGGTAATGTTTTAGCCGCGGACTACACATGGTCATTCACAACTGTAGGGGACACTACTCCGCCAACAGTCAGTTCTACCACTCCCAGCAATAATGCAACTGGTGTTAGCACTTCCCCAAGTATTACAGCTATCTTCAGCGAGGCAATTAACTCCACAACGATTAATACCACTAACTTTGAGTTGCGGAATTCTGCTAATACACTTATACCTGCCACTGTGACTTACAATGCCACTAATCGCACAGCAACATTAGTACCTAGCACTGCCTTAGTAAATTCGACTACTTACACTGTCAGGATTAAAGGCGGAACTACTGGTGTTAAAGACATCGCTGGTAATACCTTAGCAGCAGACTACACCTGGTCATTTACGACCGTGGCAGATACTACGGCTCCAACAGTCACCTCTAGCACTCCTAGTAACAATGCTTTTGGTGTTAGTATCTTTACAAGCATTACAGTAACCTTCAGTGAGCCGATCAACTCAACAACGATTAATAGCACTAACTTTGAGTTGCGTAATTCACTTAATATACCTGTACTTGCTACAGTTACTTACAATCAGACTAATCGCACGGCAACACTTAAACCCATTCTTCCTTTACTGAGTTTATCTACTTATACAGCCACAGTTAAAGGCGGAACTACTGGTGTTAAAGATTTGGCAGGCAATGCTCTTGCATCTAACTATACTTGGAAATTTACTACTGGTTTATTGTAGTGAATTTTCTCATTACATCTACTAGGAAATACAAAGCTGTAATTAGCTGATGCGCGTCTAGTATTCAATACTGCTTTCCCAGGGTCAAAAGTCCAAATTCTAATTGGCTTTTGACCCTGGACTTTTTATCATTAACCTAACTTTGGATGTCTCTTACGTGAATGATATTTAGATCCCCGACTTTTTCAAAAAGTCGGGGATCTGATTCAGCTATGTTTGCTTCAGTAGTGCTATTCATCTCTGGCTTTTATCAGCACAGAGACATCATAAAACACTCGTAATTCGTAATTACGAATTAGTAATTACGAATTACGCTTCATCTAAAGCAGCAATTCCAGGTAATACTTTACCTTCGAGTAATTCCAAGCTAGCGCCGCCGCCGGTGGAAATGTGGCTCATTTGATCTGCTAAACCTACCTTCTCTACAGCAGCTACAGAGTCACCACCACCAATGATAGTGGTAGCACCAGTTTTGCCAATTTCAGCGAGGGTATGAGCGATCGCTTCTGTACCAACAGCAAATTTATCAAATTCAAACACTCCCATTGGCCCGTTCCAAATTACTGACTTGCAATCAGCAAGGGCTTCTTGGAATACTTTTACTGAGTCTGGGCCAATATCCAAACCCATGCCATCAGCAGGGATGTTGTCAATGCTGACAGTTGTAGCATTAGCATCAGGAGCGAACTTATCTGCTACTACTACATCTGTGGGTAACAAGAAGGTAACACCGCGTTCTTTAGCCTTAGCTTCCAAAGATTTTGCTAGTTCTAGCTTGTCTTCTTCAACTAAAGACTTACCAACACTCAAACCACGGGCTTTGTAGAAGGTGAAAATCATCCCACCACCGATGATGAGTTTGTCGCACTTCTCTAGTAATGTTTCAATTACACCAATTTTGCTAGAAACCTTGGAACCACCAATAATCGCTGCCAAAGGACGTTGGGGATTTTCAATCGCGTTTTGCAGATATTGCAATTCTTTTTCAACCAAATAGCCAGCCACAGAAGGGCTAAGGAATTTAGTTACACCTTCAGTAGAAGCATGAGCGCGGTGGGCAGTACCAAACGCATCATTTACATAAAAATCAGCATTGGATGCCAGTTTTTTAGCAAATTCTGGGTCGTTTTTTTCTTCTTCTTTGTAGAAGCGAACATTTTCTAAAAGCAGCACTTGGCCGTTTTGTAAAGCACCAACTTTAGCGGCAACTTCATCACCAATACAATCGTCAGTCTTAATAACTTCTTGACCCAGTAATTCCGACAACCGTTTAGCAACGGGAGTCAAACGCAATTTGTCATCCACACCCTTAGGACGACCAAAATGGCTTGCTAGAATTACCTTAGCTCCCTTCTGCGTTAAATCTTGGATAGTTGGCAGGGCGGCACGAATCCGAGTATCGTCTGTGATATTGCCTTGATCGTCAACAGGTACGTTAAAATCCACCCGTACTAAAGCACGTTTTCCAGATACATCTGTCGCAGATAAATTTGCTAAAGTTTTTTTGGACACAGCCAGACCCTCCTGATCGCCTTTTTGTTATTGTTTTGAAAGTAGAACCATCCAGATTTTACCGGAGTACGGGGTACGGAGGTGAGAGATATGTTCAAGACAGTTCTATTTCCTATTGATCAAAGTCGGGAAGCCAGAGAAGCTGCCGACGTAGTTACCAACGTTGTGCAGAAGTATGGTAGTCGTTTGGTACTACTATCCGTAGTGGAAGAACCACCCACAGACGCACCTGTTGCCGATCCAATGGTGTCACCAGATGTGGTTGCCAAACTTTTAGAAAATGCCCAAACTTTATTTTCTCAACAAGGAATTAAAGCTGAAATTATAGAACGGAAAGGCAAACCAGCTTTTACCATCTGTGATGTTGCCGATGAAATTGCAGCAGATTTAATCATTATGGGTTGTCGGGGCTTAGGCTTAACTGATGAAGGGGCAACTGATAGCGTCACCACTCGCGTGATTAATCTTTCTCCTTGTCCAGTTTTGATTGTGCCTTAATGGGCATGGGTAATGGGTAATGGGTAATGGGTAATGGGAGGTTAGAAATTTCTCCTCTGCCTCCTCTGCTTAAACAGCGATGAGATAATTTATTTCTTGGTAGTCTTTGATATATCCTCCTTGTCCCAAATCCCCAATCCCTAATCCCCAGTCCCTAACCTCCCAGCCTATGGAATCGCAAAAGCAAAGACGCAGGCGTGGTGTTATTCTTAGCCTCCCGGGTTTTCAAAAGCTTCAGGAGGCTAGGTATCAGTTAGAAATTATCGAAAATGATGGAGTGCGATTTACTTTAGAACAATTGAGTTATCGTACTCAATTAGCTCCTTTTACAGTTTCTAAAGTGCTGGCGCGCGCTGAAGGCGTTGATAAACAAACCCTAGAATACTTCTTCCGGGCTTTTGGATTAGAGTTAACGCCAAACGATTATATAAGGGCTGGTGTAAGTAAGGAAGCAGGGAAAGATACGAAAACATCAGAAGAACTCCCTAATTTTTTATCAATCCACAATCCACAATCCACAATCCAAAATCGAGTTGATTGGGGTGAGGCGGTTGATGTCTCTATTTTTTTTGGACGCACTGAGGAGATTAGCAAGTTAGAGTATTGGATTTTAAGCGATCGCTGTCGCTTAGTTGCACTCCTGGGAATGGGTGGAATTGGTAAAACTTCTCTGGGGGTTAAACTAGCACAGCAAATTCAAGCACAGTTTGAATTTGTGGTGTGGCGGAGTCTCCGTAACAGTCCACCTCTGAAAGATTTGCTGGCTAATTTGCTTCAGTTCTTTGCTTGTGGACAGCCAGTGATTTTATCTGAAAATGTTGGGGATTTGATTTCACAATTAATCGCCCAATTGCGATCGCATCGTTGTTTGCTAATTCTCGATAATGCAGAATCAATTTTCACTAGTGGCGATCATTCGGGACGCTACCAAGTAGGATACGAAAACTATGGTCAATTATTCCAATTACTGGGAGAAACTGCCCATCAAAGTTGTATTTTAGTCACCAGCCGGGAAAAACCCCAAGAAGTTGCCGCGTTGGAAGGTGAAAATTTACCTGTGCGTTCTTGGCAACTGGCTGGCTTAAGTGCGATCGCATCTCTACAATTAGTCAGAACTAAAAGTTTCTTTTGTGGTGCTGATACCGATTGGCAAAAGTTAATTCAACACTATACAGGCAATCCCTTAGCGCTCAAAATTATTGCTACTACTATCCAAGAGTTATTTGATGGCAATATTGCCGAGTTTTTCGCTCAAGGTTCTACAGTTTTTGGTAGTATTTATGACTTGCTGAACCAGCAGTTTTACCGACTATCAGACCTAGAAAAAGAATTGATGTTCTGGTTAGCAATTAATCGCGAACCAGTAAATTTAGCAGATTTACGGGCTGATTTGGTTTTACCTGTACCTGCAATGAAGCTTTTGGAGGCTTTAGATTCTCTCAGCCGACGCAGTTTAATTGAAAAAAAGTCAGTTCCCCAAACTCCTGTTTGCTTCACTTTGCAACCTGTGGTGATGGAATATGTAACAGACCAGTTAATACAGCAGGTAAGTAGAGAAATTCTGTGGGAAATGTCGCCTAACTCGGTTCTGCACAGCCATGCTTTAATTAAGGCTACTGCTAAAGATTACATCCGCATTGCCCAAACGAAATTAATTTTGCAACCGATAATTGACAGGTTGCTGCAACAACTGCGAACTAAACAAGCCATTGCAACTCGTCTTCAAGAAATTTTGCGATCGCTACAACAAAAGTCTCGCCAGCGATGGGATAAAGCAGAACCAGAACCTAGTTACACAGGTGGGAATATCCTCAATCTTCTCTGTCACCTAGAGATTGACTTAACTGGATATGATTTTTCTCACCTGACAATTTGGCAAGCTTATCTTCAAGATACCCCCCTGAAGCGCGTTAACTTTGCCTTTGCAGATCTATCCAAATGTATTTTTGCCAAAACCTTTGCTACAGTCATCTCCCTCGCTTTTAGTCCCGATGGTAAAATGCTGGCTACGGCACACTTTGATGGATATTTTCGGCTGTGGGATGTTAACAGTGGTCAACAGTTAATCGCCTATGACGCTCACTTAGCTTTTATTTGGAGTATCGCATTCAATCCCGATGGTAGTATTTTGGCGACGGCTGGCGAAGATGCAACAATTAAACTTTGGGATGTTGCCACTGGAAAATGTATCAAAGTTCTTTCAGGGCATAATGGCGGCGTGCTTTGTGTCAGATTTACCCAAGACTCCCACCAATTAGTTAGCAGTAGCGCTGACCGTACCCTCAGACTATGGGATATTACAGAAGGTAAATGTATCAAAATTCTGAATGGACACAGCAATAGAGTTTGGTCTGTCGCCTTAAGTCCTCAAGGTAATATCCTAGCTAGTGGTAGCGAAGACCATACAATCAAACTTTGGGATATTGTTACTGGAGAATGTATCAAAACCCTAGATGATCATAGCGATTGGCTCAAATCCCTGGCTGTTAATGAATCAGGAGTACTTGCCAGTGGTAGCTTAGATGCAACTATCAGGCTGTGGGATATTGAAAGCGGCGAATGTCTGGGAATTTTAACAGGACATTTAAATGGCATACTAGCGATCGCTTTTGTGGATAATCGCAACATCCTGGCAAGCTGTAGCGTAGATTGTACAATTCGCCTGTGGGATATCTCGACAAAACAATGCCTGAAAACCTTGCAAGGACATCATAATTCCATTGATGCGATCGCAGCTAATCCCCAAGGAACGCAACTAGCTAGCGGTGGCGATGATTTTTCTCTGCGGCTGTGGGATGTAGCTAGCGGTGAATGCTTCCGCACCTTCAAGGGCAGAAATAACTGGATTAAAGCGATCGCTTATCACCCAATTTTCCCTGATATGATTGCCACTGGCAGCGAAGACCGCACAGTGCGTTTATGGACAACTGATGGTAAATGTCAGATTTTAGCTGGACACACAGATTTAATTTTCTCTGTAGATTTTACCCCTGATGGTCTCACTCTAGCCAGTGCCAGCGCTGACCGCACAATTAGGTTATGGGATGTAACAACTGGTGAATGTAGCCACATCTTGTATGGGCATACAGGGATGGTGACAGGAGTCGCCTTTAGCCATGATGGTAGTTTTTTAGCGAGTAGCTGCTACGATAACCACATTAGAATTTGGGATACATCCACAGGACAACTCCTAGATACCTTACCAGTACACCTGGGAATGTCAATTGCCTTGAGTCCCGATGGTAAAAAGGTAGCGGCTGGCAATTTTGACCAAACAGTCAGGATTTGGAATTTAGAAACCCGACAATGCGATCGCACTTTTACAGGTAATCATAACTGGGTGTGGTGCGTCGCCTTCAGCCCCGATAATCGTACTTTTGCCACCGGGAGTAGTTTTGAAGGACTAACGCGACTGTGGGATATAGAAACAGGCGAATGTCTCCATGTACTTTCAGGACATCAAGATTTACTTTGGGCGATCGCCTTTAGTCCAGATGGTAATATGCTGGCTAGTTGCAGTAGTGACGGCACAATTAAACTTTGGGATGTAGCCACGGCTGATTGCCTGGGGACATTAACAGGTCATAATACCTGGGTAATGTGTCTAGCCTTTAGTCCTGATGGCAACACCCTAATTTCTGGAGATGGCTATGCTGCCATTAAATTCTGGGACATACAAACTCAACAATGCGTTAACACCCTCAAAGCCGAACAAATTTATGAACAGATGAATATTTATAAACTTACAGGTTTAACAACAGCACAAAAGTCTAATTTGTTAAGCTTAGGTGCAGTGGAAGCGGGGGGATGAGGAAGAATTGGATGGAAAAGCAAGGGGGCAGGGGGTAGGGGGCAGGGAGCAGGGGAGCAATAATTAATGACAAACACCAAACACCAAACACCAATTACCCATTCCCCATGCCCCATTCCCAACATTACGCTTCATTGCAAAATAAAAAGTAAACCAAAACAACGTGATAAGTTTTTTTTCATGTGAAAAAACTGCACAAGACTAATCAAGGAGAATACCAGTGGCATTGGAATCAAATCTCTTAACGGGCACAAGTGTAGTAAATGAAGATTTTAGCGAGTATGTTGCCCATTTACAGCTACACATGACTTTACAAGCTCGCAATCTGGTTCCACCTCTCAAGCCAAATCAAGAAGATAGTCGAGAGCAATTACTCCATCAAACCCAAGCCTATTTTGAAAAGCTCGCTTCTCGGCAAGGTTTGTAAATTATTTAAACTTTCAATTAATTTCACTTAATATTTACATAAAATTAAAGCGGATATTGTTGATATATGCTAAGAGTGTTATCATCAAATCTGCTTTTTTTATTTATTTTCAGTATTTTGTCAGCAAGATCACTCTTTTGGATCACTAGCTAAAGGCGGAAAGCCGCTAATATTATTATTGCAGCAATTACTCAGCAAGAGCAGTTAATTAAGGCTTAATGGCGGCTCGAATTAAAATGACTTCACTACTTCCTCGAAATCTCAGCGTGATCGTCCGACCAGTCCAATACCGGGATTTGGACGGTATCGAACGCCTCCATCAAGAGTCATTCGCAGCTCTCACTCCCAAGGGAGCTGATTCTGCCACACGCCAGATGCAATGGCTGCGACGCTGGTATGGCTTTTTGAAATTTTTAAGTTGGTTTCCTAATCCCTTACAGTATCTATTTTGTTCCTACGTAGCAGAGCAAGGGCGAATGCTGCTAGGCATGATTCAGGTGTCTCCGTTTAACCGTACCCGCAGTACTTGGCGAGTTGATCGGGTGATGCTTGACCGTGCTACTGATAAGCAAGTAACAGGTTCTCAACTTTTACGGCATTGCTTTGAGTCAGTAGTCGAAGCACGGACTTGGATACTGGAAGTCAATGTAAATGACCTAGAAGCCCTGGCATTATATCGGCAAAACGGATTTCAACGTTTGGCAGAAATGACCTACTGGGAAATCGAACCCGAATTGTTGAGTGAATTGGCACAAGCAGAGCCAGATTTGCCTAATCTACTGCCTATAAGTAATGCTGATGCTCAGTTGCTCTATCAATTAGATACAGCTTCGATGCCGCCTTTGGTGCGTCAGGTGTTTGATCGCAATACCCGTGACTTCAAAACGAGTTTGTTTGGAGCCTTAAGCGATGCTGTCAAGCAATGGGTAACGAAAACCGAAGTAGTCAGTGGCTACGTATTTGAACCCCAACGCAAAGCCGCGATCGGACATTTTCAGGTACAACTCGATCGCAAGGGTATTACCCCCCACGTAGCAACCCTGACAGTTCACCCTGCCTATACTTGGCTGTATCCCGAGTTGCTGTCTCAACTAGCCCGCATTGTCCAAGATTTTCCTCAACAAGGATTGCGACTAGCTTCCTCCGATTATCAACCAGAGCGAGAAGAGTATTTAGAGCGCATTGGAGCCAAACGCATCGAACATACCTTAATTATGTCTCGCTCAGTTTGGCACAAATTACGGGAGTCTAAATTTGTCTCCCTCGAAGGCATTCAGTGGCCAGAAGTGTTGCAAGGACTACAACCAGCCCGTAAACCCATCCCTGGTGGGATGTCATGGACACAGCTGCCGACGCGATCGCCCGAGAGGACAGTGCCAAATAAATCAGAACCTGCTGCCTTTGAAGCATCTTGCCAGCCTGAACCAGCAGATGTACAGCAGGAAAAAGGATGAAGGATAAAGTATAAAGGATGAAGTTCTAATTGGGTTAAAAACCACATTTAGTGGCTCATTTAAGTGATATGTCTTTATAAATGAGTTAATTTAAGACTTCAGCCTTCAGTTGATACTCCAGGAGCAAGCACAAACATTGATTTCAGCCTTAGGATTAGATTTTGGTCGTAAACGTATTGGTGTCGCTGGTTGTGATGGCACAGGCTTAATCGCAACAGGGATCACCACTATTGAGCGCACATCTTTTGAACAGGACGTGGAACAACTACGACAACTAGTAAATCAACGTCAAGTACAAGTACTAGTAATTGGCTTACCTTATTCAATGGATGGCTCCTTAGGCTTTCAGGCACGCCAGGTGCAAAAATTTGCCAAAAGGCTCGCTAAAGCCCTACAACTGCCTGTGGAATATGTGGATGAGCGATTGACTTCATTTCAAGCAGAACAACTGCTCAAGGCGGAAAACCGCTCTCCATCACGCCATAAAGCTTTGATTGATCGCAAAGCCGCTGCTTTAATTTTGCAACAATGGCTGGATGCTCGCCGCGCTCAATCTTATAAATCCGTAATAGCGGCTGAGTATTGATACCTTTTAACATGATATTCTGAAAACTATTACCAGGCAGTTGTATTACATCTGAGGCTATTTATTTAGACATAATTCGGTCATTAAATAGTTAAACGATCTCCAAATTTGCTGCTATTTATAAAGTTCCAAACCTCGGCTATGTTTTCCTCACAATTTCCTGACGACAATGATCGCGCTAATGCTGGTTCCATCACTTTGACTGACGACAAAGGGCGGACTCTGGACTGTTATATTGAACATTCCCTATCAGTTGATGGGCAAGAATATGTATTACTTCTACCTGTAGATTCACCTGTAGAAATTTTTGCTTGGCAAGGTGAAAACGAGGAAGAAGAAGCCATTCTAGTAGAAGATGACTATACTCTAGAAAAGATTTTTGCTACTGCTCAAGCCGTACTCTCAGAGCAGAATCTTATCTTAAAAAATACTGCCTATGCGCTCACAGTTGCGGGTGAATTACCCCCTGTAGAAGACTCGGAACTGTTCACCTTAGAAATTGAAGATGATGAAGCAGATTTAGAGCCAGAGCAATTACAACTCTTGGCTAGCTTCTACGACGAAGAACAAGAATATGCTATTTATACACCACTCGATCCCCTGTTGTTTTTTGCCCGCATTACAAACACAGGTAAGCCTGAACTCCTTTCTCCTGAAGAGTTCCGCAAAGTACAACCTTTATTAGAAGAACATCTTTTTAATGAAGTTGAGTAAGATTAAAAATTGAAAATTTAAAAGTCTTAGCAAATAATTACTAATGCGTAATTCGTAATTAAAGACACACAAAGCAACCACCAAATCAACGATTATGGTGGTGTTTTTGTGAGTAGGGTGTGTTGTCGCGCACCGCACCTTTCAGAAAGTAAGGTTTCGTACCCTCAGCAATAACACACCCCAAGGAAGAATAATAGCTACTTGGTGATTAATGCGAAATTAAAACTCCGCACTTTGCGGCGTACGTGGGAAGGGGATCACATCTCTGATGTTTGCCATACCCGTGATAAATTGCACGAGGCGCTCAAAACCCAAACCAAAACCAGCATGGGGAACTGTACCATAACGGCGCAAATCCAGATACCACCACAAATCTTCTGGCTTCATTCCTTGCGCTATTACGCGGCGTTCTAGAACATCTAAACGTTCTTCCCGTTGTGAACCGCCAATGATTTCGCCGATTTTTGGTGCGAGAATATCCATTGCGCGCACAGTCTTTTCATCATCGTTTAACCGCATATAAAAAGCTTTGATTTGCGCTGGATAATCGGTAACTATTACTGGTTTTTTAAACAGTTGTTCAGCTAAATAGCGTTCGTGTTCTGACTGTAAATCTAGCCCCCAACTTACGGGATATTCAAACTTGAAATCGGCTTTTTCTAAAAGTTTGATAGCATCTGTATAAGTTAAACGCTCAAATTGATTATTAATAATATTTTCGGCGGTTGCTAATACAGAATTATCAATGCGCTGATTAAAAAATTCCATATCTTCTGGGCATGTTTCCAACACATATTTAAATATATATTTGAGAAACGCCTCAGCTAAATCCATATCACCTTCTAGGTCACAAAATGCCATTTCTGGCTCAACCATCCAAAATTCGGCTAAGTGGCGCGAGGTGTTGGAGTTTTCTGCACGGAAAGTAGGGCCAAAAGTGTAGACGTTACTAAATGCCATCGCCATCACTTCGGCTTCTAGCTGTCCACTCACGGTTAAATATGTAGGTTTACCAAAAAAGTCTTGGCTATAATCTACTGCTTGGTTTTCTGTGCGGGGAATATTTTTCAAATCCAAGCTGGTGACGCTAAATAATTCACCTGCGCCTTCGCAATCGCTAGCCGTAATGATGGGTGTGTGTACCCACAAAAAGCCTCTTTCTTGGAAAAAGTTGTGAATGGCTGTAGAACAAGCATTGCGGACGCGGAAAACTGCACCAAAGGAATTAGTGCGCGATCGCAAATGTCCAATGGTACGCAAAAATTCAAAGGAGTGGCGTTTTTTTTGCAGTGGGTAGACTTCGGGATCAGCTTCACCATAGACTTTCACGGTTTCGGCTTTGAGTTCAATTCGCTGTCCTTTACCTTGGGAAGCTACCAACACGCCAGCTACTTCTACCGCCGCGCCTGTATTGACTTTTTTTAAAATCACATCGTAGTCTGGCACATCTTCGTTGATCACAACTTGCAAATTTGCCAGAGATGAACCGTCATTCACTTCAATAAAAGCAAACCCTTTCAACTCGCGTTTCGTCCGCACCCAGCCTTGAACTACGAGGGACTCATCAGGTTCACTACTTCGCAATATTTCTCCAATTCGTCGATTTACCATAATTTACCCAGCACAGGACTTTAATATCCAGCCTATGATAACGCCCATTCCACCAAAGCGGACGGCTTGCCAGAAAGGTTTCTTGAAGCTACGCCAAGAAAATAATTGGCTTTCTAGGTTGAGTTCTAGCACTTCCAACTGCTGTTTTATTTGCCGTAACTCTGCTTTAATTTCTGGGGTAGAATTTTTATTTTGCTGCAATTCTTGGCGACGCTGTTGCCATTGTGCCTTTTGTTCGCGATCGCTTTGCACTTGATCGTATCGTTCTTTAAGGGAGAAAAGCGATCGCTCTACTTCTTGTAGTTCTTGTTCAAAATCTGCTTCGGAATTTCCCTCGGGTGAAGAATTAGAAAACTGTTTAGGCGGCTTCATTTTGCAGTAGTAAATTATGATTAAATGAGAGTCTGCCAATAGTCAATAGCTAAAATTGAGACTATAAACTAACTCAGCACTTATCATTTAGTACTCAGCAATTAGAGTCATGTCTCAACCTACCCAGCTGCCTAAAACCACTCAACTGAATGAATTTAGCACTCTGGAACTAGCCCAAGCTCTCATGGAGAGACTAAGCATTTCCCCTAATGATTGGCATCGCCTCAAGTCTAACCGCAATTCCCGCGCTCGGGAACAGGCCGCCGCCGCTCTTGTGTTTCTGCTTAAGGATCAGCCACAAGAAGCACTCGCCAGATTAGAACAGGCTACTGGTTGGTTAGATCGTTCTATTTCTGCTCCCCCTTGTCCGACTCATGGTCATGGGGGGAAGGGGACTGGGGAATAGGGACTGGGGACTGGGAAAACAAGCGTAATCAATAACTTTTGACCCTTGACTCTTGACCAATACCTAATCCCCGATCCCTGATCCCCAATCCCCAGCATTACCGCCGCAGAGATAGGCGGGGGCGAGGGGTTTCTAGCTGTTTACAAAGCCTTAATTCTGTGCCTTTTCGGTTCCACTCTACTTGATCAAAGATTTGATGTAGTAGACATAAACCTCGACCACTTTCTGCTTCGTCTGGAGGGAGATAGTCAATTGGATCGGGATCGCAATCAGAATCAGATTCAGATGATGGACTAAAACCGTTACCTTGATCTGATATAATCCACCAATATTGATTATCTATCAAGGAAAAACGCACTACTACTGTTTTACTAGGGTCTAGGTTATTACCATGTTTTGCTGCGTTGACTAAGGCTTCTTGGAGTCCTAGCCGCAGTTCTGCTTGCATTCTTTCTGGAATTTCTGCCAAGAGTAAATCTAAGATTGGACACAGATAGAGGGTTGAGGCAAAACTAATAGTGCCCCAATAACGTCCAACTGGACGGAGCGAGATGGTAATCACAAGAGAAACCCCATAGCTTTCAGTTAGCTAGACATCAGTTTGCTATCACAGGCACCCTGATAAAAATTGAGGTGGTCATGCTGCCTTCAAACTTGCGTCTTTAAAACTAAATTTTGAAAATGCTAGGGAGCATTGACTCTATTTATGAATTTAGAGATTGTTGAATACATAAAACGGCTTGGAGTTATATCCAAAGGCAGTCAGTCACTAAAAAAATGCTAATAATTAAAAGTAGCATTTTTATGTTATGTCTGTTGGCCGATTTGGCATTTTACAACCTGATTCATAATTTAATTGAGTCTATGCAACATCAGTTTTTTAAAAAAATCAATCTATTTTTAGCTTAATTCAATTTTAGCATTTTTACTATGCACTAGACTACAAATTTGAAATTTGAGTTTTTGTCAAGGTGGCAGTACCCCCGTATTATTCTGATAACGCAAGAAATGCGGCAGCTTCCACATGAGCGGTTTGCGGGAAAAAATCAGCAGGTTGCACCCGTGTGAGCATATATAGCCCATCTTGGCAGAGCAACTTCAAGTCTCGAGCCAAGGTAGCTACTTTACAGCTGACGTAAACGATTCTTGGTGGTTTCGTTTGCCGTAAAGATTCGATGACAGCGCGATCGCAACCTTTGCGAGGCGGATCGAGTAATACCACATCAGGGATGCTTTCCATCTGTGGCAGCAATTTTTCTACCGCCCCGGTTTGGAAGGTGACATTATTAATTCCATTGCGTTGGGCATTCAAAATTGCTTGCTGTACTGCCTCTGCTTGTACTTCTAGCCCGGTAGCTTGCTGTACTTGTTTCGCCAAAGGCAAGGTCAAAGTTCCAATTCCACAGTAGGCATCCACCAATATCTCATACCCTTGAAGATTCAGTTCTGACTGAATTACTTCTAAAAGTGCCTCTGCTGTTTCAGTATAAACCTGAAAAAACGTATCGGGTAGTACCTGAAATTCCAATTCTGCAAATTTTTCGCGCAAGTATGGCATACCAGCAATACAGCGAGTTTCGCTACCAAAGATGGCATTAGTGCGATCGATATTGCGATTTAACGATACACCTACTAACTGAGGATAGCGTTGCAACCATTCCTGCGCTTGGGTTTCAATGCCTGGTAAATGCCAATCTTTGACAACTAGAGTTAATAAAATTTCGCCAGTGCGCCGCCCAATGCGTAAACCCAGATGGCGGATTTGTCCTTGATGACGACGTTCATCATAAATTTGCCAACCCCGCTTTTGAATATCCAGCTTCACCTCAGCAAGTATGGGATTTAATCGCGAGTCTTGCACTGGGCATTGATTCAAGTTAATTAGTTGGTGGCTAGCTTTTTGGTAGTAACCAGTTTGTACCTGCCCTGTAGAAGATTTCCCGACTGGATATGTAGCTTTGTTACGATAACCCAAAGGAGAAACTGGCACAAGTACAGGATCTACAGGTGGTTGCGTGAAACCACCTATGCGTTCCAAAGCTTGGATGACTTGATTGTGTTTAGCTGTAAGTTGGAATTCATAATTAATATGCTGCCATTGGCAACCGCCACACTTATCAGCCACAATACAACTTGGCCTTTGACGATGGGGCGATCGTTGCAATAATTCCTGAACTTTGCCGTGGGCGTATTTCGGCTTCACGTGTAACAAGCGCACAACAACGCGATCGCCTGGTACCGAATCGGGAACAAAGACAACGCGATCATTATATCTGCCGACACCATCACCAGTATCACTCAAATCCGCGATCGTTACTTCAATTAATTCACCCTGTTGCCAATTTTTATTTGTCATTTGTCGTTTGTCATTTGTCATTTGTCATTGGGTAATGGGTAATGGGTAATAATAATTTCCCCTTTCCCTTTTTCCCTTTCCCCTTTTCCCCCCTCATCCCCAATCCCTAATCATTTCAATTCAATACATCACAGCGTATAACCCTTCACTTGTGTACCTCCGACTCGTTAAACTAGCAAATAATATTTCGCGTGATTGCAATAATCATGACTGTAATTAGCCAAGTTATTCTCCAAGCCGACGATGAACTGCGTTATCCCAGCAGTGGTGAACTGAAAAGCATCCAAGCTTTTATGCAAACCGGTGCAAAGCGCACAAGGATTGCCAGCACTCTAGCTGAGAACGAAAAAAAGATAGTTCAGGAAGCAACCAAACAATTATGGCAGAAGCGTCCTGACTTTATTTCTCCTGGTGGAAACGCTTACGGCGAACGTCAGCGTTCTCTATGTATCCGTGACTTTGGTTGGTATTTACGCCTGATTACCTACGGCGTACTTGCTGGCGACAAAGAGCCAATCGAAAAAATTGGTTTAATTGGCGTGCGGGAAATGTACAATTCACTTGGTGTTCCCGTACCTGGAATGGTAGAAGCGATCGCTTCCCTCAAAAAAGCTGCCCTTGACTTATTGAGTGCAGAAGACGCTGCGGAAGCATCACCATACTTTGATTACATTATTCAGGCAATGTCTTGATACAAATTGTGTGCTGGTTCGAGTAGTGGATTTTCGTCTGCTACAGTGAGTGCTCAATGTCAGCACTCAAAATCGATAACATTCCTAATTTGATCATACTCTCCCCACAACTGGTTGTGGCCTTGGCAAGCTTATGTCAAGTTATCAACCGTTTGTGGGGAACTTTTATGGGTGGGGACTGGGGAGATGAGGAGGATGAGGGGAGAAAGCCCCATTACCCATTACCCCATGCCCATGCCCAAATAACAAAAAACCGACAGCCCTTAATATAAAGACTGTCGGCAAATATTGTGTTCCCTATTAATGACTCGGCTAGAGTTCAGTTATAAGGAAGTATGCCAGCTTGACGTTTGTACTGGGAGGATCTTAATCATGAGCACTAGTGATTGTTGTCACTGGATGGTTAGTAACTAACTGTATCTGCTCCAGAACTTTCTGGCTTAGCCAGAAAAGAGCACATTATAGCATTAGGAACTGTAACCTAAGTTACAAAGTCTAGTTATATATGGTTAAAACTAATATTTTTAAGGACAATGACTCTTCAGCTTATGAATCTGATGGCGGGGACAATTCTGCTAGTAACAACCTTAGGTTGCACCATACCAGCGCAGAATCAACTCTCCTCAGGGAATAGCGTTACACCTGCACCCACTGCTATCCAAACCAGTTATAACTCAAAAGCCAATAAACCAGCTACTAAAACCGCCACGATTAGCATTGAAGATGAAAAAACTCCTATCACCCTGAGACTGTATAACCAATACAGCGATTTATTTACTACCTACTTCCCAGATAAAGAATTTATTGCGGAAGGTAGTAGTTCTGGTGAAGGAACTGGAGTTAGGTTTATCGCTAATTTTGGAGGTAGTAAAAACGAGAATGCATATATCCATGTTGCCTTTTTAAATGATTTAAAAAATCTCAATCAGTTAAGAAGTTTTATAAATGGCAAAAATGGTTTAATTGCATCTAATGGCTGGCGGGTTGTTAGCCGCAGTCAAAAGGTTTCCTATCCTTGGGCAAAAGAAAAGATAGTTTTTAGTAAAGGTAAAGATATCGTGGGTGATGTTTACCTTGGTCAGCAAAATGGGCAAGTTTTTTATGTTATTCTCCAGTTTCCAGTAGCTTATGGCGACGGATTTCCACCAAGATCTGATTTAATTTTACAGAATCTTGTAGTAGGGCGTTAAAGTCAAAGCAAGCAGAATGAGATGTAGTATTAATGGCTGATTGCTTGGTATTTTTTAAGATTGAATAAATCAAATAAAATTGATTTATTTTTTATAAGCAGGATACTCAGAAGTAGTTAAATCGGACACTTCATTAGTATACTTGCATTATTATGCTACGGTTTTCAACGCTAGTAGTTGATTTGTTCGCATTGAAAGGGCTGGCAGGTACCACCCTATAAAAATCTGCGATAAACTTAAGTCAGCAGTCGAACTGATTTATCAGCTATGGCAGCATATTTTCAGGGAGTAATGATGGCAGCAGAACAAAAGCAAAGCATTTATTTATCAGAAGCAGAAAGCCGATTACGTCAACTTTCTCCTGACCGCTTGCGAGTAGCGGTTGCTTTTTTAGCTTATTTACAAGAAACAGCAGAAACTAAGGTGACGGAAGAATTGTTGAGTATTCCTGGTTTTGCTGCATCTTTTCTTGAAACCGAGAACAGCAAAGAACAATTAGGCGATACAACCTCAAATCAAATTGCTGAAGATGATGAGGTATGGCAGGCTTATTTAGCTTCTGAAAAGAAATGGGAAGAGGTATATCGTCGCCTTGCAAACTCCTAGATTTCTTTCTAATTCCCAAGTTATCAAGATTCACGAACGCCAAATTGAAATATTTGGTGGTACTACAGGTATTCGAGACGAAGGCTTACTAGATTCAGCTTTAGCTCAACCTCAGGCGACTTTCGGCGGTGAACTACTTCATCCGACAATATACGAGCAAGCAGCAGCTTATTTATACCATCTAGCGATGAATCATCCTTTTATTGATGGTAACAAGCGCACTGCATTTGCTGTGATGGATACTTTTATTACATTGAACGGCTATAGTTTGAACTTGTCGGTCGAAGAAACTTATAACATGGTAATTCAAGTAGTGCAGCGAGAAATTTCTAAAGAAGAATTATCTGCATTCCTCGAACTACACCTAGAGCGCAAGTAAACCGATAGAATAATGCTCTGTCCTTTTGGTGCATTAGTTACATGACAGCCAAATCCTCTGCTCCCTTTTCACCCCAAGAAATCGCCGCTGAAGGTTTGAAACCAGAAGAATACGAAGAAATTGTCCGACGGTTAGGGCGACATCCCAACAAAGCTGAACTAGGAATGTTTGGGGTAATGTGGTCAGAGCATTGTTGTTATAAAAATTCCCGGCCTTTACTCAAACAGTTTCCCACAACAGGCCCCAGAATTCTGGTTGGGCCTGGCGAAAATGCTGGTGTTGTAGATTTAGGCGACGGATTACAACTTGCTTTTAAAATTGAATCTCATAACCACCCCTCAGCAGTCGAACCCTTCCAAGGTGCGGCCACGGGAGTCGGAGGTATCCTCAGAGATATCTTTACAATGGGTGCGCGTCCCATAGCTTTGTTAAATTCCCTGCGCTTTGGTTCTCTAGAGGATGGTAAAACTCAAAGGCTATTCCAAGGCGTTGTAGCTGGGATTAGCCACTATGGTAATTGCGTTGGAGTTCCCACAGTTGGCGGTGAAGTTTACTTTAACCCTGCTTACTCTGGAAATCCCTTAGTAAATGTCATGGCTTTGGGATTGATGGAAACTCCAGAAATTGTTAAATCTGGGGCTTCTGGGATTGGTAATCCTGTGCTGTATGTCGGTTCCACCACCGGACGCGATGGTATGGGAGGCGCAAGTTTTGCTAGTGCAGAATTGAGTGATGAATCTCTAGATGACCGTCCGGCTGTGCAAGTAGGCGACCCATTTTTAGAAAAGTCTTTAATTGAAGCCTGTCTAGAAGCATTTAAGACAGGTGCGGTTGTCGCCGCCCAAGATATGGGTGCTGCAGGTATTACCTGTTCCACATCAGAGATGGCTGCTAAAGGCGGTGTCGGTATTGAACTCGATTTAGATAAAATTCCGGTGCGGGAATTGGGGATGGTTCCCTATGAATACCTGCTTTCGGAATCCCAAGAAAGAATGCTGTTTGTTGCCCACAAGGGACGAGAACAGGAGTTAATTGATATTTTTCACCGTTGGGGACTCCAAGCGGTTGTCGCTGGGACGGTGATTGCAGAACCAATTGTACGGATTCTGTTTGAAGGGGGAATCGCAGCGGAAATTCCGGCGGATGCTTTGGCAGAAAACACTCCCCTTTATCATCGGGAATTGTTGGCGGAACCTCCAGAATATGCCCGCCAAGCTTGGGAATGGCAAGCTGATTCTTTACCTCCCTGCAATATTGGTGGGATTGAAATTCAAGGAAGTCTGCAAAGTTGGAATGATATTCTCTTAACTTTGCTGGATACTCCTACCATTGCTTCTAAAAGCTGGGTTTATCGTCAGTATGACCATCAAGTACAGAATAATACGGTGATTTTCCCTGGTGGTGCTGATGCGGCTGTGGTGCGCTTACGTCCTTTAGAACCCCCTGGAAAAACAGGAAGTAAGACAGGTGTCGCCGCAACGGTAGATTGTAATCCCCGCTATGTTTATCTTGACCCTTATGAAGGTGCTAAGGCTGTAGTGGCTGAAGCTGCGCGCAATCTTAGCTGTGTGGGTGCTGAACCGTTAGCTGTGACAGATAACTTAAATTTTGGTAGCCCAGAAAAACCCATAGGATACTGGCAATTAGCAGAATCTTGTCGCGGTTTAGCCGAGGGTTGTCGGGAATTGGCTACCCCGGTAACTGGTGGGAATGTTTCTCTTTATAATGAAACCCTGGATTCTCAAGGCAATCCCCAGCCGATTTATCCAACTCCGGTTGTGGGTATGGTGGGATTAATTCCCGATATCAGCAAAATTTGTGGTCAAGCTTGGCAAGCTGCAGGCGATGCAATTTATCTTTTAGGTTTGCCACCTCAATCTGAGGATAATTTAGGCGCTTCCGAATATTTAGCTGCAATTCACAATACTATTGCTGGTAAACCGCCCAAGGTGGATTTTGAATCGGAACGTCGGATTCAGAAAGTTTGCCGCGAGGGGATTCGTGCAGGTTGGATACGTTCAGCCCATGATTGTGCTGAGGGCGGATTAGTTGTGGCTTTAGCTGAATCTTGCATTGCTGGTAATCTCGGTGCCCAAATTACTTTAGAATTGCCAGCCAATAACTCAACAAGGTTGGATACATTGCTATTTGGTGAAGGTGGTGGACAAATTTTAGTGTCCGTGGGTTCAGAACAACAAGAAATTTGGGAATCCTATTTACAGGAACATCTCGGTCAACAATGGCAAAAACTGGGTACAGTGGTTAATTCAGAGATGGGTTTGGGGGTCTTAACCTCTGATAACCAAACCTTAATAAAAGGTAGTATCAACGATATGACAAATCGCTATTCCCAAGCGATCGCTAAACGATTAGCAGTTCATATTACTACCCCCAGTTAATTCGTATAATCCCCCCTATGGGAATTATTAGCATCATTTAGCATAATTACGGTACTGTTTTAATGGATGGTTAAAGATTTGTTAAGAAGTCTGCATCTATCCACCCATAGAAATCGGGGATTTTAGATTTTGGATTTGGGATGGTAGAAACTTTGCCGCCAAGGTTTCTACCATCTACAAGACTGAGACTCAAAATCTCCCAAAATACTATCTCTGCCCATTTGGGATTGCACAATCCCAGTGACTCGACACCACCACCAGGAGCAAAGCTAGCATGATTCCCTACCATCCCGACTCTTTGGATGATTACTCTCAACAATCTAACAACGCTATCAATAGTGATGAAAATCGTCCAGACAAGCCAGAAGAAGCTTGTGGAGTTTTTGGTATCTACGCACCAGGAGAAGACGTTGCGAAACTAACCTACTTTGGATTGTATGCACTCCAACACCGGGGTCAAGAATCTGCTGGCATTGCCACATTTGAGGGTACAAAAGTACACCTGCATAAAGATATGGGCTTGGTGTCTCAAGTCTTTAATGAAACGGTTCTTCAAGATTTACCAGGTAACCTTGCTGTTGGACACACTCGTTACTCAACTACGGGTTCTAGCCGCAAAGTTAACGCCCAGCCTGCTGTAGTCGAGACCTGTCTAGGTTCATTAGCGCTTGCACATAATGGTAATTTAGTCAATACTGTGCAATTGCGAGAAGAGTTGCTGCAGAACAAATGCAACCTAGTAACAACGACAGACTCCGAAATGATTGCCTTTGCGATCGCAGAAGAAGTAAATGCTGGTGCAAATTGGCTAGATGCCTCTATTCAAGCTTGTCGTCGTTGCCAAGGAGCTTTTAGTTTAGTAATTGGTACTCCCGATGGCGTGATGGGTGTACGTGATCCTAATGGTATTCGCCCATTAGTAATTGGCATTTTAGCTGGCGAGCCAAACCGTTATGTCTTAGCTTCTGAAACTTGCGGCTTAGATATTATTGGCGCAGAATACTTGCGAGATGTCCAACCAGGGGAGTTAGTTTGGATCAATGAAGAAGGTTTAACTTCCATTCAATGGCATCAACAGCCCCAACGTAAGTTGTGCATCTTTGAGATGATTTACTTTGCCCGTCCTGATAGCCTCATGCATGAGGAGACTTTGTACAGTTACCGGATGCGTTTAGGACGGCGACTCGCAGCAGAATCTCTGGTTGAGGCTGATTTGGTGTTTGGTGTTCCTGATTCTGGCATACCAGCAGCCATTGGATTTTCCCAAGCTTCTGGCATTGCTTATGGTGAAGGCTTGATTAAAAATCGCTACGTAGGACGCACCTTTATTCAGCCAACTCAATCCATGCGCGAGTCTGGTTTGCGGATGAAACTCAACCCTCTCAAAGATGTGTTAGCAGGGAAACGCGTGGTGATTGTAGATGATTCCATTGTGCGGGGAACCACCAGCCGAAAACTAGTCAAAACTTTGCGGGAAGCGGGTGCGACAGAGGTACATATGCGAATTTCTTCTCCGCCAGTAACTCATCCTTGCTTTTATGGCATTGACACCGACACCCAGGATCAGCTAATTGCTGCTACCAAATCAGTAGAAGAAATTGCTAAGCAATTGGAAGTAGATACCCTCGCTTATCTCAGTTGGGAGGGAATGCTAGAAACTACCAGAGAAGATACTAATAGTTTCTGTTCTGCTTGCTTTACAGGCGATTACCCCGTTGCTATTCCTGAGCAGGTAAAGCGTTCTAAGTTGATTTTGGAAAAGGTTGTAGTTTAGAAGTTGGGTAATGGGTAATGGGTAATGGGGAAGAGAGAATAATTTAACTTTTCCCTTTTGACCCATCCCCTCAAGCTAAGATTAGGTAAATACCCCACAAGAAATATCTCATGAACCAGCAGACAACTGAGAGAGTGCGCTGGACAACCGCTGATTTGGAGTTGTTTCCAGATAACGGCAACCGCTATGAAATTATTGACGGGGAATTGTTTGTGACGAGAGCGCCTCACTGGAAGCATCAGAAAACTTGTGTCAGAATTAGTGGGGTTTTGGATAACTGGCCACAAGTTAGTGGTTTAGGAGAAGTTGTCACAGCGCCAGGTATAGTTTTTGGCGACAACGATCATGTGATTCCTGATGTTGTCTGGGCTAGCAATGAGAAACTAGCTACTGTGTTAGATGAAGCGGGACATTTGACTGCTGCACCAGAATTGGTGGTAGAGGTGCTATCTGCGGGAATAGAGAATGAAAAGCGAGATAGGGAATTAAAACTAAAGCTCTATTCATCGCGAGGTGTTAGAGAATATTGGATTGTGGATTGGCGTAAGCAACAAATAGAGGTTTATCGCAGAGAACAAGGGATTTTAAAGTTAGCTGCTACTTTATTCCATGATGATGAATTGACATCACCTATGTTGCCTGATTTTACTTGTGCGATCGCTCTTTTGTTTAAATGAGAAATAGGCTAGCGATCGCACTATATCCATCTCAAGCCTCTGGTTCTATTCCTAAGGCTCTTAACTGTTCTGCTAATCTTTCTGCACGTTGACGTTCTTGTTCAGCACGCTGGCGTTCTTGTTCAGCCTGTTGCCGTTCTTTAGTTGCTAGTTCTCCTCCCCATAGTAAGAGTTCGCCTTGCTCATCCCACCAACGCAGCCAAAAGCCGGAACGATTTTCGCGCATTCCTTGCCAGACACCTAAAAATAAGTTCATTTCTGCAATCAAGTAACGATTATTCGCATCTGGCGATCGCAGTTGATAACGTCCGGAGTTATCTCGCTGATAAACTTCTAAAATGCCGGCATCAGGTTCAAAAATGGCATAGTTTGGTATTTGTAAAACTTGCTCATAATAGAACCATTTACCAGGCGGGTAAGTTGGTTTACTAGAATATTCTCCACCTTCAGTATCCGAAATAAACTCCATGACAATGACAGGAATATCGCCTTGGAGCCGTGGAGTATAACTGCGTTTCACCTCAGCCCGTGGGACTTTAATAGATGGTACATATCCCCAATCTGGGGCTTTGACTACGAACTGACGGTTTAAGGTAGCACAAATGCCATAGTTAGTTATAGTTAAGGCGTTGGCTGGTAATTTTCCCCAGGTAACTTCATAGGTGGCGACATTGGCGAGCATGGTGATACTGCCTCGTTAGCGCAATCAAATTTAAGTCTATAGTATCTTTACCGGTTGAGAAATTTAGCAAAGCGATCGCTTTCTATATCACTAATTCGCTTCGGTTGGCGATACCCCAAAGCTATATTACTCCAGCTAGTTGCCCAAGGTAAAATAAGAGTCTACCTCATCAAAAAGCAGTATGTTAAAAGTCCAGCGTTTACAAATGCAACGCTACGGTGTTGCTATTTTGTCAGTGCTAATGGCATTGCTATTAGGTTTAATGCTGGAGAAACTGCTGCAGGTCAAAGTTTTGTCACTTTTTTTTGCGGCTGTAGTTTTTAGTAGTTGGTATGGTGGATTCTCTGCTGGTTTAGTGGCTACAGTCTTGGCTATCTTAGCGAATAATTATTTTTTTACACAACCTATATACGTTTTTACACTAAATAATGGTTCTGATGTTTTAGAGCTAATTATATTTAGCGCAGTAGCATTATTGATTAGTTCGTTAAATGCAGAATTGCGTATTGCCAAACAAGCATCGGAAGCTAAGTTAGCAACACTTCAAGTAAGCTATCGTCGCTTGCTAGAGACAGCCAATGAAGGTATCTGGATATTTGATAGTAAAGGCCAAACAGAATATGTTAACCAGCGTTTAGCCCAAATGCTGGGCTACACAATAGAAGAGATAATTGGGCGCTCAATTTTCGACTTTGTAGAACATCAAGTTGAAATTGAATTAAACCGATGGTTAACGCAACAAAGGCAAAATCTGCAAAATATTAGGCAGCAATTTGACTTGTGTTTACGCTGTAAAGACACATCAGAACTCTGGGTAATTGTTTCCACTAGTCCTATTTTGAATCAGTGGGGTGAATTTTCGAGTGCGATCGCCATGCTCACAGATATTACTAAACGCAAACAAGCAGAATTTGCTCTCCAACAAAGTGAAGCGATCGCTAAAGCACGCGCCCAAGAATTAGAAACTTTTATGGAAACGGTTCCCGCGGCTGTGTGGATTGCTCACGATCCGCACTGTCATAACATGAGTGTTAACCGAGCTGCTTATGAATTGATGCGACTACCACCAGGATCGGTGTTAACGGCTACTCCTGCTGATGGCAAATTTCCATTTAAATTCAAAATCAAAAAAAATGGTGAAGATATTCCACCGCCAGAATTACCAATGCAACTAGCGGCTAGTATTGGGAAACTGGTTGAGGCGGAATTTGAATTTGTATTTAGTGACGAGGATGTGCGATCAATTTATGGGAGAGCCGTGCCATTGTGGGATGAATCTGGCTCTATCCGCGGCGTAATTGGGGCATTTCTGGATGTCACAGAACGGAAACAGGTAGAAGATGCATTACGAGAAAACCAAGAACGGCTAGCTCTAGCGCTGGATGCCGCTAGGATGGGATCTTGGGATTGGGATCTCCAGAGCGATCGCGTGATGTGGACTCCTTATCATGAAATGATTTTTGGGTATGAGCCTGGAAACCCACAACGAACTTATGAGGATTGGCTGAACCGCGTTCATCCAGAGGATCTGCCTCGTGTTCAGGTAAAGATTCAAACGGCGATGACGAAGCAGCAAGACTATGAAGATGAATACCGATTACTTTGGGCGGATGGTAGCCTACATTGGGTTTCATCTTTCGGACGCTTCCAGTACGACCAACAAGGTCAGGCGATTCGGATGTTGGGAATGCTGTTTGAAATTAGCGATCGCAAGCAAGCAGAAGCCGCACTTCGCCAAAGGGAATTAATGTTTCGCACATTAGCGGATACAATGCCGCAAATGTTTTGGATTACCAAACCAGATGGCTATCATGAATACTTTAATCAACGCTGGTATGATTACACAGGAAAAACCTTAGAACAAACAAATGGAGAAGGATGGCAAACAGTTTTGCATCCCGATGATGTGCAACGCACGAGTGAAGTTTGGCAAGATTCTTTGCGTACTGGCAAAACTTATGAGATTGAGTACCGTTTTCTGCGTGCTGATGGCGAATATCGCTGGCATTTAGGACGAGCATTTCCATTACGCAATCAAGAAGGTCAAATTATTAACTGGTTTGGTTCTTGTACTGATATTCATGACCAAAAGTTGGCAATTGAAGAACGCGCCCAAGCTTTAGCAAGGGAACGCGCTGCGCGCATAGAACTAGAAAAAGCCAGCCGCATGAAAGATGATTTTCTCGCAATTGTCTCCCATGAACTACGTTCGCCACTCAATCCGATTTTAGGTTGGTCAACATTGCTGCTCAACCGCCAATTGAATGCCCAAAAGACAACTCAAGCCCTAGAAATCATCCAGCGCAACGCCAAATTACAAACAAGATTAATTGATGATTTATTAGATGTTTCGCGGATTCTCCGTGGCAAACTCAGCCTCAATATCTGTGAAGTTGACTTACTCGCCATTGTGGAAGCATCTGTAGAAACCGTGCGTTTAACAGCTGAAGCGAAATCGATTCAAATTCAGACCCAGCTTGACCCTACGGTGGGTAAATTAGAAGGCGATCCTAACCGCTTGCAGCAAGTAATAGTAAATATACTGACTAATGCTGTGAAGTTTACACCAGTTGGAGGTAGCATCTACATCCAACTCCAGCAGCTGGGAACTAATGCCCAAATTCAGGTTACCGACACAGGTAAAGGAATTAGTGCCGACTTTCTGCCCTATGTATTTGAGCGTTTTCGGCAAGCAGATGCAGCAACCACCCGCAAATTTGGCGGTTTAGGCTTAGGGCTAGCAATTGTCCGTCACATAGTGGAACTTCACGATGGTAATATCCAAGCCGCCAGCCTGGGAGAAGGTTTCGGTTCAACCTTTACCGTCACGCTACCCGTGATGACTCATGCCTCGCAAAGCATTGAAAATCAGGAATTGCCAAATCATGGCCCAAATCTTCAAGGTTTGCGAGTAGTCGCTGTAGATGATGATGTTGATAGCCTAGATCTGATCGCCTTTATCTTAGAGCAATATGGCATTGAAGTTACAGCAGTTTCTTCAGCTCGTGAAGCCATAAAAGCGATCGCCCAAGTTCAACCAGATTTATTAATCAGCGATATCGCCATGCCAGAAATCGACGGTTATACACTCATCCGTCAAGTGAGAGAAATGGAAGCGGTAAAAGGTGGAAGGCTACCCGCGATCGCCCTCACAGCATTTGCTGGCGAAACTAACAATCAAAAAATTCTCGCCGCAGGTTTCCAAAAGCATATTACTAAGCCTGTCGATCCAGATGAATTAGCAATGGTAATTGAGCAAGAAGTTAAATAGGGCATGGGGTAATGGGTAATGGGTAATAGGTAATAGTAATTTCTCCTTGTCCCCCCTCATCCTCCTCATCTCCCTCATCTCCCTCATCCCCCAATCGGCGTAAAATCACTACCAAAATAAAACAGTACGCACGTTCTACTAGAAGCGTAGTAAAGATAGTATTATTAAGGACTGTTTCACGCCTCCTCTTACAATCAGCTTGCCGATATGTCAGATCAAAAGCTAGCCGCATCCTTGAATGGACATCTTCCGCACTCCAGCCACAACAACCAGAATACAATTCGTATTCGGGGTGCTAGGCAGCATAATCTGAAAAATATTGATTTAGAATTACCGCGCGATCGCCTGATTGTTTTTACTGGCGTTTCTGGTTCGGGTAAGTCTTCTTTGGCTTTTGATACCATCTTCGCGGAAGGACAACGCCGCTATGTGGAATCTCTCAGCGCCTATGCCCGGCAATTTTTGGGACAATTGGATAAGCCGGATGTGGAGGCGATTGAAGGTTTAAGTCCGGCGATTTCGATTGATCAAAAGTCTACTTCTCATAACCCCCGTTCCACAGTGGGGACGGTGACGGAAATTTACGATTATTTGCGGCTGTTGTTTGGGCGGGCGGGTGAACCCCATTGTCCGATATGCGATCGCTGTATTTCGCCGCAAACCATTGATGAGATGGTAGATCGGATTATGGATTTAAGCGATCGCACTCGCTTTCAAATTCTCGCCCCTGTAGTCAGGGGTAAAAAAGGTACTCACCGCAAACTGTTATCGAGTTTGGCTTCCCAAGGTTTTGTGCGGGTGCGCGTTGATGGTGAAGTCAGAGAATTATCCGATTCTATTGAATTAGACAAGAATTTTACTCACACTATTGAAGTAGTCATCGACCGTTTAATTAAAAAAGATGGCATTCAAGAACGTTTAGTTGATTCACTGTCTACTTGTCTCAAACTATCAGGTGGAATCGCTAATATTGTTATTGGTCATGCTCAAGAACAAAGTACAAATGACCCTGAAGAAGAATTAGTATTTTCCGAGAACTTTGCTTGCCCAGAACATGGGGCAGTGATGGAAGAATTATCACCGCGATTGTTCTCTTTTAACTCACCTTATGGTGCTTGTCCTAACTGTCATGGGATTGGTAGTTTAAAAAGATTTTCACCAGATTTAATTATTCCTGATAGTGACGCTCCAGTTTATGCAGCAATTGCACCTTGGTCAGAAAAAGATAATTCTTACTATTTAGAATTGCTCTATGCTTTAGGGCAAGCTCACGGATTTGAATTACAAGTTCAGTGGAGTAAATTAACTCCAGAACAGCAACAAATTGTGTTGTATGGGGAAGAAGCAAATACCGCAGCCGAAAGGAAACAAAGTTTTAAAGGCGTGATTCCCATTCTCCAAAGGCAATATGAAGGCGGTTCTGAGTTAATTAAGCAGAAATTAGAAGATTATTTAATCGACCAGCCCTGCGAAGTTTGTCATGGTAAGCGGTTAAAACCAGAAGCTTTGTCAGTGCGTTTAGGACAGTATAAAATATTAGATTTAACGGGTGTTTCCATCCGCGATTGTCGCCAGAGAATTGAACAATTAAAATTAAGCGATCGCCAATTTCAAATTGCTGATTTAGTCTTGAGAGAAATTAGAGCTAGATTGCAATTTTTACTGGATGTCGGATTAGATTACCTCACCCTCGACCGTCCCGCCATGACCCTTTCTGGCGGCGAAGCTCAACGCATTCGTTTAGCCACCCAAATTGGTTCAGGCTTAACAGGAGTTCTCTACGTTTTAGATGAACCAAGTATAGGTTTGCATCAAAGAGATAACGGCAGATTACTCAAAACTTTAACCAAATTACGCGATTTAGGTAATACCTTAATTGTCGTAGAACACGATGAAGAAACAATTCGTGCAGCTAACCATATTGTTGATATAGGCCCGGGTGCAGGAATTCATGGCGGACATATTGTCGCCCAAGGTGATTTGCAGGCGTTGCTCACAGCAGAAGATTCTTTAACAGGTGCTTATTTATCAGGAAGGCGAGTAATTCATACACCAGCAGAACGCCGTGAAGGAAACGGACGTAGTTTAACAATTAAAAATGCCCATCGCAATAATCTGCGAAATATTAATGTCGAAATTCCTTTAGGTAAACTTGTCTCCGTTACGGGTGTTTCTGGTTCGGGAAAATCTACTTTAATTAATGAATTACTTTACCCAGCATTACAACACCATTTAACAAAGAGAGTTCCTTTACCCAAAGAAATAGAGGAAATTAAGGGCTTAAATTCTATTGATAAAGCCATTGTTATTGACCAATCTCCTATTGGTAGAACCCCACGTTCTAATCCTGCAACCTACACAGGTGTTTTTGATGTAATTCGTGATGTTTTTTCCCAAACAGTAGAAGCCAAAGCGAGAGGTTATAAACCCGGGCAATTTTCTTTTAATGTTAAAGGTGGACGTTGCGAAGCTTGTAGCGGACAGGGTGTAAACGTCATTGAAATGAACTTTTTACCTGATGTTTATGTCCAATGTGAAATCTGTAAAGGTGCAAGATATAACCGCGAAACTTTACAGGTGAAGTACAAAGATAAAACCATTTCTGACGTTCTCAACATGACCGTTGAAGAAAGTTTAGACTTTTTTCAAAACATACCCAAAGCTGTTACCCGTTTACAAACTTTAGTTGATGTTGGCTTAGGTTACGTTCAATTAGGTCAACCAGCAACCACCTTATCTGGTGGCGAAGCACAGCGCGTCAAATTAGCCACAGAATTATCTCGTCGCGCCACAGGTAAAACACTTTATTTAATTGATGAACCGACAACAGGTTTATCTTTTTATGATGTCCACAAATTGCTAGATGTCTTGCAACGTTTGGTAGATAAAGGTAATTCAATTTTAGTAATTGAACATAATTTAGATGTCATTCGTTGTGCAGATTGGGTAATAGATTTAGGCCCAGATGGTGGCGATAAAGGCGGAGAAGTCATTGCAGTGGGAACACCAGAAGAAGTGGCGAAAAATCCTCGTTCTTATACTGGTGAATATTTGCGTCAGGTATTGCAGCAGTATCCAGCTTTGAAGAAATAAGAGTTTGGAGAATACGGTTCGGATCAGACAAATCTATTGACGTTTAAATCTTGTAGAGACGCGATTGATCGCGTCTCCACAACTCGAGCAACAAACTACAACAAATGTCTCTTCCCCCAGATATAATTTTTTGGGTGAGTATCATAAAACAACCTTATGTGTTGGAGGCTTGCTAGTGGAATTGCTTTATAATTTCTTCTCCTCAGGGAATTTCATTCCACATGGCCATTGTTACCTGTGGAAACCAGAGTTGGTGTGGTTACACATCTTAGCTGATACTCTCATTGCACTTTCTTATTACTCAATTCCACTCACGCTGATATATTTTGTTCGCAAAAGAGATGATATCCCATTTAAGGTAATTTTTCTGTTATTTGGAGCTTTCATCATTTCTTGTGGCACAACTCATCTCATGGAAGTGTGGACACTTTGGCACCCCGTTTATTGGCTATCTGGTGCGATGAAAGCTATCACTGCACTAATTTCTTTATATACAGCAATTACCCTCATTCCTTTAGTTCCGCAAGCGCTAGCTCTTCCCAGCCCTGCACAATTAGAAGCTGCATATATGGCTTTAAAAGATGAAAATGCAGAACGACAGCGAGTCGAGCAAGAGTTGAGAAAATACAAAGAAACCTTAGAAGAATTAGTACAACAACGCACTGCTGAATTAGCTAAAACTAATGAGCAACTCCAACAGGAAATTATTCAGCGTCAGCAATCTCAAGAAAAAATGGCTGAATTATTAAAGGCGGTAAAAAGTGCCAATCAGGATTTAAATGATTTTGCTTATGTAGTTTCTCACGATTTAAAAGCGCCTCTACGAGGAATCAGTTCATTATCAGAATGGCTATTAAGTGATTATGGCGAGCAATTTGATAATGAGGGAAAAGAATTAGTCAGATTGCTCATCAGTAGAGTTAAAAAAATGTACAATCTTATTGATGGGATTTTACAATATTCTCGCGCTGGCAGTTATCGAGAAAAAAAGACCCAAGTTAATTTAAATGATGTGGTGAGAGATGTAATTGATTTGCTTGCACCACCAGAAAATATTCAAATAGAAATTACCAGTACATTACCTATTATTAGCGCTGAAACCACAAGAATTAAGCAAATTTTTCAAAATTTATTAAGTAATGCTATTAAATTTATCGATAAGCCAGAAGGCGAAATAATTATTAATTTTACTGAAGATCATAATTATTGGCAGTTCAGTATCGTTGATAATGGTCTGGGAATTGAAGAAAAGTATTTTACAAAAATTTTCCAGATATTTCAGAAATTATCTAATGATGATAATTCCGATAGTACGGGAATCGGTTTATCCTTAGTCAAAAAAATTGTAGAGCTATATGGCGGTACAGTTTGGATAGAATCGGAAGTTGGTCAGGGTAGCAGGTTCTATTTTACGTTGAAGAAATAGCTAGTACCTGACATTTATATTCCCGAATTTTTAAAAAAGTCGGGGATATGGACAGCGACTTTTGCTTGAGTAAGTGACAATTAATAATATGATGCGTTACGCGATCGCTAACGTATCCTACTGGATTATTTATCTCCACCTTTTTCTATAAACTGTCGCAAAATCTTACTGGGTTTTCTATCCCAAGTATCAATATGCTCATATATTAAATTATCTTGATTGAGCTTATAGGTGGAATAACCATTAAAAAATATCTTCGCTTTCCAGGGAACGCGCAATACGCCGCGCACTGTCCACTTAGCTAAAATTGTATCCTCGGCTGACTGATAGACTTCATGTAAATCGAAGAAAATTTGCGTAAAAAATAGCCGCGCGTGAAATCGTAATGTCCAAAAGATAATCCGATAATTGAATTTATATTTAAATTTATTTACTGGATCGCGAAAGTAAATATCCTGAGTATAAATATTATATGAGATATCTTTTTCAAACAGAGTTGGTAAATCTTGTTTGAGAATCTCAATTATCTGTTCTACCTGCATTTGTATTCCCCAAATACGATTAAAAAAGATTTATCAAAAATCTGACCAACTTCTGCCAAATTGATAATGTATTGCTGCTATTCGCACGACTTACTGTCAAATCAGCTAAAGTCGGAAATGACGCAGGTTGAGCATAGGGGCCATTCCGTAATAATTGACCTAAAGCATTATTATTTTCTCTTAAACCTTCATAAAAAAAGAAGACTTCTCCGTTAATACCGCGTTTACGATTGCAGTTAATTACTTTCAGAAGATGTTCAGGAGTAATACAGTAAGTCCCAAGCTTGATTAATACTCCTGGTGCTAACTTTGGTAGAGTTGCATCTGTAAATTGTTCGGTAATCAATTTATTAACAACACATTTATAAATTTGGAAGTCACGGCGATAAATTTGTGGGTGAATCATGTCCACAATGCCACGATTTATCCAGGTAGCTGAATCTTGTAAATACTCTTTAAATCCCCAATCATAAATATTGGGAGACATTGACACAATTAAATTAGGGTTAATACTTTTAACTTCTTGATAGAGGCGCGCTAAAAATTCTGTGAGAATATCCGCACGCCATTGTAGCCATTGCCTATCTTTGGGGTTTTGTGGTGGATTTTGATTGAACTGCTGACGATAACGTGTGATAGTATCGTCATCATAACCACCTTCGCATGGTAATGCGGGAAAGCGATCGTCGCCTTGAATACCATCAACATCATAATTCTGCACAACTTCCCGCACTAAGCTCAATAAAAATTCTTGCACTTGTGGGTCAAGAGCATTCATCCACTCAAAGCCATTTTTCTTGAGTAGTTTACCATCGCGATCGCGCGCTGCCCATTCCGGTTTTGTTTGCAATAGCATTCCACCATTTAGGTTATAGGAACTTGCAAAGCCATATTCAAACCAAGGAATAACTTTGAGTCCAACCCGCCGCGCTTCTACAACTACTTCTGCTAAAGGGTCACGACCAACAAAGCTGGGGTCAATTTCTACCCCAAATGTTTGCTGCATCGTTGGACTGCGATACAGCGTGACTCCTTTATTCCAAACTACAGGAAATACAACATTAAATCCTGTTTCAGCCAGAAAATCCATTGCCTCAGCAATGCGTTGCTGTGACTTGAGTACTTTACTATCAGTATTAGTCAGCCAGACACCACGTGTTTCTATTAAGCTCATGTGCGTATCTAAAAACAAAGCGTGCGCTACCTGCGTTAACCTCAGCAGGAAACGCAATTTTTAATTCACGACTAGCTGACTATACCGCGCTTTAATGACCATATAAATACCATAAGCAATTAAACCCAAAGCTACAAAGCCTAAAAGCCAAGGGCCATAGGGTTGTTGAGCCAAAGTTTGTAACGCCTCATCCAAACCTCCCGCAGCTTGAGCATTAGATTGCGTTGCAGCTTGAATAAAAAACCAGCCAATAATGCAAAATACAATTCCTCTGGCGACTAAACCAAATCGGCAAATACCTATTACCCATTTACGTTCTTTATTACTCAACTGATTTAAATTGAATTCTTTTTGAAACTTAGTACTATAAGCTTTATAAAATTGATAAAAACCTAAACCAATAACGAATGCGCCGCCAGTTCCCACTAACCATTGTCCAAAAGATTGAGAAAGTAGGCGCGCTGTCCAATCTTGGGTGGAGTTACTATTACCACCACCACCAGAACCCAAAAGAATTTTTACAGCACTGGAAGCTAGACCTACATATATGAAACCATTGATTGCATAACCAATTCTCTGTGCTAAGCCTTTGGCATCATTACCTTTATGTTCTGGATCTTTAATTGCCTCTACAAAACGCCACAGTACATATCCAATTAAGCCAATCGCTACCAAAGCCAGCAAAATTTGACCAAAAGGTTGTTCTACAAGTGTTTGTAAAGCTCCTTTAGTATCAGTTGTTCTCCCACCTGTACCAAAAGCCACCTGTGCTGCGAGTAATCCAACGATAGCGTAAACTACTCCTTTAGAAGCATAGCCAAATCTGCCTAATCTTTCTACCCATAATGATGGGCGATCCATCAGATGTTGTGTCATAGGTTTTTCCATAATTTATGCAAATTTTTTATCAAATTTCACTTAATATTTACATCTATCTAATGGCAATATTCTGATTGATTAAAGATATATTTTTTGAAAGTTTACCTAAGAAAATTATTACTGAAATTTTTCTTTTAACAGATGTTGTGAGTAGCAAACAGACAGGATAATGCAATCATCTCTGAGATAAATCGACATTATTTTATATCAATGGAGTAAGATTCATGACTGCTGTAGTTCAACCTACCTGGACACATGAATATATCACCACCAATGGCGTGAGACTGCACTACGTCACCCAAGGTGAAGGCCCTTTGATGCTGATGTTACATGGATTTCCAGAGTTTTGGTATTCTTGGCGGCATCAAATACCAGAATTCGCCCAAGATTTTAAAGTAGTTGCTATTGATTTGCGGGGTTACAACCTTAGCGATAAGCCAGAAGCCAAATCTGCTTATATGATGGATGAATTTGTCAAAGATGTTAAGGGGGTAATTCAAGGTTTAGGATACGAAAAATGTGTATTAGTTGGGCATGACTGGGGAGGTGCGATCGCCTGGAATTTCGCATATACTCATCCCGAGATGTTAGAAAAGTTAATTATCCTGAATTTGCCTCATCCAGCAAAATTTTCTGAAGGCTTACGCAATCCGCAACAAATGCTAAAAAGCTCTTACATAGCATTTTTCCAGTTACCTTGGGTACCAGAATTAGCCATTCAAATGGGAAATTATGCCTCAATTGAAGCAGCTTTTAAAGGTATGGCAGTTGATAAAAATGCTTTTAGCCAAGCAGATATTGACGCTTATAAAAATGCTGCGGCTAAACCAGGTGCCCTCACTGCAATGCTAAATTATTATCGCAATATTTTCGATCAGAAACTCTTCCAAGAAAATTGGGGAATTTTGCAAGTTCCCACGCTGATGATTTGGGGCGAAGAAGATACAGATCTAGGTAAAGAACTGAGTTATGGTACAGAAGCCTATGTCAAAGACTTTCAAATTAAATATATTCCTCACTGTAGCCATTGGGTACAGCAAGAAAAACCTGATTTAGTCAATCAGTATATGCGTGATTTTTTAAGGATTTAAATCAATCATTCTCTCTTGTCTAGTATCGTACTAGGCAAGAGAAAAAAATGTTAGCTTTTCCTGACAAATTATCGCAAAATGTACATTTGCTTAATAATATTTAACAGTAAACTTATGGGAACAAAATTATAAATTAATAAGTCTTAACTATGCCATTGAACTATAAGTAATTTTACAGTGCGCCATCAATATATTTAAAATGCAAAATTTATAGAAATCTTGATATAGATAGATTTTGAGGTTTTGAATTTAAAATTTTTATGGCTGAAATAGCAGTTTGTGCTATCAATTAACATTATTTTTTGAATTTAGTGAGATAATAGAATTGTGAGGAAAAGAACGGACATAATTTAAGTCCAAAGGGGGACAATTATGAAACTCCAGCTATTAGCGGCATTAGCCTTAGCGACTCCCCTGTTTTTTACTGGCGCAGTAAAAGCTGATAATCCGCAAGACTTGCAAAAGTTGTTGACCACTGGGGAATGTGTCGGGTGTCGTCTAGAAGGAGCCAACCTCAGTAGTGCTCATTTAATTGGTGCTGATTTAAGAAATGCAAATCTTCAAAATGCTAATCTTAGCGGTGCTAACCTTGAGGGTGCAGATCTCACGGGTGCAAACTTGTCAGGCGCTAACTTAACTTCAGCTTACATAACCAATGTAAATTTAAAGCAAGCCAATCTTGATAATGCCAATTTGACTCGCGCTAAAATTTACGATTCCAATGTATATCGCGCCTCAATGGAAAATCTAACTCTCACCGATGCAGAAATTTATCACACTGGTATCGGTATTGGTGGTGAAGACGCAGTAGAAATTCCTGATTGGAAATAGGCTGAACTAGGTAAGTATCAAAACTACATAGAGTAGTAAATTGGGGATAAGCAAAATAAAATTACATGCGATCGCTTATCCCCAACTTTCTCTACAAGAACTAAAAACATCGCCTCAGTGTTCCTGTGGATGAAATTTTTATGGCTCTATTTCTTCCTGCAGAAGTACAGGTATTAAGGCATCAATCAATAAAATAGGGAATAGAGATTAGGAATGAGGGATGAGTATTTTTAATCAATACTTAATCCTCAAAACTCAGCACTTTTTCCACCTAGTCCCTCATCAGAAAATCTCACAATTAAGAGCTAGAAATAACTCTTTTGTATCTCCTAGCCTATATACCATAAAATAGCTTATATGTCTAGTATATTTGAATACATAAAGAAGTTTATTAAGTATTAATATCACTACCTATAGGTTCGATAACTAATTAGTGCTTAAGATAGCTTTAATATCCGCTGAAATCGGACATTAAACTTGTATAAATGAGAGGTGGACTGACTTTTGCATGATTTGTACTTCTAATAAGTACGATAATGGGCAATTGGCATGACATGGGATAATAGCAACCTGAGGATTCCAGTTGATTTAACACCACAGGACTCAGAAAGCTAATTTAAATAGCTCCTTACCGCCTTCTGAACTTCTATCCTCCTACTGACTTCCTACTTTGTAGTTGATCAAGTAGTAGTTAAGGGGCAATTATGGTGATAGGACACTAAAACCCTTTTGAACCCCAACTCAGTTGTACAGATGCTCTCATGCATCGCCTAATCAACAGCCTTTTGGTTGTAATTGTCCAGATTAGAGAAACTCAACTGTTACAATTTATGGAAACGAAAATGCCAGAACCGGAATACACAGAAACCAAGTCCTCAGAGACCACGATGACAGATATCAACAATCAAACAGGAACCATAACCAAGCTCCAGCCTCCCGTGCAGTCTCAAGAACAATGGCTAAAGTACGGAGAACAAATTTCAGGCTTTTTAGGCACACTCCCTGAATATCTAGGTAGCTTCTTCAATCAATACAAGCAGCCGTTGATTTCCGTAGGTTTAATTGTAGGCGCAATTGTCGCTGTTAGGGTACTTTTGGCGATATTAGACTCTTTGAACGATATTCCTTTGGTAGCACCTACTTTTGAATTGATCGGTATTGGTTACTCAGCCTGGTTTGTTTACCGTTATTTACTCAAAGCTTCAACTCGGAAAGAGTTAACCAACGAAATTACAACTCTGAAATCACAGGTTGTTGGCAAAAGCGTTTCCGAGTAATCTATTAGCGATCGCGGTTTTCTAGCCTACTATGCAGATCTAACGCTGCTATTGGCTATAAATGTTACTGAAAGCGATCGCAATAAAGTTCGGTTATATATCTCCCACCCTTGTATGGTGCGGAGTATACATATAAATAAAGGGAGGCTACTAACGTAGCCTCCCTTTATTTTTTGGTATTTCTAGCCTTAGCGTGGTAATGTGACAATATTTTTCGATGGAATTTTTTCCAATCTTCCCATTTTGACTAAAGCTTGATATACCATTGCAGCGACCTCAGCACGGCTAGCTTCTTTGTTGGGAGCAAAGACATCCCGATCTGGATAATTGACAACCAGTCCATTAACAGTAGCAGCTGCTATTTTGTCAATGGCATATTTAGGAATATCTTTAGCGTCTTTGTACACTGTTAAAATCTTCTCTGGCGATGCAGGTGTTTTGAGATTTAAGCCACTCACCAAAGCCACCAAAACTTGTACTCGCGGAATCTTTTGTTCTGGTTGAAAAGTTTGGTTAGGATATCCTTTCAAAAATCCTGCACTAATAGTTTGGTTAATTGCAGAATTTGCCCAAGATTTATCCGTGACATCTTTAAACTTGAGTGTATTCTTAACTGGCTTATATTCAAACGCTCCTTGCAATATAGCTGCAAACTCAGCACGATTTACAGGCTGATTTGGTCGAAAAGTATAATCTGGGAAACCTTTGATAATACCCCGCGAAGAAAGAACATTAATAAAACGCAGACCCCAAAAATCAGCCGGGACATCATTAAATGCTATGGGTGGCGGGATGGTTAACTTTGGTTTTGAGGGAGTTACCAGGGAAAATGGTTCGGGATTAACTGTCACCAAAGGAGGTAAAGGCCCTTGTACTTGCTGGGGAGAAATAGTTGGCGCAATCTCAGTAGGTGATAAAACAGAGGTTGCAGGGGTCTGGTCAAATATAGATGGATCGCTGCTAGGTGCAACAATAGGTGCAGGTAGAGGCGATCGCAAATTATCTCTATCTGGATCGGCTTCTGGTTGTACTGTCGGCACAGCAGAGGGTACAACTGGATTTTGCTGAGTGCTGGGTGAGGTAGTGGGAGATAGAGATAGTAACCCGTTGAAATCCCAGCTAGCATCTTTACGGGATAACGACCAAAATAAAATTACGCCAATGGTGCTAAAAGCGACTAGAACGGCGATAAATTCGTCAAAGCCAAGGGCAGTTTTTGGGGATGACTCAGGATCAGGAGGCGTATTTGTCATCTTAGGCACCCTATAATCAGTACACTAGACATCCTAAATTAAGTTGATCGATTAAATATTAATACCCCCAATGAATTTTTGGGGGCTTTGGAAATGCTTACTAATAATTTAAGTTATTAAAGTATATGTAGAAAAAACTACATTTATTTCAAATCCAGCAAACCTTCTTCCTTCAACTTCGGATTGAAGCGAATTGGCGTTTGTAAACCACGGCTTTCTAATACCGCTAAAATCTCTGCTTCTACTCGTCGTGCGACATTTTTCAAGATTTTCATCTGTGCCAATTCATCATTGACAGGATTTTGATAATTTGCCTGTTCTTCGGTTGTCATCATGGCTTTTGCATTGATGGCGTTTGTCCATTCAGCTTTGCGATCGCTATTTCCCAATGGCACAGTACCATTTTCTGCAATCCAAGCCTGCTCAATAGTTTCTAAAATAGCGCGGCTGGGACGGTCAATAGTTTGAGCTTTGACAAAGTAGCATTGTTGTGGTTGACGTACTAAATGCTGCTTGAGGCTAACATAAACATCGCGAGAGTAGCCAACAAATTGTAGTAATTTCTCTTGGTTAAAAATGGCATAAACTCCGATTTTACCTTGGAATGTCTCAGGAATTTGACCATTCTCATCAATGTAATTTACATAATCCAGCGTTGCCAACAATGGAATATTTGTTTCAGTAGTCATCATCTCAATTTAGATTGAATAAATTTAACCAAACAGTGCGTAGACAATAAAAGTAAATTTTTCAATTCTATTTTTTGACAGCCTTAAATAATTTTGTAAATTGCACAGAGGCGACTGGGCTGAAAAATTTTGGCATTAAACATAAAATTTGGTGGTACGTTGATAATAGCGTACTCGTCAGAGTTATGATATTTTTCAAATTCTGCTGGCATTCCTTTAGGAGTATTTAAACTATAAGGAACTGGCTGGAACAGCAATTCTGTAAATTCCACTTTCTCACATTGCAATTGTTGAGAAACTTGGTTTAAAAATGTCTCATTTATTAATAATTTATATAAATTCTCTTTAGCCTGGGGTTCAAGGGTAAAAGTGCTATCAAAGTTTTGAACGATTTTAAGAGGCATTGTATCTACTTACAACTACAAACTTAATAACAGGGGGTATCCTGTTGCAAATCAACTAACGCACTCAGCTAATTTCTATTGGAGCAAAATATTTTGGGTTGGGCATCTTTCCCATCCCGCTTGTGCAGCTTAAATGTTGATTAGCTGAATCCACGCTCTGTCATCAATTTATTTTAGTTTGGCTAGTGAATTTGTAATTCATAATTTTTATAACAACAAAAAAAGGCAAAAGAAAATTTTCTTTTGCCTTTACTTAAATTATGACCTTTTCAGATTCTTATTCGTAATCATCCTCTTCCTCGTCATCGTCCTCGTATTCATCATCGTCTACAAGGTCAGTGATTTCATCGGCGATTAAGTCATCGTCATCCAAAATAGACCGTTCTGTACGTCTAGTAGTACCAAAAGTAGGTTCAGTCAGAGACGGAGCATCTAAATTGTAGGTGCGAGCTGTGCGATCGTCTAGCACCATATCTAACGGATCATCTACTTCATCTAAGACGCTACTGCTATCTAGTGCAGCGTAATCATCAATGGCTCCTGTTTCTTCATAGGCATTGTACCCAGTACCAGCAGGAATCAAGCGTCCGATGATCACGTTTTCTTTTAACCCCCGCAGCCAGTCAGATTTACCTTCAATGGCGGCTTCGGTTAAGACTCTGGTAGTTTCTTGGAACGAAGCAGCAGAAATAAAGCTGTCAGTGTTCAAGGATGCTTTCGTGATCCCTAACAATACGGGAGTATACTGCGCCCTAGCACCGCCAGTAATAGCCATTGCTTCGTTCACCTGCTCAACTTGGCGCAATTCCACCAATTCACCCGGAAGCATGGTGGTGTCACCACCATCATCAATCCGAACTTTATTGGTCATCTGGCGAACAATCACTTCTATGTGTTTGTCAGCAATATCAATACCTTGGGATTGATATACCAACTGCACTTCGTTCACCAAGAAGGTTTGCACTTTTTGTAAAGCATGGCTAGCGCAAGCGTAGACTCCATCTTCAGAACCCAGGCTAAAGAATACTTCCAAAATTTCGTGGGGGTTAGAAGGGCCATCACTGAGGGGTTGTCCCGCAGCTACATGGGAGCCATCTGTCACCACTAAGTTTTGTCCGGGGCCGAGAGGGTAATCTGTGACTACTCCATTTGGTTCTACGACCTTGATTGCGATCGCTTCATCACCATCGCCATAAACTACCTTAACTTCACCAGCCCGACGGCATAAGATACAAGCTTCTTTGGGTTTTCGGGCTTCTAGTAGTTCCTCAATCCGGGGTAAACCTTGGATAATGTCCCCAGTTTTAGCACGTTCAAATACCAGCAACACCAAATTGTCACCACGCTGTACCAAATCGCCATCTTCTATCTGCAACACAGCGCCAGGGCTGACTCGATAGGGACGACCTATACGGATATCAATCGAGTAACTTTGAGTACTAAGTGCTGATTCACCACCAGCAGAACTAGCGGACGTATTCTTAATATTTATGACTTGTCCAGATTCAGGGGCAAAGATACCAGGGGCGATTTCTGCACTTTCAACTAACAAGTCTCCTGGCTTCAGGTTGGGTTGGACGTTAGTGTTGATTGTGATTTTGTCAACGCTGTCACGTAAAACTAGACAACGGCGGACGTTTTCTGAGCCTTTCTGTACACCCCGTACTGTACCGCCTTCTTTACACAAAATTTGGGTACTGGCGACAACTGCACCAGGGGCGATGGTTTGTCCATCCTGTACTTCCAGTGAAGTTTGGGTACTACCTTGGGTAGCGTCAGCAGTAATATCGCGACGAATCACCAAAGATTCCAAAATTACTAACTGCAAGCGCTGAAGATCCGCGTTGTCAAGATCGGGTATTAATTCAATATCAGCGGCTAAAGGAGAAGCATTGTGGTCTTGTTCGCCTTCTTGCTCGATTTCCAAAACTAGTTGGGTACGCAGCAGTTCTACACCTTCCACAGATTTGACACGTTCGGAATCTTTGTAAGGTAGTCTTTGTACTGCTCTTAACTGAATCGAACGCCCAGTTTGTTGGCTAACAGATGTGGTGGATGGCACATCAGGGTTGGTAGGAACAGCAAACTCCACTACTGGGCGGCTCAATAAAGCAGGGCCTTCTGGGGACTCCACATATTGGATATAGCGCAATTCGGTGGCTACTGTACCTTGGAATTCTTCTCCTGGCTGAACAAAGGTGTTATCTCGACCTATGACTGCTTCTGGATCATCTACCATTAGCAATTCACCTGGCTTGATCACGACTTCCCGCAAGATGTCGTTTTTCTGAGTAACTTCAATCACACCGCTGTTTTGGCAGAAGATATCCTTAACTACTTCGGTACCAGCTTCCACGAATTGTCCATCTTCTACCAACAGCAAGGAGATGTCTTTGTTGACTTCGTGGGTTTCTTCGGGAATCCACAGCAGGGTACCACCCTGTACTACTTCATAACCGAGTTTAGCTTTACCTTTTTTCTGAACTTCTACACCAGCGAATTTTAGGAAGCCTCCAGTGGTGGTGCGATAGCGGTCATCAATTAATTCGGCTACCACTTGCCCATTTTGCACTTTTGTGCCTGGAGTAGCTCTGAGGTTAAATACTTGGTTATTACCAGTAGAAACTAGGTAGCTGTTACGACCTTGGGAACTTTGAACGGTGACAGTAGCTTGGTCTAAGACTACAGAAGCGGTAATAATTTCAATTTCCCTAGTACTCTTACCGGGAGTAGCTTCTGGCAAGCGGACTGTACCACCATGCAAGGTAGTTAATTTGGTTTCTGCGAGTACACCATTAGAGGCGATCGCATCTCCATTTTTCACTACTAATTCAGCACCAGGTGGTAAGTTATACACTTCCCCTGACAAAATCCAAATCAAACCACCCCTAGCAGCTGTGGTGGTGGTATTGCCTTGGCGGTCTGTTTTTTGTTCGGGTACAACTTCCGCAAACTGTACTTCCCCTGCCAGGTCTGTTGCTACGTCTTTTACTGCTTTTTCGGTGTTAGCACGAGCTGTACGTCCACCCAGGGCAACTTCTGCTAGCAACTGGCCTTGTTTTACTTGGTGCCCATCGAACACATATAATGTCGAGCCTTGAGTGAGATGTACTTCTTGGGGAGGCGGAACATCAGTTCCGACTTTTTTCGGTTCCAAAATTAAGATACCGTTGGCCTCTACATACAGAGCATCTTCACCGTGACGGGTACGATATGCTCTTACCTTCAGCTTCCGAGGAATCTTGACAGTCCCATCAATTTTGGAGCGTACTTGTTGCGCGACTTCTCCAGTGAACACACCACCTGTGTGGAATGTCCGCATGGTGAGCTGGGTACCTGGTTCCCCAATACTTTGGGCGGCGATAATCCCCACGGCTTCGCCCAAGTCCACCATCTTAGCGTGGGCTAAACTCCAGCCGTAGCAATGTTGACAAACTGAACGTGCCGCTTCACAAGTTAGGGGCGATCGCGCGAAGACTTCAGTTACCCCAGATTTTTGAATTTTTGCTGCCAATTCATCCGAAACTGGGGTATTGCGTGGGGCTATGACTTCTTTTGTAGCGGGGTCAACCACATCTGCTGCTATTACCCGTCCATGTAAGCGTGTAGCTAGAGGAATTTTAGTTTTTCCACCTTCTACCATTGCCCGAATGGGAATGCCTCTGGTAGTACCGCAATCAAATTCCCGGATAATCACATCCTGGGATACGTCCACCAGACGACGGGTAAGATAACCAGAGTCAGCCGTCCGCAAAGCTGTATCTACAAGTCCTTTGCGGGCACCGTAAGACGAAATAATGTATTCCGTAACGGTGAGTCCTTCACGGAAGTTAGTTTTGATTGGTAAGTCAATAATTTCCCCTTGGGGATCAGCCATCAATCCCCGCATCCCTACTAACTGCCGCACTTGGGAGATATTACCCCGTGCACCAGAGAATGCCATCATGTAAACGGAATTGAGGGGATTGGTCTTTTTAAAGTGAACAACTACTTCGTCTTTTAGGGCTTCACTGGTACCGTTCCAAGTATCAATTACTTTTTGGAAGCGTTCTACTTCCGTAATTTCCCCCCGTTGGTAACGAGCTTCAGTAGCGCGAATTTCCTCTTCAGCTGCTTCTAGCAGCGCTCGCTTGGAAGGTGGCACCATCAAATCATCGACACTGATAGACACCCCAGCTTTGGTAGCATAGCGAAATCCCAAGTCTTTCAGTTTGTCCGCCATGACTGCGGTACGCGCCGTACCGTAATTTACAAAAGACCAAGAAATTAAATTTCTCAGCTGGCCTTTATCAACTACGCGATTACGGAAAATTGCCTTTTCGTTTGTCATTAGTGATTTATCCCCAAGTTAGCTTGCCAGTGCTTCCTGAATTGCTTTGTTGTAAATAACACGACCTGGTGTCGTGCGGACATACTGAGACAATAAATTTCCTTGAGCGTCTTCTCTGACTCGGCGGTATTTATACAGCAAAGTTCGAGTACCATCGCTGTTGTCTGTCACTTCCAGTGGTTCTGTGTCGGGCCCGTCTGATTCTACTTCCCCATCAAACCGCACGTAGATATAGGCGTGCAAGTCAATTTGCTCTTGCTGGAAAGCCATAATGACATCGTCAAGAGAAGCAAAATACCGGCCGGCCCCTTTGGTTGCGCCAGGGTTTTCTGCGGTTAAGTAATATGCTCCCAAGACCATGTCTTGGCTGGGCGTGATAATTGGTTTGCCTGTAGCTGGCGACAATATATTGTTAGAAGCCAGCATCAATAATCGCGCTTCTGCCTGACTTTCCAACGATAGGGGCACGTGTACCGCCATTTGGTCACCGTCAAAGTCAGCGTTAAATGCCGGACAAACTAACGGATGGAGTTGAATGGCTCTACCTTCTACCAAAATTGGCTCAAATGCCTGAATCCCTAAGCGGTGCAATGTTGGTGCCCGGTTCAGTAGTACTGGGTGCCCTTCAATCACTTCTTCTAATACATCCCACACGCTGGGATCGTTACGAGAGATGAGTTTTTTCGCAGCTTTGATGTTGTTAACCATCCCACTGCGAATCAAGCGATTGATCACAAAGGGTTGAAATAGCTCAATTGCCATTTCTCTGGGCAAACCGCACTGGTGGATATTTAATTTTGGCCCGACTACAATTACGGAACGACCGGAGTAGTCAACCCGTTTACCTAACAAGTTTTGCCGGAAGCGTCCTTGCTTACCTTCAATAATGTCGGATAAAGATTTCAATGGACGGTTATTGGCACCAACTACAGTGCGTCCTCTCCGACCGTTGTCAATCAAAGCGTCTACTGCTTCTTGCAACATCCGCTTTTCGTTCCGCACAATAATTTCTGGTGCCAAAATTTCTTGTAGGCGTGCCAGACGATTATTCCGGTTAATTACGCGGCGATACAAATCATTCAAATCGCTGGTGGCAAATCGACCACCATCGAGCTGCACCATTGGGCGTAAATCTGGGGGAATCACAGGAATGACTGCCATCACCATCCACTCTGGTTTGGAACCAGTAGCGATGAAGTTGTCAATTACCCGCAGGCGTTTAATTAACTTGGCTCGCTTTTGTCCTTTAGCATTACCAATTTCTTCCCGGAGGCTTTCGGCTTCTTGTTCTAAATTAATATCAGCAAGCAAGTGCAATAGGGCCTCAGCACCAATACCTACCTCTACACCCTGTAGCTGGGAATCTTCACTATAAATTTGGTCTTCAATTTCCAGCCACTGGTCTTCACTGAGTAGCTGTTTGTAGGTTAATGTTTCGGCATTGCCTGGGCTCAGAACAACATAAGAGTTGAAATAGACAATTTGTTCTACATCCCGCAAGGGCATATCTAGCAAAATAGAAATATAGCTAGGAATCCCTTTGAGGTACCAGACGTGAGCTACTGGGGCGGCAAGTTTAATGTATCCCATACGGTGCCGCCGCACCCGTGACTCGGTGACTTCTACACCACAGCGTTCGCAGACGATACCTCTATGACGTACTCTTTTATATTTACCGCAATGGCATTCCCAATCTTTTGCTGGGCCAAAGATGCGTTCGCAAAATAAGCCGTCCATCTCTGGCTTGAGAGTACGGTAATTGATTGTTTCTGGCTTGGTAACTTCACCTACAACCTGACCGTTAGGCAAAGTGCGTTCGCCCCACTGCCGAATGCGTTCTGGTGATGCCAAGCCGATTTTTACGTAGTCAAACTGATTAGTTTGGGCGTTTCTCATACTTAAGTGCTGAGTTCTGAGTTATGAGTATATTTAGTTTTTTGTTGAAAACTGGGTGTTGGGGAGCCAGTCGCGTAGGCGGGTTTCCCGACTTGAGCGAACTGGCATCATTGGGTATTGGGCATTGAGATTAATTTCTCTGCCCTATTCCCTATGCCCTATTGCTTAATCTTTATTCGTCGTCTTCCAGTGATTCACGGGAAAGGGATTCATAGGTTGGTCGAGGTGGTGTGCGACGCGCTGATTGGTCTGCCATCAAATCGACTTCTACATCTAAGGAACTGCCATCTGCTTGGGTTTCTACTTTGTGGACGGCAATATCTAAGCCTAAAGATTGCAGCTCTCGCATCAATACCTTAAAGGACTCTGGCGTTCCCGGCCTGGGAATAGCCTTACCTTTAACAATGGCATTGAGGGCTTCATTTCGTCCCTGCATATCGTCTGATTTCACTGTCAGCAATTCCTGCAAGGTGTAAGCTGCACCAAAGGCTTCCAATGCCCAAACTTCCATTTCTCCGAAGCGCTGACCACCTTGTTGCGCTTTACCACCCAAGGGTTGTTGAGTAACCAGAGAGTAAGGGCCTGTAGACCGGGCGTGGATTTTGTCATCCACCAAATGCACCAGCTTCAGCATATAAGCTACGCCCACGGTTACAGGTCGGTCAAAGGGTTCGCCAGTGCGTCCATCGAAGACCATGATTTTGCCAGGATCATCGGGGTTGTATACCCAATTTCTACCTGTTTCATCCCGTGCTTCTTGCAATTTGCCATGCACAATTCGGCGAGAAGATTCTTCCCCGTACATTTCGTCAAAGGGAGTAATCTTAAACCTTACACCTAAGTTTTGGCCTGCCCATCCCAATAAACATTCAAAGACCTGTCCGACATTCATCCGGCTGGGTACACCTAAGGGGTTGAGGACGATATCTACTGGTGAACCATCGGGTAAGTAAGGCATATCTTCTAAGGGCAAGATGCGGGAAATAATTCCCTTATTGCCGTGCCGTCCCGCCATTTTGTCGCCGACTTGGATTTTTCGTTTCTGGGCGACATATACCCGGACTACCATGTTGGCACCTGGTGGTAGTTCGTCCCCTTGTTCACGGGTAAATAGACGCACGTCTACAACGCGACCTTTTTCACCGTTGGGAACTCGCAGGGAGTTATCACGTACATCCCGGGCTTTTTCCCCGAAAATCGCCCGCAAGAGTTTTTCTTCTGGGGGTTGGTCAGATTCACCTTTGGGTGTGACTTTTCCTACTAAGATATCCCCGGCTTCTACCCATGCCCCAATGCGGATAATTCCCTGTTCATCTAGTTGCCGTAAAGCATCTTCCCCAACGTTAGGAATTTCTCGGGTAATTTCTTCTGGGCCCAGCTTGGTTTGTCTCGCCTCAATTTCATATTTCTCAATGTGAATTGAGGTGTAAACATCATCCTGGACTAATCTTTCGGAAATCAAAATCGCGTCTTCGTAGTTGTAGCCTTCCCAAGGCATATAGGCGACGACGATATTTTGACCTAGGGCCAATTCTCCCCCTTCTGTAGAGGAGCCATCAGCTAGTACCTGACCAGCAACTACACGCTCACCTATCCGCACCAAGGGTTTTTGGTTGAGGCAGGTGTCTTGGTTGGAGCGCTGATACTTGGAAAGGGTGTACTTAATTTCTGAATTTGAGTTTTTGACTCGGACACGGATTGTGGTGGCATCCACATAAACCACATCACCATCAGTACGGGATACTATTACCATCCCAGAGTCACGAGCGCCTTGGGCTTCTAAGCCTGTACCCACTAACGGACGCTCTGGTTTGAGCAAAGGTACTGCTTGCCGTTGCATGTTGGAACCCATCAATGCCCGGTTTGCGTCGTCATGCTCCAAGAAGGGAATCATACTTGTAGCTACCGATACAATCTGTACGGGAGATACCGCTACGTAATCCACCTGCTCTGGGGTGGTGGTGGAGAATTCCTGACGATAGCGTACTGGCACTTGCGGGCCGATAATCATCCCATTTTCATCAACTGGGATATCCCCTGGCGCAACGCGCAAATCGTCTTCTTCATCAGCAGTCATGTAAGCTGGCTGCAGGTCAAACCTCACACGACCATTTTCCACCGGTCTAAATGGAGTTTCCAAAAAGCCGTATTGGTTTACCCGCGCATGGGTCGCTAATGAGCCAATCAAACCAGCGTTGGGGCCTTCTGGGGTTTCAATGGGGCAAATCCGCCCGTAGTGGCTGGGGTGGATATCTCGCACAGCAAACCCAGCTCTTTCTCTGGTTAAACCACCAGGGCCAAGGGCAGAGAGACGGCGTTTGTGAGTCAGTTCTGCTAAGGGATTGGTTTGATCCATGAACTGACTTAATTGGCTAGAGCCAAAGAATTCTTTAATGGCGGCTACCAGTGGTTTGGGGTTGACTAGGGACGCTGGGGTCAGAACTTCTGCATCGGAAACGGTCATCCGTTCCCGAATGATTCTCTCTAGGCGGTTTAAACCAACACGCACTTGGTTTTGCAGTAATTCACCCACACTTCGCACTCGGCGATTCCCTAAGTGGTCAATGTCGTCAATATTACCGATATCATATTCCAGGTTGATCAGGTAGTCTACTGCTGCCAAGATGTCACCAGGAGTTAAGACCCGCATGGTGTCGGGGACAGACAACCGTAATTTTTTGTTGAGTTTATAGCGTCCCACACGACCCAAATCGTAACGTTTAGGGTCGAAGAACCGCGAGTCTAATAACTGTTGTCCACCTAAGACGGTTGGTGGTTCACCAGGACGCAATTTACGATATAGCTCCATCAGGGCTTCTTCTTCAGAAAACTGCCCTTCTTTTTCAATGGTTTTTTGAAAATACTCAGGATGTCGTAAAGCGTCAAAGATTTCGTTATCTGATAAACCTAGGGCTTTTAAGAGTACCTGTGCCGACAGTTTGCGGGTTTTATCAATCCGTACCCACACTAAATCATTACGGTCTGTTTCAAATTTCAGCCAGGCCCCCCGGTTGGGAATTAAGCTAGCTGAATAGGTGCGGCGACCATTTTTATCAATTTCCGATTTGTAATAAACTCCAGGCGATCGCACAATTTGGTTGACGATTACCCGTTCGGCACCGTTAATAATAAAAGTACCGCGATCGGTCATCAACGGCAGGTCGCCAATAAAGACTTCTTGTTCTTTAATATCCCCGGTTTCTTTGTTGAGTAGCCTTGTGGGAACATACATTTGGACGGCGTATGTACTATCTCGCCGTTTGGCTTCTTCGACACTGTACTTTGGTTCTTTGAGTTTGTAGTTTTGACCTAAAAAGTGCAGTTCTAGTTTGCCTGTGTAATCTGTAATTGGACTAAAGGAGTTAAGTTCTTCTATTAGCCCTTCTTCTAAAAACCAACGGAAACTGGAACGCTGGATTTCAATCAAGTCGGGCAACAGAAAGGCGGGTTCCATATATGTTTCGTTCGTCATGCCTCTACCTTTGTCAACCTGGTTAAACTTAGCATTGGACACTGCTATTTCACGGTTCCCACCGCTAGCCAGTGTCCGTAGCTGTTTGGGAACTTCTCCTTAACGTCACCTGCTAGAGCGCAGGTACGGGCAAACGCAGAAATTAAAGCTGGAAAGTGCTATCTTGACAAGGGGGAAAGTACTCCCTTAAAAGTGACCATTATAACTAATAACCAGCTACTAGGTTGATTGCTCAAAAGCAGATGGTTGAGATACTCTGGAATTAAATTGGCTTTCTTCACTTCCCCTCCCACAAGCGCGTTAATTAGCCTCCGCAGCTTTTTTCTGTTGTGTCTTCAATACCCCTCTATATTTAGACTCACGGTGATATCCTAAAACTAAGGAACCGAGTGGCTCTTAACCGACTCTGGATTAGTATTTCTTTCTCTTGCTGGGTTATTCTCACAAGGCAATTACGTTTAACAGTTTTCTATAGGTTAGATACGGAAAAGGTATTTTTCTGAAAGTGTCTAGCTGAAACTAAATATTGTTAGGCTTGACATCGCGGCTCGTACATCCGCTTGTAGAGATAGGAGGATGATCAACCCCGTAAAACTAGCAGCTTAGATACCCAAAGGGTAACTGCTTTTAGGGTAGCGATTGTCAAGCTGATAACAGGTCACTATCAATTTGAGAAGTGTTAATTTCCTTCCTTTATCATTATGGCGCAAGCAAAATGTTTTGGAGGAAATAATTTTAGCATATTTCCGTCCTCCGGGGTGTTTATTTATTTTTACACAGCTAACTACACTTACAGGTACAGTCTATAGTACCAGACCAAATAATTCACAAGCATTTTGGGTAGTTTGATTAGCTATTTCTTCTACTGTTTCCCCACGCAGTTGGGCTATGCTCTCTGCTACATAACGGACGTAAGCAGGTTCATTTCTGCCTGTACCTCGTTTGGGGACGGGAGCGAGAAAAGGACAGTCTGTTTCAATTAGCAAGCGATCGCTCGGTACCATTGCGGCGGTAGATTGGATCTGCTTGGCGTTTTTGAAGGTAACTGTCCCGCTAAAGCTAATGTAAAAACCTAAGTCAATAAACCATTGAGCTTCTTCAGGTGTTCCACCCCAACAATGCATTACACCCCGAACTTTTTCTCCTTTTTGTTCCCGCCATTTTTGCAGCACTTCTCTTACCTGTGCCGCGGCATCACGACAATGGATAATTATAGGTAAATTGAGTTCAGTGGCGATCGCTAATTGCGCTTCAAATACCATGCGCTGTTGCTCATAGTTATCTGCTTTACGCAAATCCAGCCCCATTTCCCCCATTGCTACTACTTTCGCGTCAGATTGAGCCAACTTTGAGATTTCATCGGCTGTCTGGTCAGTCCATTGTTTAGCATCTAAGGGATGTAAACCTACGGCAAAGCTGAGTTCGGGAAACTCATGTGCTATGGCTTGGATACTGGGAAATTCTGATGGTTCGACACAGGAATGTATTAAATGCACTACACCTGCTTCTTGCCATCGCGATCGCACCGCTGCTAAATCTTGCTGAAAAACGTCAAAGTTAATGTGAACGTGGGTGTCAATTAGCTGCATTTTGGTTTAGGAGTCATTAGTCATTAGTCATTAGTCATTAGTACCAGACTAATGACTAAATGATTTTGGACTACTGTGCTGTTTGTGTAAGTGGTTTGAGTTTATGAGCCAATCTTGACTTTTTCCTGGCCCCATTGTTGGGATGAAGCACACCTCGCTTAACAGCTTTGTCGATTTTGCTGTAAGCCTCAGCTAATCGCTCTTGTACTTGTTGATTTAATTCAGGAGTCGGATTAGCAGCATAGAGTTGTACAGCATTCAGGTACTTCTTCATCAGCGTCTTGACAGCTGATTTATATGCTTTATTTCGCAGTCGGTTGCGTTCTCCGATTTCGGCGCGCTTGAGAGCAGACTTTGTATTCGCCACAGTCAGTTCCAAAAAGACTATTAATATGTACACACACTACTAGATTTACTAATATAGCATCCAGATCGCCAATGTTAAGATTTCCGAAAAAATATCACTGCTTAGTTTTCTAAGAATCCTGTGGCAGTTTCCTAGGCACAGGCATTACAAGCAAGACGAGAATGTTTGTTTTTGCTTGTGGGTTTTGCCTTTGAGCGACTTATGGGAACAAATGCTTAATGCTGTAGCTGAAAGAAAAAATACTATTGTCGGCTTTGGGGTAAGTTTATAAGATGTGATTTCAATATGAGAAATGCGTTAATATAAATTTCTCCGATAATCAATCACAGTTATCCTGGCTCACTAGGGGATATATATCTGAGGAAAAATTGGCCAAGGTACTATATCTATAAAATGTCGGCGGCAAATACTTAGCACACAGCTACAATTCAAAGCTGAAATTTAGAGATTGGATACTGGGATACATGATATCGCTATCCATGTTAACTAGTAAAACTAAGAAAAGTAAGTAAAATTTATACTCAGTCTCTAACTAATTCTCGATTCAGGGTGAGTTGATGTACAAACACATGATATCCATACTGGCGAGCAATTGAGTGATGGGATCAAAGGGTAGTGGAAATTGGCGAGCCTACTCCCTGCTACAAGCCACTAAGACTTGTGGGAATGAGCAATGAAGTGGCCTACTCAAGCAATACAGAATTGATAACACTGGAAGTATCAAAAAAATCCAGGTTAAGCTAGAGAAGAGAATTAGCGCAAGCTTACTACCTCTTTGGGGAAAAAGCAAAACTGATTCTCAGGCGGGAACATTCTAATTTTGGCATTGTCCTTACTCCATGCTGCGAATCATTACTCAGCAGGCAGACGTTATAGCAGAACTACAACGTATCTGCGATCGCACCCATGATGACCAGGTGCTTCACAAAGAGGCAACGGTGCGAGAAGTGTTACAAGCAGTGAAGCGCCAAGGCAATAAGGCTGTGTTGCATTATACAGCCGAATTTGACAACCAAACTCTTAAGCCAGAGGAACTGCGCGTTACAGGTTCAGAACTAGATGCGGCTTACCAACAAGTTTCTAAGGAGTTGCTGGCAGCGATTCGGCTAGCTTGTCAACAAATTGAAGCCTTTCACCGTAAGCGAGTACCAAAAAGTTGGGTAGAGTTTGGTGATGATGATGTAGTACTGGGCAAACGCTACAACCCTGTGGATTGTGCTGGTTTATATGTGCCTGGTGGTCGCTCTGGCTATCCTAGCACGGTACTGATGAATGCAATTCCGGCCAAGGTGGCTGGTGTACCCAGGGTAGTTATGGTAACGCCTCCTGGAGCAGGCAAAGCCATTAGCCCGGCTGTCTTAGTCGCAGCCCAAGAAGTAGGCATCCAAGAAATTTATCGCGTTGGCGGCGCACAGGCGATCGCGGCTTTAGCCTATGGTACAGAAACAATTCCTAAAGTTAATGTCATTGCTGGGCCAGGGAATATTTATGTGACACTGGCAAAAAAATTGGTCTATGGCACCGTTGGCATTGATTGTTTAGCAGGGCCAAGCGAAGTGCTAATTATTGCCGATGAAACCGCAAATCCCGTACATGTAGCTACTGATATGTTAGCACCAGCCGAACACGATCCTATGGCAGCAGCGATTTTGTTGACTACGGATGCGGCTTTGGCAAAAAACGTACAAGTTGCAGTGGAAAGACAACTTGTAGATCATCCTCGACGAATAGACACAGAAAAAGCGATCGCCCATTATGGCTTAATTGTGATTGTAGAATCCCTCGATGCCGCAGCAGAACTCGCTAATGAGTTTGCCCCTGAGCATCTAGAATTAGAAATTCAAGATCCTTGGGAACTACTGCCAAAAATTCGGCATGCTGGAGCCATTTTCTTAGGTGAATCCACACCAGAAGCAATAGGGCATTATTTAGCTGGGCCAAATCATACTTTGCCTACCTCTGGTGCAGCTCGTTATGCTTCGGGGTTGGGTGTAGAAACTTTCATGAAACACTCCAGTATTATCCAATACTCACAATCTGCATTAGAAAAGGTGGCTGGTGCAATAGATGTATTAGCAACAGCAGAGGGACTCCCATCTCACGCCGATTCAGTAAGAAGACGAATTCAGCGTGAAGAATGATTGAAAATGCGGAATTTTTGCTTATACTTTTGGTAAAAGTCAATAGATGGCTACAAACCAAAAGTTTGGCTAATAAGTCAATAGATAAAATTGGTTTACAACTAGCCAGTTGTTGGTATAGCTGCCAACAAATTTCAGTAGGTATGTGTTTAAGGGGTCTACTCTTGAGGAGACAAGGGCGGTGCTAAAAACTATTTTGGTAGCTCTGGATGGTTCGGAAATTGCAGAACGAGTAATTCAGACTTTAGAAGAATTGGCGCTGTCAGAAGATAGCAAAGTAATTCTCTGCCACGTTTTTCCCACACCAGAGTCGGAGATGGAACTACCCGCCGATAAACCTCATTCAGATTCACCAACATTGTCTTTTTTTCATATTGAAAAGCAGCTGCAATCCTACCAAGAGAGTTTGTCAGTTAAAAGTACATTAGAACTAGTAAATGGTGACCCTGCTGAAGAAATTATTCGCTTGGCAAATATTTACAATGCTGACTTGATTGTTATTGGTAGTCGTGGTTTAACAGGAATGAAGCGAATTGTCCTGGGTTCTGTAAGTATTCAAGTTGTAGAAGAGGCTAGTTGTTCGGTGTTGGTGGTAAAGCCAAATTAGTAATAAAGTAGGCTCTTCATTACATATTATGCTAAATCTCATTCGCAATAAGCATGAAATCCTTGCCACACGATAAAAATAGGCATTATTTAATAACATTTTAGGCGTTGTGCAGGGTTTGGGGTTATTTACCTATATTTTTCAAGCCAGTTTTGATGTTTAACTAATAATTTGGCATAACAGGTACGGAAGAAACATAAAGTAAAGGCAATAAAATCAGGACTTACGCAACTGGCACAATGCGATCGCCAATTGCTAGTACATAGGTATTAGTTAAATCTGATTCCGAAAGCCTTGT
>NZ_JACJQJ010000179.1 GCF_014696615.1 Nostoc linckia FACHB-104 | reverse complement strand
CCCACATTCCGCAGGTGCGATCGTAAATGCTGTATTTTTGAAAATGATGTAAATGCTGCATTTTGGAAGCATGACAGCTTCACCATTAGATATTAGAGTACAAGATATTGACCACTGCGGCATAGTCGCAGGCATATGTGATGAGATGAATCTAGTAGAACAAATTAATCGGTTGCTGGGAACTCATTCTCAAGAAATAATCAGTGCAGGTCAAGTTGTCAAAGCAATGATTTTGAACGGATTGGGGTTTGTGAGTGCGCCACTGTATCTGTTTGAAAAATTTTTCGTAGGCAAAGCTACAGAGCATCTTTTAGGAGAAGGGATAGATCCAGAACACTTAAACGATGACCGTTTGGGGCGAGTGTTAGACAAACTATATCAAGCTGGACTCACCGAAGTATTTGTGACAGTGGCGCTGTGTGCAGCGCGTAAATTCGGGGTAAAAATGGACAGCCTACACCTCGATTCAAGTTCGTTTCACGTTGATGGTGATTACATAAATAACTCAACCGCAGAGGAGGCGGAATCAAAAGGAATCGAAATTACCTATGGCTATTCAAGAGACCACCGCCCAGACTTGAAACAATTTATTCTGGACTTAATGTGTAGTGGGGATGGAGATATTCCCTTATATTTGAGGGTTGGAGACGGTAATGAATCAGACTCAGCAATGTTTGCCACTATCATTGCTGACTTCAAACGGCAATGGCAGATCGATGCGTTATTTGTTGCGGATGCTGCACTTTACACGGAAGAAAACTTGCAACAAATGGAACATTTGTGTTGGGTGTCGAGAGTACCATGCACCCTAACTGCTGCAAAAATGCTGTTAGAGAATATGTCCCAAGAGGTATTTAAAGACAGTGCAATCTCTGGATATCGGATTGCAGCTTGTTGTAGCGAGTATGGTGATATACGACAGCGCTGGTTAGTAGTTGAAAGTCAAGCCAGAAAAAATACCGACCTTAAACAGTTGGAAAAACGTTTGACTAAACATTTATCAAAAGCCCAATCCGAACTTCGGCAGTTGTCGCAACAAGAATTTGCTTGCTCAAAAGATGCTCTTATTGCTGCACAACGGCTTAGTTCTAAGCTGCCCTTACACCAACTGGCTCACATCCAGATTAAGGAAGTCAAAAAACATACTGGACGTGGTAGACCAAGTAAGGATGCTTCCCCCACCTTTTACTACCAAGTTGATGCAACGCTAGAACCCAAGGAAATAGCGATCGCCATTGAAATCAAACGAGCCGGACGATTTATTTTAGCGACCAATGTTCTTAATACCGAAGAACTTAGTGACGACGATATTTTACGTGAATACAAGGCACAGCAGTCTACTGAGCGCGGTTTTCGGTTTCTTAAAGACCCTTTATTTTTTACTTCCAGCGTCTTCCTCAATTCACCTCAACGAGTTGCTGCATTAGCAATGGTTATGGGTTTGTGCCTGCTTGTTTATAATCTGGGTCAGAGAGCTTTACGTCAAGCCTTAGAACGAGCCAAAAAAACTATTGATAATCAGTTAGGTAAGCCAACTTCTACTCCCACCTTACGTTGGGTGTTCCAATGTTTTATGTCGATTCATTTGGTTACGATTGCCCAAATCAAGCAAATTACCAACTTAACCCCGGAAAGGCAATGGATTCTCCAGTTTTTTGGTGCTCCTTGTCGAAAATATTATCTTCTTTATTAACTAACCTGCGGAATGTCGG
>NZ_JACJQJ010000178.1 GCF_014696615.1 Nostoc linckia FACHB-104 | reverse complement strand
ACCCTTGAACGCCACTTGCTCTACTTGGGGAAACCCCAAGACCGCAGTGGCTCCTCTTGACTCTTATGCCAGAGGATCACTGTGCCAGTTGCGTAAGTCCTGGTAAATTGTCATTACCATAATAATATTAAAAATCAGTGGTAGCTTGAAACTCCACTGATTGAAGACCGCTAAATTTTTGATTTAGTGGGAGCTTCTATTTAAATTACGAATTACTAGTTGTAGTAATCAGTGCTAGTTCAATTTTATCTGCTTCTGGCTGTGTGATTTGAACATCAACATTAGGGCCAAAATATTTGAGCATTTTTTCCTGTTTTTGCTGCCAAACATCAATTGGGAGCAGTGGCGAATCAAATTCCAAAATTAAAGCATAAGCTCCATTAATTTCCTTTTCTTTTAAGCCTGTGACAATTGGTGTGTCTTCATCTGTTTTACCTAAACCTAGAAAAGAGAGTGCCCTATCAAGATGAGCATTTTGCCCATAGCAATAGCGGGTAATATCTTTACGGATTTTATTTTGAGTGACAGTGGCTTGCTGTTCGCGCAGTGCCAAAACTTCAGGCGTAGTAGTTTGGCTAAAAGGTATGGGCTTTAGTTCATTAGCTTTGAGCGCTAATCCTCCTAACAATAGAGGAAAGCCGTAAAAAAATCCCACAAGATTGAGTGTGGCATTATCAGCCGCGTAGGCGACAAAGCCAACAATGGTTAGGATAGCACCGACAGTTAAACCGATGGTTCCCAAAGAAATTTGGCGTAACATGAGTTGAAATTGTATAAATTCTTAAAACATTAATTTTATTATCATCGGTTATTTGTGCCTTACTGGGGCGAAGTCAAAACAAGCCAGTGCTTCGGGTTTTTGTAGGGTGGGTATTGCTCATCCTAATACTTGGATGGGTTTAGAGCTGCTATTCAAAAATTTTGAACTAAGCTAATTGGCATTTAAGTTGCATCATCAGGGCAGGTAAGACTACTTCTCTAAATCCAGGCTACAGATAATTCTCCCCCTGCTTCCTATGTGTAGCCATATTTTGGGGAATTTGTATAAGGGACTTCCAGAAAATAAATTATCCAATTTACTCAGATAATATTTTTCTTTTTCTCCCTGCTCTCTGCTCCCTACCCCCCTGCCTACGCAGCGTTCGCGTAGCGTCCCGCAGGGATGGTATATTTTTTAGTTGGAAGTCCCTAAGATGCCTGCCCCACAGGAGATTGATAAAATTTAATATGCAAACTCAATGTGTTTTAGCTTATTGACTGTTAACTATTGACTCCACAGAAGAATTGTCCTGTGTATCTTGTTCAGATCCAACTTTTTCCCTAGCCCAGCTATCGATCGCATCGCCCAAGGCGGTAGTTAAATTATTGCGGGTTTGAGCGTGGTTGTCTTGCTCGGTTTTCAAAGCTTGCAACAGGCGATCGCGTTCTTTAATGACTGTAACTAATTTTGTTTTCAAATCTTCTACCGATTGCAGCTGTGCTACTTCCTGTTGGATAGCGGTTGCTGCGATCGCATCAGGGAGTGCGTCTGTGTCTAAACCTTGGACTTTTTGCAATTCAGCTTTCAGAGATGCGATCGCCTGTTGGGATAACTGAGTATCTGTACGACGTTGTTCTGCTTCGGTATTGTAGAGTTTACGCCACTTTTGGGCGCTTTCCCAAGCCGCATCGCGATCGCGCTGAAGTTCTACCATTTGCTGTTTGAGAGACTGGATCTCGCTCAACCATTGCGTTGTTAAGTCTTGACTCATAGCGATTGTTGATTGGTTAATAGTCATTAGTTATTAGTTATCAGCGAAACGTAAAAGTCAAGAGTCAAAAGTTAAAAATAAAGGTTCTTCAGGACTTGTTATGCTAAACTAACAGCTAAAATGCCAACTTAATAAGCACCTAATTCGGAAATTTTCAAAGTTTCTAAAACCGTAACCAGAGCGTTTAATGAGCTTGAGTTTATTATTAACGCCTTCAACAGCACCACTGGTTGTCCCATTGTCGAAATAAGCGATTATCTCATCCAACCAACGAATAA
>NZ_JACJQJ010000177.1 GCF_014696615.1 Nostoc linckia FACHB-104 | reverse complement strand
TCCCAGTTAAAATCATGAGGACAATCGCATTCTTGAGCTTGGTTGCAGTTAATTACCATCATGCTAAAGCAAAAATTTAGGAGAGTCCCGTTGTCAAATTTTACTTGTAAATTGCCTGGACTACGAAAACCAGCACCACTATAACCAATAATTTGATACTTAGAACTTAAGTTTGATACATTAAAGAAATATGGTTTAGGGCTGAAGCTGGAATCACCCTTTAAATCATTTAAACAAAAGGCTTTTGTGATATATCTTTGTGCTATAATTTCTGCTTCTTTTGCAGATGGATCACCAATTGCACTGATAAAATTATCGGAGATTTTGGTGATTTTATTAGCTTGAGTACAGTCAACTATATAGGTTATTGGAAAAGCAATACGTAATAAATGATATGTCAAACCTAGTGATAGAATTATAATAATTGAGATTTGAATAAGTTTTTTCATTGATTAAGAGGGATAGTGCTTTCCTAACTTTGTGTTGCTGATAGATAAAGTTTGTTCATGAAGTGCTACAGATGATGGTAAGCAAGCTGAATTGTGTATATCCTTCCAAAGAAGACTCTAACAACATCTGGGGTGTATAGGCAACATTCCAACGTACCAATTTATAACGCTTTTGATCAACAGTTAAAGTAATTGCTTCTTGCTGATTCGGATCGTAAATTAAAGTTTTACAGTTCATTTTGGAAGAAATTCGCCAGTTTTTAAGTTAATTTTAATCGCAGATGCTGTTGGATTTCGGTTTGCTTCCAAGGGAATCGTTACCCACTCACCAACGCGATCTGGTGACCCAAAAAGACAATCACAATTAAACTTTGTAATTACAAAAGGAGTAAAACCAAGTCTAAATTTTAATTCACCGTGGTATGTGTCACATCCTGTAGAAGTATCTGGTGGAGAACATGTATAATTGTATAAATATACTGTTGTAGGATAGTCTTTAGATGCCACAGTTTCAATGTTTGGAGCATCAAATCCAGACGATATCAAAACGATAAATGAGACCAACAAAAATAGCACACTCGATAATAATAAATATAAAAAAATAAAAGTTCGCTTTTTTCTAAATGGTAAATATTGAGGCTTTTGAAATAATAAAAACCCAAAAACAAAACTAAGTAACCATGTAATTAGAGAAAATCCAAATTTAACATCTTCCAAAGTTGGAATAATTGGTAAAAATATAATTACAACTGCAAAAAATGGGGTAATCAAAAACAGTAGAAAATTAAAATTTCGATGATACATTATCTTACATTTACTAAAATTATTAGCATAACAGCCACAGCCCTAGCGTCCACTTTCAGGTATGTGTAGGTGCTAACTGCCATGTTTTTTCGACTTACTCACCATGAAAACTAAGCCAGAGGTAACAATTTGATAAGGAATGAGCAAAACTGCCCCAATCATAGCTTTCAAAGTCCACCCAATGCCCATTATCGATCGATAAAGTTTTATTGCTTCGTCTCTGAATTCTGGAGCAATATTTCTGAGTCGGTCTTCGTCTGACCAGCCATTAAAATCAAAACCCAGATAATCAAGCCGCATCTCGGCATATAAATCTGGTAAATATGCCAACAAAGTAACTAGAAGTACGCACGTCATCAAAGATAGAAAACTACTTAATAGCAAACTAGTCACATAACCCTTCCGCCTCAACAGAAAGGGCATTGCAAATGGCGTTATTACCATCATTACCAAAATAGAAAAATAAATTGCCGAAGATATATACTGCATTTTTACCTAACTATTTATTCCACAGGCGAAAATCACATCATTAATTGTATCTACTGAAGTGATTATTAATTTTGATAAGCAGGCAGTTGACAGTTGGTAAAAGCCATTATTATTAGGATTTTCAGTATTTTAATGATGGTATGCTTCTTTACGTCAAACTATATTAGTAAACTTCGTCGATCGCAGTTTGCTTGTGTACCCGATTGCTCTCTTCCAGGTCTTACCCAAGCTATATCTCGATCAGAATCCAACGTCATTTGTGTATCTCGCTCTACATCACTTTGAAATCCACCACGGGTTGAAAATCCTGGATTGTTGCGAGGACTGGTAAACATATGATAAACAATTACTGCCTCTGTCCGTCCCCAAAGATATTGTTGCGCTAGGGTGTCCGCACCGGGAGCATCTCCAACAACAAAACATTCGTTTTGAGCGATCGCCCGATTAATCAAAGGACGGTAATGCATCTCAAATTCTGCTTGAGTTATATCAAGGTGTCCACTGATAAAATTAACAACCTTTTTACTTCTCATCTGCTGGCTTTCCATATCTTCACAACTTTTGCCTATGCACTACAAAAGTAGTATATATGCTACACTAAATTTATTCGATTGAACTGGAGTTATGCGAACAATAGTAGTTGGCGATATTCATGGTTGCTATGCAGAATTGCTTCAACTATTAGCCAAAGTAGAAATTACAGAAGAAGATTGTTTAGTCTCCTTGGGGGATATTGT
>NZ_JACJQJ010000176.1 GCF_014696615.1 Nostoc linckia FACHB-104 | reverse complement strand
GGTGGGTCAACATCCGGCTTGGGTGGGTTCACATCCGGTTTGGGTGGGTTCACATCCGGCTTAGGTGGGTTCACATCCGGCTTGGGTGGGTTCACATCCGGCTTAGGTGGGTTCACATCCGGCTTGGGTGGGTTCACATCCGGCTTGGGTGGGTTCACATCCGGCTTGGGCTGAATATCTGGCTTGGGCTGAGTATCTGGCTTGGGCTGAGTATCTGGCTTGGGCTGTGTTACTGGCTCATTAGGCTTTGATGAAGGGATTTGTGGTTTTGTAGAATTTTGAGTAGTGTCAACAGAATTACTATTATTACTTAGCTGCTCATCTGATTGGACTTGTCCTGTGTCCACAATGGATTCTAATGGCAGAGTTTCTTGGTTTGGGTTTAATGAAGACTCTTCTTTATTAGTTTCATTAGTTTCGCTATTAGTGGCGTTACTAGTTTCGCTTTTACTATCTTCGCTGGCAGAATTTGCAGAACTAGCTGTTAGTTGTAAAAATGAAGGATTTTCGACAACTCCCTCACCTTTAAGTGGAGTTTGTGTAGCTACAGCGGCTGCGGTTTCAGCTTGAACGCTAGCGATCGCAGGATCTGGTGTTGGTGCAAGATTTTGTCTAGTTAAATCAAGTCCTCGAACTAAATCGCTAGTTTCATAAAAATTTCTGAGGTCAAAATCGTATAAACCCTGAAATCTACCTTTAACAATAACCATCAGTTGCCCTGCTTCGAGCACCTGACTTTGAGAAGCTTTATTAGAGACTTCTATCCCACTATTTGTAAGCGCGCCGACAATTGTAGTATCGGTTTGTTCGTCATAGCGGACAAATAATGCTGAACCCCGAATTGCTGCTGCTGCATTTGGTGTTTGTATACGTGTTTGTCCCCTACCAGGTGGAATCAGCAACAATACAGTCCCATTTGTAAGTCGAAAGTTACGAGTTTTGGGTAAAAACTGAAATATTGCTTGTTCTCCAACCCGTGCTAAAGACCCATCGTTAAAGCGTAAATCTGCAAGGGACTTTCTACCAGTGGATAAACCATCTCCAGGTGTCATTGCATCTGCTTTGCGTGCTGGTCGCCTCTTGGGCCCATTTCTGGGAATTAGCTGCACTAAGTTACGCAATTCCTGAATCTCAGCTCTGGTTAGAGGGGTAGTTGCATTTGCCCGTCCTGACAAAGGCAAGACTATAGTTCCCCACAGCCCAATTACTAAAAGTGGTAAAAATTTTTGCAGCATAGTTTTAGAGACTCAGAAGATTTAATTAATACTGAATATTTGTAAAAATAAATTCTGGGTTGAGATTCTATTATTTTGGTTATAATTTATACTTTTTTAAGTCAAGCATCTAATAAGGCTAAGTTTCGTCAGTGTATTTTAATAAAATGCTCTGAAACTTTATCACCCTTATTTTAAACTTAATACATTAATACTTAAATGTATAATAAAATTTAATGTTTTTGCTTTTTTGGTTGAAGCAGTACCAAGATCATATATAGTAATCTTGAATATTGATTAAGACTTTTCGGTACGAGAAGTAAACATCAGGGATGAGTTAATCGGAAATTTGATATTTAAATTAGGAATTGCCGATTTAGCTTCTGGATCTACGTTGGGAAAACGCGATCAACGCCATCAAAGATGCAATCTAAGGGCTGGAAAAACTTTTTATTTGCGCTTTTTTTAACTATTGGTGGTGCAAACTGGTATTGCATCAGAGTAGATAAAGTATGGGCTGCAAGTTCTCAAAGGGACTTAGTGAGTGGATTAGGTCTGCCAAAAACTGTAGCATCAAACGTCACATCTTTAGCGATCGCACAAATTGCTACTGAGGGATGTGAACAACCTCAAGCTGATACAAATAATTATCAACTACCAGAGTTAGCAAATATACATAACATTCACAAGTTACCAAAGTCGGCGCGCAGAATATTCTTCTCTCAGCAGATTGACATTCTGAGCGTTAATCAAGGCGATACTTGTTTAGAAAAATTTCTGAAATCCGGTAACTCTTTGCAATCATCCTTGCTTGACGCTGCTGTGGAAGCAGTGAAACCCAATTTCAACTGTCAAGACAACTTATGTAGACAGCCAAGTAACTTAAAAATTTTATATTCACAACGAATACCCGATTCGAGCCAGCCAGGACAAGCAACAGCGCAAGTTAATCAACAGCCACCCAATACTTCAAATCCCCCACCACCAAATGATCCACCGCCAAACAATCCGCCACCAAATGATCCACCGCCAAACAATCCACCAGCGAACGATCCGCCACCATTAGAAGTACAGCCTAATACTGTTCCCAGTCCTTCGCCATCGCAAATAGAGCAACTCTTAGAAACTCCCCAGCCTGATTATTCTCAAAGATTAGAAAGGCTAAGGCAGAGATTGCAACAACAAACACAATCGCCATCAGAAACGAACGATCTAGAATTGGGATTGCGGGTAAAGCCACGAACAATATTAGAAGCACCACCCCTAGAACAACAGCCCCCAACACCAATAGAGACACCAGTACCGCAGTTTCAACCTATAGGTACTTTAGATGGTCGTGTCGGCTTCTTTCATTCAGATAACATTTTTTCTTCAAATGTTGACCCTATAGAAGACAGCTTAATTTTTTATGGGTTAACATTAGCCTCTGCATATTTCCCTTTGGGTTCTAAGACTTATATAAGTGGTTCAATTGACGGCACCCAGATTCATTATAAGTAAACCAAAAAGTTTTTCCCAAAGAGCGATTGCCAAATATTTGGTAACATAAGATACTTTTTGATACCCAATACTCTAACCAGCAGACATAGGATAGATTATTATTACTTATGATTAGCTAGTCGAGAATGCGTCAATATTAACCTGATGAAATATAAATGCTTTCAACTACTTGATATTTCCGCTGTAGTGCT
>NZ_JACJQJ010000175.1 GCF_014696615.1 Nostoc linckia FACHB-104 | reverse complement strand
CTAAACTTCAATCTATCGTTTATAGGCTTACTTCCTCAATTTTTATGTTCCTATCTCACGCTGATTTCTCTTTTTCCTCTGCCTAAAGTGACATAAGAGGGCTAATTGTTCAAGGGCATTTCTGCCTACAGCGATCGCTTTTAATATCTGACTCTGGGCTGTCAGTGCGCTAATTTGGATTTCATAAATCTTCACTTTGTCTAGTATGTTTTGGGCTGATTGCAACACCTCGGTTGCCATTTCTATCATCCCCTCAAAATCGGCATTCAAGTAAGCGGTTTCCGCCGCAGCTACATAAAGATTCAGAGTTAATTCATACTGATTTTGCCAACAGTCCACAGCGAGCAATTCTAGCCCTGTTTGCAAAAAACTTCTGGCGGTTGCATAAGCTGTAGAATTTCTGGCTTTCTGTCCTGCGGCTAAATTCAGTCTGGCTAAAGCTTCCCGTTCTCTTGGTTGAGTTATTAGCTCAATTGCTAGATTTAAATGCCCGACAATATCAAATAGCTTTTCCTCTTTTTCTATCTCTGGTAAGTTTTGTTGGAGTAATTGTCCGATTTTGAGATGAGTTGCCTGTTTTTGGTCGTCGGGAATTAGGGAATAGGCAGCTTGCTGGATGCGATCGTGTAAAAATTGATAGGTTGGATTAACTGTATCCTCTAAGTCAGACTGTTGTGTACCCTGAAAAAACTTATAAGTCTGGCTGGTGGGCAAAATCAAGCCTGATTGCAAGGCTTTCCACAATGCTGTTGCGGCTTCGGTTGCAGAAAATTCTGAAACTATAGCTAATGTCTCTAAATCAAATTGTGCGCCAATACAGGCAGCAAGTTTGAGGACATTTTGGGTTGCATCGGGCAACTTTTGCAGTTCCAGTGCCATGAATTGTACTACATCATCAGTGAGCGAGAGCAATTTCACTGCTGCAATATCGCACTGCCAATGTCCTACATTGAAGTCATAAGCAATGTAGCCATCTTGGTGCAAAGCTTTGAGAAATTGGGTTGCAAAGAAGGGGTTTCCTTTGGTTTTTTGATAAACTAACTCGCTCAAAGGTTGCGCTAGAACTTTTGTACAACTGAGGGTGTCAGCCACCAAATGATTGACATGAGATTGACTTAATGGAGCTAGAGTCAGGGTACTGATGATTGCCAAGTCTTTCTTCATCTCCTCAAGTATTAACATTAAGGGATGAGCCGCAAAGACTTCGTTATCCCGATAGGCTCCAATTATCAGCAGATAGCCCATCTCGCTTTGACTCATCAACACTTGCATCAAGCTTAGTGAAGCGGAATCTGCCCACTGCAAGTCATCGAGAAACATTACCAAAGGATGCTGCTGTGTCGCGAACAAGGCTATGAACTTGCCAAATAACAAGTTGAAGCGGTTTAAAGCAGCACTACCACTGATTTCTAGGACTGCTGGCTGTTTGCCGATAATTTGCTCCAGTTCGGGAATGACTTCTATTAAAACTTGCCCATTTTCACCTAAAGCAGACAAGATTTTCTCTTTCCACTGCAACAATTTAGTATCGCTTTCACTCAGCAATTGCCCCATCAAGTCACGAAAAGCCTGGACAAAAGCACTCAAAGGAATATTGCGTTTTAATTGGTCGTATTTGCCTTTGATGAAGTAGCCGCACTGTCGCACAATCGGTTTATGCACTTCGTTGACGACGGCGGTTTTGCCAATTCCAGAAAACCCTGCAACCAGCATCATTTCTGTTGCGCCATTACTGACTCTTTCAAAGGCTTGTAGTAAAGTTGCGGCTTCGGTTTCTCGTCCGTAGAGTTTGTCAGGGATGATGAAGCGATCGCACACATCCCGACTAGCAATTTTAAAGCTGTCAATCTTCCCAGTTTCTCTTAGTTGAGTCAAACAATTCGTTAAATCAGATTTCAATCCCAAGACACTTTGATATCTATCTTCGGCATTTTTTGCCATCAGCTTGCTGACAATTTCTGAAAGTACCGACGGAATTTCGGGATTAATTTCTGTAATTAATGGTGCGGTTTTTGCTAGATGACAATGTACTAATTCCATCGCATCCTGCGATGAAAAAGGTAACTCGCCTGTGAGTAATTCGTAGAATGTCACACCCAGGGAATAAAAATCTGTACGATAGTCAATCCCGCGATTCATTCTCCCTGTTTGTTCGGGAGATATATAAGCAAGGGTTCCTTCTAAAACATCAGGATTAACTAGGGTTTGGGTTTCCCTTGGTAATAAAGATGCAATACTAAAGTCGATTAATTTAACTTGTTTGGTTTGGGGATTAATTAATATATTGCTGGGTTTAATATCTTTATGAATAATGCGCTGACGATAGAGTAAATCTAAGATGTTGCACAGAGCGATCGCTATCACTAAAAAGTCTTCTAAAGATTGTTTGGTTTCTCTAGTTCTCCACTCCTTCAGAGACATCCCCCCAAAGTCTTCCATAACTAGTGCATAACCATTTTGGCAAGGTTCTAGACTGTAGGTTTGGACTATCAGGGGGGAGTTGAGATTTTTCGCAATTGTGTATTGGTTGCGAAACAACAAAAGTTCGTTAAAGCTGGGATAAGGATTTTTCAGTAATTTAACGATTACTGGTTGTTGATCAACTTTTCGATAACCTCGATAAACTTGGGTTCGGGAGCCATTATAGAGTTCTTCACTGATGTTATATCCGGGAATATTCTCAACAAGAGTACTAGTCATACCCTAAATCTTTAAAATGTTTGGATTTAGTATTCCCAAAGGATTACCTGAATTCTTTGTGTATATGTAAAAATTTATACTGATTTTTATATTTTCTGTTACGACTTACAATCAATGCAAAATTACACAATTGGGCTATTTGGTGGAATCAGAGCCTCAAACTCTTCTCACTTCATTAATCTCACCCACGCGATTACCTCCGGCACTGCGCTCCGCGCAATCGCCGTCCCCAAGAGAAAAAGCCATTGCGATCGCGAAGTCAAATTTCCTCATCCTTTGATATCCAACTTTTGGTGGAGATAGTTTGATTGATGCTTATCTTTTAGCAATCCGAACTTTCTGCCGATAGCTTTCCCTGGGTGAATTTCCTACTATAAACACATGAAGCGAAACGAAAAGTGTAGCGGAAATAACCAAGATAAAACAAATTATAACCTGGTTAAAACCATCTGCTAAATCCTAAATAATTACACAATTAACAAGGAATAAAATTATGTCTAACGAAATTAAGAATATTGCGGCTATTGAACTTTCTGAAGATGAATTAGATAACGTTGCTGGTGGTTTTGGTGGTATTGTTCTTGGTGGCGGTCAAAATCTCGGTTTATTTACCAACAGCACCCAGGACTTACGCAACTGGCACAATGCGATCGCCAATTGCTAGTACATAGGTATTAGTTAAATCTGATTCCGAAAGCCTTGTATTCGTAATAGAAGTCGGTG
>NZ_JACJQJ010000174.1 GCF_014696615.1 Nostoc linckia FACHB-104 | reverse complement strand
ATCTCCTGTTGCATGGTAGGGATGCAGTCAAGTAATGCCAACTGCTCACTACTAAAAGATTGAGGAGAGTAACCAGTTTGCGACCAGATGAATACCCGCAGTCCTGCTCTAGCAATCATCCTGTAATTTCTAATAGCGACCTGTTTACCTTTATATTTACGAGCATCTATCGCGTAGTATTCCAGGATGGCATGGCAGACTTCATCAATGATGAACAAGGTATTGTCGCTATCTTTTAATATGAGCCTCCAGTCCTTGCCAGCAAAGCTTTTCAATGACGGTGGTAATTCATTTAATATCGAGTCAGAATCTCTAAGTCGATTTAACAAATTTGTAATTACAGGCTGATCTACACCACAAAAATTCGCCAGTGCAGTCACGGTCATTCCACTGATCCCATCATTCTGACGGGTACAAAATCCTAATTCATCTTTGATTTGAAATGTCAGTGCGTCCATACTCTCTCCTATTTTTGACGCATAGAACAATCACGGCATTGCAAAGATACCGCCAATTTAATTGGCAAATTATTAACATCTGAACTTGGAAGCTGATAATTTCAGCTTTTCAGGCTCATTTAAAGATTTTGGGGCAGCGATCGCTAATCTTGATAGCAAGCGATCGCAAAAGTTTTCGGTCTACTGATTGTTACTCAAGTTGGAATTAGTCTTTTGGAACCAATTCAAAGAAATCTGAAATTTGACAATTAAAATAAACACATAAAACAGTTATGGTATCAGCGTCATAACGTTTTGCAGTGTTCTCGCATAAGCCACGTATTGCGCCTGCGGTTAACCCTGTTGCCTCAGCTAAAGCTGTTCGAGTTAACCCATGTTCGTCAATTAAATCTTGCAATTTGCAACGTAGCTTCACCTTAAGGTTCTGCACGGCTTTTCTATCACTACGCTTGGTGTACTTAGGCGGAACGGGAGGATTCATCATTAAAGCTAGAGATGTCATTTCCTTACGTTCCTATTTTCGATTACTTATCGATTACTTTATTAAACGTATCATCATTTTATCGATTAATCGATAAAGCGACTATACGACATATTAATCGGTTTCTAGAGTTCCCTCGATTTTTCTGATGATTAATCGACTTGACGACTAATCGATAAAACGGTATATTTTAAGTATCAGGGCAACGGAGAGCAAACCGCCCGCACCCGAACGCTAAAAAGGTTTGCAAACCGCACTACAGAACCATGACAACTGAACCAAACAACACACCCTGAGGTAACAGAGGCAGTGGATAGTCAAAGCGGCTTCTGGTAGATAAGGGTTGAGGAAGGTTCTGAATAATAATTACCAAAAAACAGGAAAGGGTTAACATTAGCCGCTTTTAAAGCCTTACACGTCCACTAAAACTATTTATTCCTGTATGGTAATGCCCAAACGTCACTGGCTTTGAGCAACAAATACAAAGCTACGCTTAATCGATGCGAAAATCTTGTGCCTTCAGCACAACACACCCAAAACAAAGGCGATCGCCCAACCTGGAAAGTTTGCGATCGCCTTTTACCCTTTTATCAAAGGAATATCTATTATGACCTACAAAACACCTGCACAGCAAGCAATTTTCGCTTCTTTTGCTGTTGACGAACAAGCTCTAGCTCAAGCAGAACTAGAGCAGCACATCACACAACAGGGTGAAGTTGTAGCACCCGAAGAATTCACCGTTATCGAAATCAGCTGCTACGACTATGAAATTTACATTGGCGACAAACTAATAGCTAGCATCACCTACGACCACGACGAATTCATAACCCAACGCTGGGTAGTCATGGTGAACTCAACCGAAGAACATCGTGCAAACAGTTGGGCGAAATGCCACAACTATGTCGCTTGGCACTACAAACAAGGCACACTGCCTGTGCAAAAGCAAAAAGTTCCAGCCAAGACAACTGGTAACGAAGTGATGGCACAAATTGCTGTTGAGTGCGAAAAGTTTGGCTTTGAACTCCTCGATGACGGTATCTACAACAACGACAAAAAGCTAGGCTCGGTGGGATGCACTGACGGTCGCTGGTGGGTGAAAAGAGCATCATCAGAGCATCAGCAGCAAGTGAAGAGTGATTCTGCATTCGATGCTATGTGGTCATTGTCGATGGTCGAAGTATTGCCTAGTATCGAAACCAGTTCTTGCGAGGAATTGTTGGATAAACCATTTGATCAACTGACGGCTGACGAGTGGCGAAGGCTGATGGAGATCAACCAGTTTCTGATAGCACACCGTTAGTAGCAGCGTAAAATTAAAGGTGGGGGCTATACTTCGGAAGTTAGAAGTCGGAAGTCGGAATTAATACCCTATTACTCAAGTTAGGGGATTAAAGTAAGAAAAAATTCGAGGACATCAGATAACTGTTCAACTTCCTTTTTCTGACTTACTACTTCCGACTTCATTTGGTGAGCTACCCACCAATCCTGTATGGCAACTACAGGCGGAACTTTTCAATAGAATTGACTGACATCAGGGTTTTATTGCATACTATCAATTCGCAAACAAACTACTGAGGATGTACAGACGTGAAACTCTACTTAACTAACGTATCCCCAAATCTACCTGATTGGGCTGCTGTTACATCACAAAGCTCAGATTTAATCGAGGTGACAATTACAGAGCATCACAGAGAGTTTCAGTCTTTACTTGATGAACTAGCAAGTGAGATTCAGCCAGGAGTCACGGGAGTAAAAACGGCTGACCTGTGTTCAGCTTTGGTCTCAAAAATGGCATCCAAACAAATAAGCGCTCTTGCTCTTGTTGCTTGATTAATTATCAGCACCGCGCCAAGGGCCAATGGGTTTATCAGGTAGTTCTTGGCTGTGTACTTCTTGCTGGTAGATTTGGAAACCTCTTGCTTGGTAATTTGCTAGGGCATGAGGGCTATCCAAACTGCAAGTATGTACCCAAACTCTTTTTGCTCCCATCTCCCAGGCTCGTTGTACTCCCACACTGAGTAGATGTCCTCCCAACCTTTGACCAATAAATTGCGGCAATACACCAAAATAAGCAACTTCCACATTATCCTGAGGTTGTCTTTCGAGTTCGATGTACCCTGCCGGCGTACCTGAAATATAGGCAACCCAAGTTTCTACGTCCTGGCGATTGAGGTACATTTGCCAACGCTCGTAATTCCAACTCAGGCGGTCAATCCAATAGTAATTACCTCCGACACTGCTATAGAGAAATCGGCTCAATTCAGGTGAAGGAATCTTTGCTTGTTCAATCCTCAATGGATAATCCCCAGGAGCAGATGGACGCAAATGCTTGGGGTCTAACATTTCTAAATACCAAGTGGTTACTTCAACCAGCATGACTTTAAGCTGGTTTTTTCAACTTTTCACAGTATGCCTGTTGAATAGCAAAATACTCGTGAACTTCAGCAGATGTCAGTCGCTTCACTCTCGTGTACGCTCGAATCGGCTGCAACATTCCGTGCAAGCTGCAATGC
>NZ_JACJQJ010000173.1 GCF_014696615.1 Nostoc linckia FACHB-104 | reverse complement strand
GAAAGCGAGCGTAAATTTGAGCAAGGGCGACAGTCAGCTTTGAAAAAAGAACAAGAGTTATTAGAGCGATTGAAGCAATTACCAGATGGTGAACAAAAAGCCGAAGAGACAAAACGAATGATCGGCTTAATCCGGAATTTCATTGGTTATCGTGAATATCCAAAATACAGCATAGTTAATCGCTACTTCGTTTATAAGCAGGCTTTACTGAAAGAAGCCGAACAACTCGTACAAGCCAACATTTTTCATGAAAAAGAAGATATATACTATCTCACTTTTGAAGAACTTCGCGAAGTCTTACGCACCAATAAAATTGATTACCAGATGATCAGCAACCGAAAAGACGAGTACAAATTATATGAAAAGCTAACTCCGCCACGTGTGATCACGTCTGATGGTGAAATCATTGCAGGTCGGTACAAACGAGAAAATCTCCCAGCCGGGGCTATTATAGGTTTACCTGTTTCCTCTGGAGTTGTAGAAGGACGAGCTCGTGTCATCTTCAACATGGAAGATGCTGAGCTAGAAGATGGAGATATATTAGTCACTTCTTTTACTGACCCTAGCTGGACACCATTGTTTGTATCCATCAAAGGACTAGTCACCGAAGTTGGTGGACTGATGACTCATGGAGCAGTTATCGCACGTGAATATGGCATAAGCGCAGTTGTCGGAGTAGAAAGTGCTACCAAACTGATCAATGACGGACAGATAATTCGGGTTAATGGAACCCAAGGCTATATAGAAATCCTATATTAAAGCGAAAATTACACAATTGGATTTTAAATATTGCGGATTAATCTTTCTATTAAATTGGTAGCCTAACAATTCAATCAAGCTTTCTCCAGACTATGAAGCCGTGAGCCAGCTATTAATCAATTATTATTTCTTGGCATAGCTGAGTTTTCATCTTTATGTAGATGAATGAGTACAGTGGATGTATTTGAGGTTTGCAATTAAGCTAATAAGCATTTAAGTTGCATAGCCCCAAGGCTGAACCGCTTACCACAAGCAACTCATCCCAGAAAAATGAATGACGATTAGCTTAACTATCGTTAGGTTGTGTGCAAGGTAAGTCTTGGTATGGCTACATTACTTCAGTTTTAGACCCACAAGTTCCTCCCCCTTTAATAAATTCTGCTTTTCCTTAATTTGTCACCAATCGCTACTGTACTCAATGACCCAAAACATTTTGGGTCACTTCCGTTGTAAAAATTCTTCTATTTTAACTAGTAAGCTTTCTGCTTCTTGGAGCTGATGTGGATCTTTTTCAATATTTTTCAGAGACTTTTTGAATTCTCTGTAAGCATTATCTAATCTAGTTCGCATAGGGTTTTCGGAACTTGGTTTAAGAACTTTAACCCGTTTTTTAATTTCAGCGAGTGAAAGATTTTTAGCAATTGCTTCCCATAAAAGTTCTTGCCTAATAACAGAGTCGTCAATTTTAGCAATCTCTAGCCCTTTAGTGTATTCAATTTTTCCTTGACGAACAGCTTCCAGAATTTCTTGAGGTTTTTTTAACAAGGGAAGCCTAGCTTTGACAAAAGATTCCCAGGTAATTCCACCACAAAATGCAAAGACTTCTTGGATAATCTCAAACTGAGGATGAGCTAAAACGTTTTGGATACCTGAACGTCTTTTGAGATTATCAATTTGGTACAGCAGACTTATAGCTTCTTCAACAGTTCCTTCAATTGCTAAAGAAAGGAGTTTCAAAGTACCATCTAAATCTTCTAAGGCACTAAAATCTAGACGATTTTTGTTTTCTGCAAGTGATGCTTTGAAAGCTTCAAGGTTGTTCCAGTTAAAGATTCTGACAGGTAGTGGATCGATTTCTGCAAACTCGGAACCATGATAGCGGCGTTTTCCAGCAACAAGTTCATATTCATCAGGCAACCCACTGCTTAGTGGACGAACCCATAATGGAGAGTGAATCCCATTCAGCTTGAGATCATTTAGCGCCCAAGTTTTTAGTTCATCCTGATTATAGTAGTAGCGCACAGGCTGTCCACCTGGCACAAAACTGAAAGATAGATGAATTTTACTACGGGGCACCCATGCTACCCCTGAATCCTTGCTTGATTCACTCAGAATTACTTCGCTCTCGTCCTTATCAGGAGTAAAGCTTAAAATCTGTTTTAGGTTAGCAAGTCTTTGATTGGTTCCAGTTTTGCTAGTTCCTTCCAATCTTCCCATGCTTTTTTCCCTCCTCTTTTAATTTCATAAATTGGCTTTCCTTCGGCAGATGCATGTTCATAAACTTTCAACCGTTGAATTCCCTGTTCTAACACAGGTAAACCTTGTTCTCTAAGAGTATGAAAAGCAATTTCTCCATCAGGTTCTGATGATGGAGGTACAACAGTTAACAAAACAGAATATTTGGTGTTTGGTGGAAAACTTTGAATCATCATGTTCAAAGCACTAATCGAGAGGGCAGAAGGAGTTGTAATAGCTAAAAGCAAATCACATCCATCAACTAACTCTTTAATTTCAGCAGAACTTGGTCGAGCAGGGGTATCAATGACAATAAAATCAAAGTTTTCTTTCGCCATTATTCGGTTAGCTGTATTCTCTGTAGCAACTTGAAAGGGTAGATAGCCGCGAGATCCCCAAACAGATGCTGAACGATTAGGATCATAATCAATGAGCAAAACTTTATATCCTTTCTGTGCGAACAGGCAAGCCAGACACACTGCTGAGGTAGTTTTGCCTACACCCCCTTTAAAGGCAGTTAGTGTTACGAATTTGGTCGCCAAAATTCTGTTTCCGTTACTTGTGAATGAAAAGATTCTACCCTGCTCTTGTGAAGTTGTTGATTTAATTAAAAATTTTATAGCTATTTAAATGACCCAAAACGTTTTGGGTCATTCTCCTTGATTATCTAAGCTCCGTAATTCCTCTACCTACCACAGTTGATTTTGTGGTTTTTCATAAAGATAAAACTGTTATCCAAATATGCAAAGAGATTATCCAAGAAAAGCTTTCAGAAAATTACTCTGGGGCATATATAGGGGTTATATATACCCCATAAATACTTGAGAATTTTTATGCTCAATTTAACTCCTACATAGGGTATATATAGGTAATGCTTAGGGTATTTTTTACTCCTTTATACTTTATACCCCATTTGACACCCATGACCAACATTCACACCTTACAAAAAATTTTTCCAGCGGGCTTTGATAACGGTTACGGTAGCCTTAAACTTTTAGTCGATGGCTTTGATGTTGTTCGCGTCCCCAGTTACATTTCTTCGGTTGATATGGAAGATGTCCCAGGTAGAGTAGTTTTCAATGGTACTGCTTACACTATCGGCGAATCTGCTTTTCGTACAGGTTATCATTTTGAACGCAACACTGATGATAATGAAAATAAAGTCAACAATGCACTGATTACATTATTGGGTGCATTGGCACATCTGCCACACCGTAAGGCTTGGCATTTAAAGTTAGTCGTCAGCCTACATGATGTTGGTTTGGCATCCCAATTAAAACAAATACTCAACGGTGAATACCAACCAATACTGGCTGGCAAAGTTTCAGAGGTCAAGATTGAAGTACTCAAAGTCGTCCCAGAGGGGATGGGTGCATTGTTTGGGCAACAACTTCCCCCAAAATTAACCGTTTTAGACTTTGGCAATGGTACAACACTGTATTCTCGGTACAGCCAAGGTAAGCGTGAAGTTCACACTCCCTATCCCACAGGTGTAGAAGTTCTCATAGAGGATATCTCTCAAAAGATGAAACATCTCAATGGCGGTAAAATCGGTGACCCATCAAAAATTCGATTTTGTCTAGAAATGGGACATACCAGGTATAGCCGTGATATTGATATCAAAGATGTCTACAGTGC
>NZ_JACJQJ010000172.1 GCF_014696615.1 Nostoc linckia FACHB-104 | reverse complement strand
TCTCCTGGTGATGAAAATTCAGTTTTCTGCAATCTTTATGACGCTGTAACTAAAACCCGTATTCGTAGGGAATGGAATCCTAACGCTGATTGGGCAACAATTATTCGTGATGTTCAATCTCAGTTAACTCCAACTCCAGATTCAGTCGATTATGCTCAATCTACACAACCGCAATCAAATCCAAAGCAAACTACTGTAGCATCTGCAATACATTCCCAAGATTTGCGAGTCAAACAAATTCGGATTTTACTTAATTATCCACTTGATTTAATCAAGGAATGGTTACGTTTTCAAGATGCTAGTAGTCCCAGCGAGCTTCATCACAGTAAAGTTAATGAGCTTGTAAAAACCATGTGTATTGCTTGGGCATCAGACAAGTTTGACCACCCCAATCATGCTGCTAATTCATATCAGAAACACGTTGTTAATGTTGTAGCTGATGGTGTGGATGAACTACAAGCAATTAAGGGATGGATGCAGCAAATTCAACAGCAGACTGTTGCTCAGATGGTATAGATACTCGCTGAAAAAGACACATTTGGATAGACAAAAAGTTCAGCACACATAACAAATTACATTTCCTAGTTGTAAGATGACAAGAAAGCCTTATGATTTGTTCTCCAAACAATTTCTGGAGGAATTGCTATCTCCTTTAGGAGAGGTGAAAGTCAATCAAGAAGTGACTGATGAGGCCAGAGAAGTAGATGTCTTATTTATTCCTGCATCAACATCTCAAAGCCAAGTGTCTGCTTTAGGATTATTGGGAAGAATAGCTTCGCTCAATACAGCGCTGTTAGAACCGTTTCGCAATCAACCCAGTAAAACTGAAGTACGTAATTGTCTTCAGAAGTTGTTTACTGTGATTGCAGATTCCCAACGCGAAGCAAAACGAGAAAGGAGAAATTTACAACAAGAAGAATTAGCTCGCTTGTGGATTCTAGCACCTTCGGCTTCAGAAAGTTTGCTCAACAGTTTTAACGCTAAACTTAAATTAGACGATTGGTTTTCGGGAGTTTACTTTCTAGCTGAATCTTTGAGAACAGCGATAATAGCAATTAACGAGTTGCCTATTAGAGATGAAACATTGTGGTTCAGGCTATTGGGACGGGGAACGGTTCAACAGCAAGCAGTAACAGAACTGGTTGCGCTTCCAAATGATAACCTTCTGCGCCAGAATGTTCTAGAAATTGTTTACAGATGGCGCATCAGTGTAATGGCGCAGCCAGATTTAACAGAAGATGATCAGGAGTTAATAATGAATTTAACCCAAGCTTACCAGGAAGCAAGAGCGCAAGCTGTACAAGAAGGTGTAATTCAAGAACGTCGCCAAGTTATAGAGAATTTACTCAAAGTCAGGTTTGGTTCAGTAGATGAAGAGCTATCAAGAGTAGTTGAGAAGTTGTTACAGTTGCCAGCAGAAGAATTTACGCCTCTATGCATTCAATTAAGCCGTGAAGAATTGTTGACAAGATTCGCTGCAACTTGAGAGCAATCCGAAGACATATTAGTAGCAACTTACCACAATCTATCAATCACCAAGCGCTTTGTTATTAACAGAGCGCTTCTTTATTTATATTGGATAGAAATCATGAATGAACAAACTCTAGACAAGACACTGTACTTAGACAGCAGAACCAGAGAATCTGTGCATGAAGAATTGGAGAAAATACTCAATTCACTAGTAGATTTTCAAGAGCATAACCCACTAGTTTATCAATTCTTATGTGATAACAAAAGGGATTTTAGTGTGGCAGATGCAATACAGGCACTTGCACAAACTTTGGAAGTTTTAAACCCAAATCAAGACAAATTTGGGCGATTCACTGCATTATCTGGGTAAGGCGATGGAGCGATGGCTTGTCTTGAGCCGTTTATTGAGGTCAAGCTAGACAAACCGAAAAACTAGGCACTCACTGATTCTGGCTTTGTATCAGCTATTTCCAAAACCCGATGCAACCAGTTTTGGGTCTTTTTCTGTGCGACCCGCTTTTGTTCAGCATCAGACCACATCTCGTCCCAATGGAATAACCAATTACTCATTAAACGCGCTAAATCAACTAACTCACAAGCCCTGTCAATGTCATCGGCTTTCACCATGTCAGGCACAGTCCACTCGATAAAGTACTGACTTTCTTTTACTAAATTTAGCATCAAATCCTTCGATGACTCCCCAGCCCATAAAGAATGAATTTGCGATAAGTGATTTGCCAAGTGATGCAGGCGAGTGCAAACATCATCTTGGATAAAAATTTGCTGTTGTGGTGTCATTTCAATCATAAGTTTCCCAAGAACTCAATAATGATTTGAGCAACTCTTTCTCTAATATTAGAGTCTAAAATTTCCATTGACCGATTTTGGCGAGGACGCAGATTAACCATAGATTCGCATATAATCCTCCCAGTTACTGGCATGAAACTGGCTGCCCAAATATCCTGCTGTCTACTATCATCATCCAACAGCACTTGTTCACAATCAACGTGTAGCTCACCGCCGCCAACTAATACTCTACGCTCAATATCTACTGCTGTTTTAATGTAGAACTTGTGCTGTTCTAACATTTGTTCAAGTTGTTCACTTGTAGCGCGCTCGCGTAACAACAGAATCATTCTCTTGAACACCCCTGTATGTTATCAAAGCTCATGGTCAGAGCGCTCGCTTTCTTGTAGCCAGCTTAAAATGGCTAGCGCTAACTCCCAAGATTTGTTTCTATCCCAATGAGGCAGATGATTGAGGATGCGTCCAGTAATTAATTCTGGGCTTTCTAAATCTCCGCTGCGAGCCGCAACCGCATCTTTAATCAATCTTCCCAGTGTAGCAGCTTGATTCCCCTGGTAATCAGGTTGTCTTTTAATTTCGTCAATTATCCAGTCGGGAACTGTGATAGTTTTATATCCTGGCTTTGGCATACATAGCAGAGAAATAGTTTTCTGATAGTACGGCAAATTACGTCATAGTTGCAAATTTTATACGGTATGGTACGGTAAAATAAGAGAATCATCCCACAAAGCTTCACCGAATTTTAGATTTTAGATTTTGGATTGTTGGCTTAGCCTCTGTGTCAGGAGAATATTCAAAGTTTAAAATCGCGCATTGGTCTATTAGCGCAGCATTGCCAAAGGCTAGCAAGCGAATTTATCAAACAGAATTCAGGAGTCAGTAGCCAGAATTCAGAATAGAATTCTGTGCGACTGGTGAGGCAGTCTGTTGGCGGGGTTCCCCCGCTTAAAGGAACTGCCGAACCCGTAGGGCGGATGAATAAACGGGTTTAAAACCCCCACCAAATTGTAGATTTGGTGGTCTTCTCCCTCATAGAGACGCACTCGCGTTCAATTAGTGGCAGGTCTAAATCCCCCACTAATTGATTCTGACTCCTGACTTCTGGCTTCTGGATTCTTCTTCAATCGGGAATCAATCTAACATCCGGGCATCCAAAATCCAAAATTGATTCACAAATAGTAGGAGCAATTGTCTATGGTAACTATTAGTATTAATCCCATACATCCTAAAGATTTTAAAAAGATTCATAAGTTTTCGATTTACCAAATGAGCAAATTATCGGGTTATTCAGTTGAAACATTAAAAAACTGGTTAGCTGATGAAAATAGTTCTAGATTTGTGGAACCTAAGCCATATGTACTGAACCACTTTGGAGCTATCCATAAAATATTAGCTTTAGCTTAGTGTTGGAGAAACACAAAGATGTTACACAAACACTACCCGCAATATTGCGGGTTTTTTATGATTGATATCAGCACTTCCGGAAATTCATCGGAAGTTCATCGGAAGTCAATCGGAAGTCAAAGGAGGGAAAGTATTGCAACTGAAAGGTTCTTGCTCCGTTGAAGAAGTTCTCACAAGACAACAGGCAGCTCTGAGATTGGAACCACAAATTAGCGAAAGGCAGTTAAGAACATATCTAGATTTAGCTTCTTTATATCTCCCGAGTTTTGCTGATTTTAGAGATGAAGAGAATGGTGGATTAAATCGCCATGTCAAATTGACTAATTGGCATCTCCCAGTTCTCCAACAAATTAGAACTTGCGT
>NZ_JACJQJ010000171.1 GCF_014696615.1 Nostoc linckia FACHB-104 | reverse complement strand
GAAAAAAGAATTGTGGAAAATGTCATCTGAAGATGATTTAGTTGTAATGGATGTCACGGAGAGTCCAATTGAAAAACCTCAGAAAGGTCAAAAAAGATTTTAATTAAACTTGGTGCATGGCGTAGTTTTTTAAAACAGAAAGTTATTAGTTTAATTGATTCCAGTACTAAACCTTACTGCTTTGCAATTGTGGAAATTGGACAAACCAAAAAGAAAGGAGTTCACCCTAAACAAAGCATCTATAGGGCAGTTCGAGAAGCTTGTGTGTTAGAAAACATTGGTTCTCAAATGGTGCAAACTGTTAAACCAAAATCAGCCGATAAAGAAGTTGAAAGCACAAACGCATCGCCTTCTTATAGTAAGAAAACAACAGGACGTATTTTAAATGCTGTTTTAGATGTGTCACTACGCCAGATTGGGGTACTCTATGGACTACCTTCAGAAGTCTATGAACGAGCGGGAATACCCCAAGAAATTGCCCAAAATCTCGATGTAATCGCCCTTTGTCGGCGAAAAAGTCATCTAGGGCAAGATAATATTCACTATGCCCTTGCTGTGCGTCTGCGGGCAATAGGTGCAGTCGATGTATTCTTTCCGGAAAGTCACGATTGGATTCCTTACCCACGAGCAGGGATTGAACTTGGGCAGATTTTCTCACGAGCAAGACGCGATCGCAATTATCTCAAAACAGTTCAGTTAAAGGGAATAGATTTAGCAAAATTTGCTGCGGATGTGATCACGCAAGTAGGGGAACATCCGACTCTTGTATTAATCGAAGCTGATGTGTGGCGTAATGAACGTGGCGAAGAAAATGGAGGTCAAGTTTGGTTTCAACTCAAAAATGAAAATATTCTTGCAAAGTGGGATGTGTTGGATTTCCAACACGTTCCAGGCCATGCTTGTATATATACTCGTGACCATAGTCAGCTCAAAAACTTGCTGGGAATTATTCGCTTCCGCAGTGGTGACGAAACCACCCAATACATTACTAATCGACAAGCTTGGCATGAAAATTCCCCAGCACGAGATTTAATTCGCTTAAGTGGCTTTTACGATAAATCTATACCTGAGTTGCTACATTACTTCTCCATTGGCAGATTACCAACAACACAAAAAGCACAAGATACGCCAACAGTACGCGAACTCTACATCCTCGACTCTCAAAATGACGAATACGGTGCAAATATTGCATTCAAGCACCAGCAGATACTAGAAATCGTACCCTTTTTTGTTCATCCAGATTTTCAAAAGACCGAAGAAAGCCTAAAATCTCTTTGCCGAGTGCCACACTACTTAAGATACTCCCCAGCATGGTCTATGGGTAATATTCTCTTTCCATATCCGATGCATTTAGGTAAACAGCTAATAGAGGATCACTTATGTATCCTTGGTGTAGAAGTCTGATTTTCTTAGAGAAAATTCACCAACCTATAGTAAAATGACTCACCATTGTTCTCAATACTTGATATTTCCATGACCAGGTTTGTCTTACCAGTTAGACGATGGAGGAGGATGACGCAATTCCTCTCTTTATTCTGTCTATGTTTACTATTTGTTGTGAGTTGCAGTCCTCGCCAACAGACAACTACTTCTACTAGTTCTCCCAACTCTGCTACAGGGGATGGACGCATTACTATTGGGACGACATCCAAGCCAAGAACACTAGATCCAGCAGATGCTTACGAGTTGGCATCGTTGGGTTTAGTATTTAATATGAGCGATCGCCTCTATACTTATGAGCCAGGTAGTACGGAAATTAAACCCCAACTGGCGACAGCATTACCTAAAGTCAGTGCAGATGGTTTAACTTATACCATTCCTTTACGCCAGGGAGTAGTTTTTCATGATGGAACTCCCTTTAATGCAGAAGCAATGGCGTTTACGATCAAGCGCTTCATTGAAAATAAGGGTAAACCCTCCTTCTTATTAGCTGATACAGTAGATTCTGTGAAAGCTACCAGTGAATCTGAGTTAACTATCAAGCTGAAAAAACCTTTTGCGGCGTTTCCTTCTCTACTAGCGTTTTCTGGGGTTTGTCCAGTTTCGCCAAAAGCTTACGAACTGGGTGCAGGGAAATTTAAGCCAGAGACATTTGTAGGAACTGGCCCTTACAAATTAGCAGCCTATGGTACTGATTCGCTGCGTTTAGATGTATTTGATAAATATTGGGGCGAAAAACCTGCGAATCAGGGCGTTAATGTCCAAATTCAGACTAGCCCAGTGAATTTATTCAATGCTTTCCGTACGGGTGCTGTAGATGTAGCTTACCTTTCTTTGCAACCCGATCAAATTCGCAGCTTGGAAGAAGGAGCAAAAAAAGGAGATTGGCAAGCCATTACAGCCCAAGGTAGTGTAGTAAGTTATATGGTGTTGAATCGGAATCAGAAACCTTTAGATAAACCAGAAGTAAGACAAGCGATCGCTTCTCTAATTGATCGTCCACTTTTAAATCAGCGAGTCTTGTTTAATCAAGCTGATCCCCTTTACAGCATGATTCCGACGACATTTAATGTTTCCCAGCCTTTATTTAAAGATCAATATGGGGATGGTAATGTTGATAAAGCAAAACAACTATTAACAGCTGCTGGTTTTTCTAAAGATAATCCAGCAAAAGTAGAAGTTTGGTATCCCGCTAGTTCACCTACCCGAAGTTTGGCAGCACAGACAATAAAATCACTAGTCGATCAAAAAATGGAAGGCATACTAGTACTGGAAGCCAAAACTGTTGAGGGTGCTACCTTCTTTAAAGAAATTGGTAAGGGCTTGTATCCATCAGCTTTGCTTGATTGGTACCCAGACTTTTTAGATCCTGATAATTACGTGCAACCGTTTTTGGCTTGTCAAAAAGGTTCTGTTGCCAAGGGATGCGAAGATGGAGGAAGCCAAACGCAAGGTTCTTTCTATTACAACGAAGCGGTCAATAAACTAATTGATCAACAACGGAAAGAACAAAATCCAGAGGCGCGTAAGCAAATATTTACTCAAATTCAAACACAAGTTTCAAATGATGTGCCTTACGTTCCCTTATGGCAAAACAAAGATTATGTATTTGCCCAAAAAGGTGTCAGCAATGTTCAACTTGACCCCACGCAAAATTTAGTTTATAAGCCGATTAAAAAGTAATTATGAGTCAAGAGTCAAAAGTCCATAGTCCAGAATCTCATGAGTATTGACTATTGACTCTTCATTTTGACTCTTGACCTTTAACCCTTGACTCTTGACTTTATAAATATGTCTCGATCCAAAGCTTTACAATATTACATTGCTTCGCGGTTACTATTAGCACCACTCCAGCTATTAACTATTATCACTATCGTATTTCTCTTACTCAGAGCAACACCAGGCGATCCTGCAGATGCAATTCTGGGCGGACGTGCGCCAGAAAGCGCAAAAGCGGAATTACGCAAACAACTGGGTTTAGATTTACCTTTGTGGTTACAGTATTTAAATTATTTAGGAAACTTACTGCGCTTTGATTTAGGAACTTCTTTAACAAGTCGGGGACAAAATGTTGGGGATATTATTGGGCAATATTTTCCCGCGACAGTAGAGTTAGCTGTATGTAGTATGGCAGTTGCTTTAATTGTGGGAATTGTAGTTGGGACGCTTTCGGCTTCTCGTCCTGGAACAGCTGTTGATGCTGGCGGACGTTTATTTGGAATTATTACTTATGCTCTCCCAATGTTTTGGGCGGGAATGATTCTGCAGTTAATTTTCTCAGTCCAACTACGCTGGTTTCCCAATTCCAACCGCTTTCCACCAAATCTTCCGGCTCCTACTCATATTACTGGGTTGTATACCCTGGATAGCTTACTTGCTGGTAACTTCAGCCAATTTTTTACATCATTACACCATATTGCACTTCCTAGCTTGACTCTGGGAATTTTGTTGAGTGGAATTTTTGAACGGATAGTGCGCGTCAATTTAAAGCAGACTCTACAAGCAGATTATGTAGAAGCTGCTAGAGCCAGAGGTATTCCAGAAAACAAAATTTTAGTTTCCCATGCTTTGAAAAATGCTTTGATTCCAGTAATTACAGTTTTAGGGCTAACCTTTGCTTCTTTGTTAGGTGGAGCAATTTTGACTGAAGTTACATTTTCTTGGCCTGGGTTAGCCAACCGACTATATCAAGCAATTTCCGATCGCGATTATCCTACAGTTCAGGGAGTACTAGTATTTTTTGGTGCAATCGTTGTCAGTGCCAGTATTTTAATTGATATTTTAAACGCTTATGTCGATCCACGGATTCGTTATTAAACCTCGTCCATCTTGAAAGCTGGAGTTTTGTCACGCATGGTACTATCCTAAGTTTTAGAAGTGGTGATTG
>NZ_JACJQJ010000170.1 GCF_014696615.1 Nostoc linckia FACHB-104 | reverse complement strand
CGACTTAAGCGATCGCCTGACTCATGCCATTACTCCGGTAGTGGGCATTAAAGCTGTGACCTTTACTCCATATAGCTTATAGCTTTTCTTAGTGCCATTCGTGTATCACCCTTGTCTAGAACGGTGTCAAGTTGAGTTGTGGAAGTCACGTCGCTTCGCTCCGAATTCAAAATTCAAAATTCAAAATTACAATCCCCAAATAGATTAAAAACTACTTAAACTTTATCGATTTACCGTAGATTATGCTCCCAAATTTCCCACAAGTTGTCAATTTGTTGTAACAATCAGCAAGCTTCTGGAAAATGGGCATTGGGGAGGCAGTGCGTTGGACGGGTTCCCCGGCTTGTTCGCCGGAGGCGTTCCCGCAGGGTAGCAACTGCCGTCATGGGGCATTGGGCATTGATTTTTATGCCCTTTTTGTGTGATTTACCACATCAGGCTAACTAGAAAAAGGCTCCTGTGGGTAGAGGTGTACCGTTGATTTCGTAGTTGCCGATCGCACGCGCTTTGAAAGCAGCTGGATTGTGGGAGGACAGGGTACGGGCGTTGCGCCAATGACGATCTAAATTTGAGCTTTTTTTAGTTGTGGAAGCGCCACCAACCTCAAATAACAAGGTAGTTGAGCGCAATGTCAATTCATCGACAACTAACTTGGCTTTGGTTGTTCGCAAAGAAGCTGCGAGGGAAGCAGCTGATTCATCTTCGCCTTTAGCGCGGGCGGCAATAATTTGATCGAGTCCATCGGCGGCGGCTAACACGATCGCTTCCGCAGCAAAGGCGTTGGCGGAGATTTGCCCTACTGTTTGCTGGATTAGTGGATCGTCTGCTGCTTGTTCGGCTACAGCATGGTAGAAAGTTCGGGGTCGTTTGTGGACAAGGTTTGTCGCGTCGCGCAGCACGTTACGAATAATACCTGTGTTAACAGCAGTTAAGAACAATTGCGGAATCGTAGCGTTGTAGGTGAGGAGACTGTTATCTGCATCCGTATCAAAAACTACTTCATCTGCCTCTATGCGAACATTTGTGAATGTTGTAGTTCCTGTACCCGTTAATCGTTGTCCAAAACCATCCCAATCATCTACAAGCTCAACCCCTTCGCGTTTAGTGGGTACAATCGCTGTTGCTGGAGTGCCATCGGGTGCTAATAGGCGCACAGCAACGAAATCTGCATACAAACTGCCAGTACTGTAATATTTTGAGCCATTGAGTCGATATCCACCTGCTTCTGGTGTGAGTTTCGTATTCAATACTGTGCCGCTACCAGCTCGTTTAACTTCTAGTTCACTACCAGCAAATCCGAAAAATGCACCATCAACAACCGCCTTTAGCCAGCGACGATTTCTTTCGCTGCGTTCAGATCGCAAAATTCGCTCAATCACAACGAAATGATTGCGGATAATATGAGCAACGTTGGGGTCAGCATCTCCCAGGCGAATTATGACTTCAAACAGTTCCCGTAAACTGCTACCACCGCCACCTTCAGCTACAGGAACTCGCAATGCACCTAGCCGCGATCGCTTGAGTAGTTCGATAATATCAAAAGGCAAAATGCGATCGCGATCGCGTTCCGAAGCACCCAGAGCAATAAAATCAAAAAGCTGCTGGAGTTCCGGCGAGTTAGCTTTTATAGGGGTCGTAAACTGGAAGGTGTTATCTGTTAGTTTCTCTGGACTCTTAATCATTATTTTTCTCTTTAAATATCGTGGGGAAAATATAAAATTGATTCACAGTGCTGGGCGTTTTTGATTGACCCATAGCTGAACAGATGGCCTTTCCCATTGATGCTTGGCGTAAGCTACCAAATTATCTGGTACTGGGTCGCCGTTCAGAATCAGGCGATGGAGTATTAAGGACAAATCCACATCAGCAATAGACCATTGACCGAATAGGTTTTCGGTGTTGCTAGCAAGTAGTAACTCAGTAGCAGAGAATAATTTCTCAGCAGCTTTTTTTGCTTCCAAAGAAAGCGGTGGCTTTTTGACTCCGTAGAAAATAACCTCAGTCGAGCGTTCTTGCTTGATGGGCGCGAGGTCGCTGCGGAGCCAGGCTTGTACCTGATGCGCTCTAGCTCGGCTCTGTGGTTCTTTTGGGTATAAAGGAGTACCAGGAAATACCTCATCAATGTATTCTGCGATCGCAGAGGATTCAGACAAGGCGAATCCGTCATGAATCAAAGTTGGTACGCGGCGCGTTAAGGACTTAGCTGCAAAATCTGGCTCATTTTGGGCGTTAACAGCCAAATCAACAGTCTGGATGTCAAACTTTAGTGCTTTTTCATGCAGAGATACGAAAGCCGACAGCGCATAGGGACTAGCGTACTGGGAATCGACATAGAGAAGAAGCGATGTAGATGACAATGTATTCTCCTATGGAGGCTAGTAATGTTTTTAACAATTGTTGTATGGATGCAAGTAGAGATTGGGAAATGTTTAATCCAAAATCTGTGAATATTCTCTCTCTTTAAAACGCAGGTGCAATTGTACCTTTAAGATAGTTACTGATATACTCCTTTAACTTGGGATCTACAACTAGCTGATTGAGTTTTTGAATATTTGGATCATTGGCTTTTGATTGCACAGTTGCTAAACCAACTGCATAATTTTTGTTAGCCATACCAACTTCATCTAAGATAATGGGTTCTAGATTTACCTTTGCTTGGACTAGAAAAGATGCAGATGTCACAGCTAAATCTAAATCATCCAAAGCTCTGACAATGGCATAATTGTCTAATTCCTTAATTTGCAGTTTTTTGGGATGAGCAATAACATCTTTGACGCTAAAATACTCACTTGACTTTTCTTTTAAGTTAATTAAGTCAATGTGTTTGAGGAATTTTAAAGCCCGATCCTGATTGCTGTCATCATTAGAAATTGCGATTGTTGACCCTACAGGAACTTCATTAACTGATTTGATTTTGAGCCGTTTAGAGTAGAGTCCAGTTATAGTGGTATAACTACGATTTAACATCACAAAATCCGCGTTGAGTCTTTTAGCAGCTTGTTTCATAAACGGTTCATGCTGGAAAAAGTTAGCATCAATTTCCCCACCCTTGAGGGCATCGTTAATTTTCACAGAATCAGCAATAGTCACAATCTCAAAGTCGAAGCCTTGACTAGGAGCTATTTCTTTTTTAATGTACTTTAAAACATCTTCAGTGGTAGTATTACGAGAACCGACTTTCAGTAAAGCTGTCTTAGCTGGCTGAGTAGTGGATTGACTAACTGCTTGGCTACTTGGCTGACTAGTTGATGAGTTTTGCTTTGATGTACAACTGGCGACAAGAATCGATAAAAGCGTGCTTCCCGTTCCTAGCAAAAAATAGCGGCGGTTTATGCCTGTAAAATTAATTCCTTGATATTTACTCCTCATCTTTTTATTTCCTCAGTTAGAATGAAGGTACGATAGTACCCTTGTAGTTGGCGTTAATAAAATCCTTCAATTTGGGATCTATAACTAATTGATTTAATTTTTGAATATTGGCATCATTAGATTTTGCTTGTACAGTTGCCAAGCCTGTGGCATATTTTTTATCTGCCATACCAATTTCATTTAAAACAATGGGAGTTAGAGTGATTTTGGCTTGGAGAAGTAGAGATGAATATGCAATACCTAAATCGAGGTCGTCCAATCCTCTGCCGATGGCATAATTATCTAATTCTTTAATTTGCAGCTTTTTAGGATGGGCTATGACATCTTGCACAGTGTAATAATCACCTGATTTTTCTTTTAAGTTAATTAAATCTAGGTGTTTGAGAAACTTTAAGGCGCGATCCTGATTGCTGTCATCATTAGAAATGCCAATAGTTGCCCCTACAGGAATTTCGTTAACAGATTTTATTTTGAGTCGTTTTGAGTAAAGTGCATACACAGAAGTATAGCTGCGATTGAGCATGACAAAATCTGCATTTAGTCTTTTGGCAGCTTGTTTCATAAATAGTTCATGCTGGAAAAGATTAGTGTCGATTTCCCCATTTTTTAGGGCATCGTTAATCTTTACCGAATCACCAATTGTCACAATTTGAAATTCTAAATTTTGACTAGGTGCGAGTTCTTTTTGGATGAATTTTAAAATATCTTCTGAAACAGTATTGCGAGAACCAACTTTGAGTTGTGCTGTTTGATTTGATTGGCTAACTGGTTGACTGCTTGATTGACTAGTTGATGAATTTTGGTTTGATGAACAACTGGCGAAAAAAGTTGATGCAACTGCACTTCCGGTTCCCAGCAAAAAATATCGGCGGTTGATTCTCATTGAACGAATTACTTAATATTTGTCACTTATTTTTGATAGTTTCAGCAGGGGTGATATTAATAGGACTTACGCACAAGTCATAGAAACAGGACTTACGCAACTGGCACAATGCGATCGCCAATTGCTAGTACATAGGTATTAGTTAAATCTGATTCCGAAAGCCTTGTATTCGTAATAGAAGTCGGTG
>NZ_JACJQJ010000017.1 GCF_014696615.1 Nostoc linckia FACHB-104 | reverse complement strand
CCCCAATCCCCAATCCCCAGTCCCCAGTCCCCAACCCCGACACCAGGGTTTTCACTAAGTATTTTTTCCTACAAAATGGGTGGTTTCGAGGGCAACATTGACCTTAAAAACACAAAAAATCCTGAAATCTATATAAATTAATGGTTTCATATATCCACATCTGGCTAGTTCACCTTAGAATGATTCATTGAAAAGTCGAGCCAATGGGATTTGCAGGCATTTTGAGTAAAAATGCTCCCAAAGGCAGGCTTTTGTATCCCCCAAAACAGAGATTTTGGTAAAGATGCATCAGGGTGCATCTGTAGAGAATCTCAAGTAAACCTCAAGGAGTTTATATGAACAAAGGTGAATTAGTTGATGCAGTAGCTGAAAAGGCTAGCGTTACCAAGAAGCAAGCAGACGCAGTTTTAACTGCTGCTTTGGAAACAATTATCGAAGCTGTTTCCTCTGGCGATAAGGTAACCCTAGTTGGTTTTGGTTCCTTTGAATCACGGGAACGTAAAGCCCGTGAAGGTCGTAACCCCAAAACCAATGAAAAAATGGAAATTCCCGCTACTAAAGTTCCAGCTTTCTCTGCTGGGAAGTTGTTTAGGGAAAAGGTTGCACCCCCAAAATCATAGGTTTTCTTCCTAGGAACCTAGATTTGATGCGGCAACCTGCACATGGGGGGAATTTAGCTTGGGCAGCAGCGCTGGCTGGCTGTCCCCCTGATGCTATTCTGGATTTTTCTGCCAGTATTAGCCCTTTGGGGCCACCAGATAGCGCGATCGCGGCTATTCAGTCCCATATTGGTAATCTTCGGCACTATCCAGATCCCAATTACAGTGAACTGAGATTAGCTCTCAGTCACTTTCATCAACTGCCTTCTGAGTTTATTCTGCCAGGTAACGGCTCGGCAGAATTACTTACTTTAGTAGGTCGGGAATTAGCAGAATTAGCCGCAACAGTTGTTATGACTCCAGCTTTTGGCGACTACTACCGAGCTCTATCGGCATATAACGCTCAATTACTGGAGTTCCCTGTTGATTGGGAATCTGAGGCGAATTTGTCATTGTTTCTTGACAAAGCACAAAACTTAAAAGAAGTAGGGCTACTCCTTAATAATCCCCATAACCCAACAGGAAAACTTTTTTTGCGGCAATCAATTCTTCCCTACCTGGATCAGTTTGGTTTGGTAGTGGTAGATGAAGCGTTTATGGACTTTTTACCTCCCGAAGAGGAACAAAGTCTGATTTCGTTGATACAGGAATACGAAAATTTAGTGGTTTTGCGATCGCTCACAAAATTTTACAGTCTCCCGGGGCTGAGACTGGGATATGCGATCGCTCATCCTGACCGCCTATCAAGATGGCAATTGTGGCGTGACCCCTGGCCAGTAAACACGTTAGCGGCTGCGGCGGCAATTGCGGCACTTCAAGATAGGGAATTTCAACAGCAAACTTGGTTATGGTTACCCCCTGCAAGAAATCAACTCTTGGGGGGTTTAGAGGCCATTCCAGGATTAACACCAGGAAAAGGTGCTGCTAACTTTTTACTGGTAGAGTCAAAAGAGTCTGTTTCTGATTTACAGCAGCAATTACTCAAGCATCATCAGGTTTTAATTCGTGATTGCCTCAGTTTTAAAGAACTAGGCGATCGCTTTTTTAGAGTTGCTGTACGTACTCAAGTCGATAATCAACGCTTACTCACGGCGTTACACTCAGTTATGAGTAGTGAGTGCTGAGTTCTGTTGTCAGTTTTTAGTGGCCAGTGATTTTTGATTTTCAACTGGCCACTTACTAAATAATTTATGACTAATTAGTATTAACTAAGTTTTCCTTATCTAACACCACACATTTTTTCTTGCTAATTGCTGACGGTTAACAGTCAACAGTCAGCAGTCAACAAACCTCATGAGTGATTGTGTAATTTAAAAGCGTAATAGCTGATTAACTAATGACTATTGACTACGATGTTGTAATTATTGGTGGAACTCTGGCTGGACGCTACGCTGCCCTGACTGCTACCCAACTACATGCTAAAGTTGCCCTGGTAGAACCCAAAGTCAACTATGGCTTTGTGTATTCTCAAACTATTAGCGAAATCAGCAACTTAGCACAGCGTTTAAATAATGCAGTTGGTCTGAATATTCATCTCTCTCAAGTTGAGAATCCAGAAAATACACCAATATCTGTGGCAGTGCCAGAGGCATTACTATATGCCAAGAATGTTATTACCAATTTAGAAGCACAGCATTCCCTTGCTAACCTGGCGGCGATGGGAGTTGATGTCATTTGTGAGAATGGTCAATTTCAATCTTCCCCTCATCTAGTATTTGCCGTTAGCCAACGCCTACTACGCGCACGCACTTATTTGCTAGCTACTGGTTCACGTCCAGCCATTCCCGAGATAGAAGGATTAGCAACCACCGAATACCTGACCCTAGCGAATATTTGGAAATTTCTGAATAAACGTGTTAAATCCATGACATCACTCCCTCAAGAGTGGGTTATTCTTGGTGGTGTTCCCCAAAGCATAGAAGTGGCGCAAACCTTAGCGCGCTTGGGTTGTCATGTGACACTGGTTATCAAACGTCCTCAAATTTTACCTGATATCGATCCAGAAATTGCTCAGTTATTGCAAGCACAGTTGGAAATTGATGGTGTACGTATCCTCACTAACACACCAGTTACTCAGGTAATGCGAATTGACGATAAAAAGTGGATTCAAGCTGGAGATAAAGCCATTGAAACTGATGAAATTATCGTGGCGACTGGACAGCAACCAAATGTTGAATCCCTCAATTTAGCAGCAGTAGAGGTGAAATGGTATAAACGGCATTTAGTAGTAAATGATAAACTGCAAACTACCAACCCGCGCATTTATGCTTGTGGTGATGTGATTGGTGGCTATGACTTTGCTAATATCGCTAATTATGAAGCGAGAATTGCTATCAAAAATGCACTCTTTTTCTCAAGATTACGAGTTAATTATCGGTGCATTCCTTTAGGAATATTTTCGCAACCGATGTTAGCGCAAATAGGTTTAACAGAGACAAAAGCAAGACAAAGATACAATCCCAATGAAATTTTAGTTTTACGTCAATATTTTAAATCATTAGCATCAGCTCAAATTCGGGGCGAAACTACAGGTATTTGTAAATTAATTGTTCTACGCAGTGGAGAAATTTTAGGAGCCGAAATATTGGGCTCAACAGCAGGAGATTTAATTAACTTGATTGCTTTAGCAATGTCTCAGAATACTAAAATTCAGCATTTAGAAAATTTATCTCCCTTATATCCTAGTTTTACAGAAATTATTGAGCAATGTGCCAGAGATTGGCATCGGCAAAAGTCAAATAGTAATATTGCTTGGCAAGAATTTATCGAAAGTTTGTTTGCTGTTCGTCGTGATTGGAATTTATAAAATATTTTTCTATATTATTTGCGGTTTTGTAGTATTTTTTTATCTTCAAATACTTTACCAATATGAGTAAAGAACTTCCGCAAACATCACCATCTCAAAGTATCTGTCATGACTGCGCTTTTCATATCAAAGTAGAAGACTTGATAGAATGTATTCATCCCGAAGAATCAGGGGTTAATTGCGCTAAAGTAATGTTTTGTAGTTCATTTAGTCCAGCACAAGAAATTGACAGTCCTTGTGTCACTTTTGGTAATGATGAAGATTAAAACTATACATAAAAATAGTTAAACAACCAAACAACACTCGCTGTTACTAAGGGAACACTGAGGTTATCTGTACCGTGAGGTGAAACACCTTCAGCTAATGTTGCGAAAGTACCACTAACAATAGCAGCTAAAACAGCTTTCTCTAAACTATAAGTTACTGCTAAAGGACTTAGTAACGAACTTGGTAATAACAGCAATACTAAAAAGATTACTGTCGTACTCACAAGCAACATTGTTACTGAACCCTCCCAAGAACGGACAGAACTTCCCACCTGATATTTATGCTGTCCGAAACGCCTACCAATTAACGCTGCTAGTGCATCTCCCCAAGTCATCGCCATCACTCCCGCCACCGCAATCGCAACATTATCTACTGGCCCAGATGGTCGCCACAGCAATCCAAACAGCAGGGTTACGGAAATTGCAAAATAAACTGTACCTGGCGAACTGTCATCGGTATCCATTGCTTTAACAATTCGGTAACGGTAAAGCAAGTAATTAACGAGAATAAAGCTAGCAAACGGTACAATGCCTATTTCCCAACTTTGAAACAGCAGCAGTATACCGAATACCCACATTCCTGCACCCACATGGATAATTTTACGAGTTAAATTTGGTGGGACATGAAATAGCCTCCCTAATCCCTCACCAAAGAGAAGCAATGCGATCGCATAACTATAAGAGGCTGCTAATCCCATAAAATCATTGTTGGTCATTTGTCATTTGTTATTTGTCATTAGTCATTTGGCGTTTGCTGTTTGTAATAGGTAACAGAGAACAAAACTTAATTTTGAATTTTGAATTATTTATCCCCTCTGTCCCTTATCGCTATTACGTCTCAAGTTTTTTTCTGTTAACGAAACAGTGCCAATTCCTTGAAGAATTCCGCGACCAATTAAACCCAAACCCCGACCAATCACTTGCGTGAGAATAAAGACAATACCACTACCAAAAATCGCTAATACTGATTTTAAGCGAGGTGCGATCGCATCCCGAAATTCTACAAGCAATGTGACTACTAGTGGCATTCCGGATAGTTTGGCTAATTCCTGACGACGAGGCGCATAAATTGATGTTTTCGCAATTCCACGTGGCGCAAATACAAATAGCTCATAGCGGCTTTCAAAAATTGCCGTTGGCTCATTAATATAATTATTTAAACGATATTTCCAAGACAAATTATTTCTAAAGCGTTCAATCTCTCTGGTAGAAATTAATCTGCGGTCATAAAAATTTTGTTTAATCACTTCTACATCGGCAAAATAATTAAGTAGTGGTTGCACTACCCCATTAGCTACCTGAATCAATAAGTTCTCTAAAATCATTAATGCTTGTGACTGGGCTTCTGGGCTACCTGCTGGGTAAGAATTATTATCTATTTGCAAGTCTCTTGGAAATAGCAAATATGTAAATAACTCCATTACCAAAGGAATTTTTTGCAGAATTGCTGTTTGGATTGGTTGCGGATTTTCTTGTAAAATATTGACAATTTCTAAGTTGCGATCGCCTACTTGCAAACGAGAAAATCTGCCAAAAAAATCTGCAACCGTGGATTGCCACAAATCATATATCAGAGAATTTTTTAAATCATATAATTGATTGATTGATATCTCAGCAACTCGTAGTTCATCTAACTGTTTAGCTAGTTTCTGCAAAATTAAATAAAGCAATTCTCGCTTTTTATCAGCACGCAGAATATCAATCTCTAAAGGAATATCTGTAACATTCTCTAAAGGTAATTGCAACTTAGTAATACAAGATGCAAATAAATTAGATTGCAGAGTTCTGGGGCTAAGTGAAGGTAAAGAATCTTGTAGTTGTAATAAATTTGATGTATTTAATGGCGCGATCGCAGTACTCAGAGAATTCAGCGGAGGCGGTAATTGCATAGAATTAGGTATGACTTGCTGCTGTTCTGGTTGTCTTTCTTGCGGTGTAGCCAGCAACCGATTCAGCAACCAACGCGCTGCTAATAATTCTCGTCGCCTTCCAGCTAGAATCGCCTGATCCATCACTGGTAATCCTGGTACTTGTAATTGCGCTGTCACTGACTTGAGAGTAGCGTCAATGTAATCAATTCCTGATAACCGCCAATTATTTCGCAGCCTAGCGAAAGGAAGCGGGGAATTTTGAGTAAGTATTGTGTTCTGAGTTTGGAGTGCTGAGTTTTGAGTTACCCCAACCGTAAACCAAAAGGAACCACCTTGCGCTACTGCTTGCATAGCTGTAACCAACTCAGAAACAGCAGTTCCTTTAGGACAATAGCCATTTACACCAGCAGCTTTGGCTGCTAAAAGTAGTTCCGTTTCTGTAACCGAACTGAGGAGTAGTACAGGAAGATTGGGGTATAAAACTTTTAGTTGTCTACAAAATTGTAATCCCTGCTGCTGAAGCTGAGGGAAGCGATGATTGCCTAATTCTAAAACTACCAAATTGACATAATTCGGGTCTTGCTGGGCTAATTCCGCTAAAACTTGTAAAGCAGCCGTATCTGTTTCGACTTCCGATACTATTTGCAAGTTCGGAATTTCTGCCAATGCTACCCTTAGTCCCAAGCGGAAGATAGGGTCTTGGTCAATTAACAATAATCTTAAAAGGCGATCGCTCATAGTCTGTTCAAAAACAGATACGCTGTTTTACCTTAGCGAGAAAACAGCGTTGGTATTTTGGTTATTCCTAACCATTGTGACTTGTTTTCGCACACAGCATCATAGTTATTAAAAGCAAGCGCTGAAGCTTTTATTAAAGAACTAAAATGCTAACTACGTAACTATCAAAGTTCTCCAGACTACTACGCTAACACCCAGCTAGAGTCACCTAGGTTGCAGAATTCCCTATTCCCCGTTCCCTTTTACTTACCTATTCGAGCAATTTGCTTGATGGTTACCTATTAACAGTGAACTGTCAAAATTTAACAAACAGCCTCTTATATACCATCAGCTTGCTTGAGGGTTACGGTAACCATAAAAGTTAATGCTGTAATCAGTAATTCGCACTCCAGTCTGTTGTTCCACTTGACGGATAAAATCTTCTGGTAGCTCTATATGCACATCAAGAATTTGGTTGGTATCTATACAGTTAACATGACTATGAGAGTCACTGATGTTACCGTATAAACGACCATCGCAACGTTCAATACACTCAATAATACCTTGACTAGATAAAGCTTCTAAATTTTGATAAACAGAGGTATGACCGATTTCTTTACCTTGCTGGTTTAAGCGATCGTAAATCTCTCTAGCAGATAGATGTTCCTTAGCTTGCCAAAGTAGTTCTAGAATAAAGCGGCGCTGGCGACTGACGCGCATTCCTAGCTGTTGACATTGCTCAAGGGCATCTTCTAGAGAACGAATTGGTTTTGTAGATATTGCTTGTTTTTGCATATTATAACTTTGTTAACTATTGGGGTAATTTTCCCATTTCAAGGTTAATTGGTTATTCGTATATACCGAGGATATTACTATTACTTTGCAGCCCTACCTGTATGATTGCTTTTGAACGCTGCGAAAAAAACAGGCTAGGGCAAGAATTTTTTTGTTTGTTCACGGTCGTTTCGTTACATCCCACCCTAAAGCAAACTCATTACAACTTTAGCTTAAAATCGTTAGTAATGTCCACTAAGGGCAAGCTTTTTCGTCTCTTCTTGGTCTGCAAAGTCAAGGAATATTGATTATGTATTTAACTTTTTAACAGAAATATTATAAGTATATAAGTTTTATAAGCTACAATATGTATAGCAAAAATACGGTATACAATAGTAGCAACTCACCCTTATTTAAAGTAATTTTTTAAGTAAGTTGGTACAAATAAAGTTAATTTGTAAGGCTTGCCATGAGTCATGAATGATTGATGGATGTAGCAACATACAACAAACCTTTTAATCATTCAAAAATTAAATCTGATAGCGAGCCTAACCCACCTGAAATAATTTAATATTTACTTTAGAAATGGTTTTTATTTTCAACTTTTTTTAATATTTAGCCAAGCAGGGAATTTATAAGTAGGAGACTAAACTCCATAAACCCTTGACTAGTAAAGGCTCTAGTATAAAACAGAAGTGCTAGTTATTTAACTGCAGAAAAATCAAGAGTTTTCCTTTTAGCATCGCAAATTAAAAATTGTAATGTAATTAACACTGAAATCATTGCCCTAGCCACTAAAATTTCAGCATATCCACGTATTAACATAACGTCCGCAAATTTACATAATGTCTAACAGGTGAATACAGAAATCCGAAAATTAATATTGATAGTGATCAAATCGAAATTAAGCTTTTCTTGACTTTCAGTATTCAGTATTAAATGTGTAATTTTCATGGAGTAAGTAACTAGAGCAAATAAAAAATCCCAAGGATGAAAATATGCAAATCATAGAATTTATACCGTCAGGTATTAACTATGAATGCACTAAATGTTAATAGGCAGAACTTTTAGGCAAACACAAAGCGCAAATGGCAAGATGTCATTCTTAGCCATAGACTACCTACCTTTGCAACAGGAGGTCTAGCAGATAAACGGATGCCAATAACTCTTAAAGACATGATATTCCTTTAAATTTCGGCAAATAGACAAAGACGTTATGGGACGCGATATTATTCGCGTCTTTAATTTTGCAATTGAAAATCTTGGTAAATTCGCCGTAAATCTACCATCGCTACCTGAAAGCTGCTACTGTGTATTCTCAAGCCTACAGTTGAGCATAAATAGAGTGGCTGCTGAGTCAATGACAATCACGATCGCAATCAATACTGATTCCATTAACAATCTGGATATTTCGCCTGCCTCAACGGTAATTGAAAAAATATTCCAAGAGGAAGCGATTGTATCCCAAGAACAGCAACTACGCTTTGATATCAAATATGCCTTAGAACCAGGTGATCCCCGTGAACTATCAGAAATTCCTGAAGTACGGCTGTGGTTTGTACGTCTGGATGCTAGATATCCCTGGCTACCATTTTTCCTAGATTGGAAAGCTGGAGAATTTGCCCGTTACACTGCCATGCTGGTACCGCACCAGTTTAGCGCTAAAGAAGGGATTCAGTTTAATCCCGAAGCGTTAGAAATATTTCTCATGCACAAAATATTTATTTTAAGTGATTGGCTAAAACAGCAAGGTTTACCTAGTCAATCACGCCTCAAATCACTAGCACAAATGCTAGGTTACGAATTAGACGATGCTTTCTTTGAGGCATTTTAAACATATCAAAGCGTTAACTGTAGAGACCTGATGAATAAAGTCTCTACAGCTTGCCAATTGCATCGTTTAATATTACTTAATTTGGCATATAAAGGTTAATGCTGTATTGAAGGCAAATTCAACTGCTTTTGATTTACTGGGCAAAGCAGCTTGCCAGATCCGATAATCGTTATAAGCAATAATTAAGTTAGCTATATCATCAATCGGAATTTTATTCAGCACATCATATTGAGCATTTTCAAAATCTTTGACTGTGCCATTTTTAGCTAAAATTTCCTGTGCAGCTTGCATAAATCCTTGTAAAACAGCTTGCTTATATTTTTTGCCTACATCTTCTGCAAAAATAGATGATGATTTCAAGGCATTCATCTCCTCTAATAGAAGATGAGCAATTTCTCTACCTGCTTGATGATTTAACTCAGAAGGCAGCTGAATATCTAAATATTCACATTCATTATTTTTATAATTAAGATATTCACAAATATTTACAGTAACTTGTGGTAGTTTTTGGCCAGCTAATAGTGATAGCAAAGAACTGATATTTGTATTAATTACAGCATCACTAAATATTTTTTCTTCGCTTTCTCGACCTTCATAAACAAGATAAGTCCAAACACCTGGCTGACTATTGACATCTTGATTTGCTTGGTAGAAAGTTATAGTTCCGTCTGCTTCATATTCATAATAAGCACTATGGACATCGGTAAATTCGCAGCCAAGTAGGCTTTGAAAGTGCATGATTTTCTTAAAAATTCCAGTAATGTGATGCGGTTGACTTTCTACTTGAAAGTAACGTTTGGAACTACTAAGAAAGCCATGTAATCGGATCGCCATTGATTTTTCCTTTTTATAACTCAACGTAAGTCACGGAAAATGCACCTACCTCAAGACAATACGGTCACTAGGAAACACTAAATATAGGGAATGGTTAATTTATTTGGTAATACAACTGCAAATTCCTTGGTTAAAGTAAAATGCCTAAAGTTATTGTTTATTTTCTACGCATGGGGAATTGAGGACAACCTTATGAGTAATAGAGGCTGAGTAAAAAATGCAGCCCCGACGACTAATTGCTTTTTACCTTCTTTCATAGCAAAAGAATTGACTCAATCTCCATTCGCTCAAGGTGAGGTTAAATGCAGATGATTGAAATCATTCAATTTGTATTTTGCCCACAACTTCACGAGAACTAACGATTTTTAGAAAAATAAATTTATATTCTTAAAACAGCAAATTATTGATATTTATTATTTTTTAAAGATTTAGCGCTACCTAGTACAGAATGGCGTAAATAAACAGACCATACCCTACAGGAAGCCGCTCCGCGTCTACAAAATCAACAAAAAGCTTACTCTGTCTTAATTTTGAATTTTGAATTTTGAATTCCGCCTTGCGGTACTAGTACATTATGGCGTAAATAAAATATCCATTCCGAATCGCTCAAAGGCTTTAATATACACACTTATTTATTTTATACTTCAGCCTTCTCCTGTGGGAGAGCAAGCTACGCGTAGTGTGTTTGTGGGTACATACTTCGGCCTTTTTGTACCAGGAATAAGACTATTCACTCAATCACCTTGAGATACTTTTAGATAATCGCCTAGGAATAGAATTTCCTAAGCGATTAGCCAACAAAGGGAAAGATCTAAAAGATGTGAATAAAGAACAAAAAGCCTTCAATTTGGGGGATTCTTGATTATCAGAATGACCTTAATTGGATCTCATATACCATCGTTGCCGAAGAAAACTGCTGGTTTAACTACCCCAGATTTTCTCTAACACTACTTTGGGTGAAATATCGCCAATTTTGCCCGTAGGGGATTTGATAACCAAGAATTTTTCGCTTTTTGGTAACACCTGTGCTGGATCTGTGGAGCCAAACAGGGCAATAGTATAAGTCTGAACTGCCACACTCAGTTGTAGAGGTGCGCTGTCAGTTGTCAACATCAAACTAGCCCCGCCAATAATCGCGGCTAGTTTACCAGTATTATCTGGGAAACTCACCTTAATATCTGGGCAGGAGTCTACAAGCGATCGCACTATTTGCTCATCTTCAGGGCCTTTAAAAATCACTATAGGCAAATCTGGCTGCTTGCGTTGACATTCTTGTATAATCTGCTGCCAATTTTCTACAGGATAAATTGGATTCCGGCTTTTAGCTGAAGCTGACAGACTAGAGCCACCATAAATGAAGATGTAGCCTGTTTCGTTCACGCCTAAGCGTTTCTGTTCCTTTTGTGCCCACTCAATATCTGGTTTTGGCACATTTAAGGACAGTTCTGGGCAAGGTGTCTGAATTTTTAACGGTTGCAGTAAATCGTGATAAACCGTTGCTAAATACTCAGAGGGATTGAAAGGTAAAGGATTGGTGAGAAAAACTGCACCTTTACCTTGGTAGCCAATCCGGGTAGGAATTCCCGTTAACCACAAGAATAGACCCACTAACCAGCTTTGTCCCACTGTAATGGCTACATCGTATTCGCGATCGCGAATTATGCCTACTAAGTTACCCCAATCTGCCAAACTGTTACGGTCTTTAAAATCAAAAGTTAATACCTCGTGAACCGACTTGCTAACCCGATAGGCCGCCTTTGACCGGGGTTCCACTACGACATCTATCTGAGCGTTTGGGTAATAGCGCTTCAGTTCATCTAGAGCCGGAAACATAAGAATTTGGTTGCCAATTCCGCCAGGTACAAGGGCTACTACTCGCATAATATTTATTTACGCTTACTCGCTCCCTATTTTAGGGGAATATAGGTATTAGGGAATCGGGAATTGAGAATTGGGCATGAGGCATTGGGTAATAGGTAATCAGTAATTGGTAATAGGGATTTCTTCCCTGCTTCCTCATCTCCCTCATCCCAGTACCCAGTCCCCGATCCCCAATCTCCAGCTTTACGATTTAAGAAGTTCTGTGTATTTACTAATTCCAGCTGCAGGTTTAGGACGAAGAATGGGGAGTGACCGTAATAAACTCCTCTTGACGGTGCGATCGCAACCAATTATTGCTTGGACTCTCAAAGCTGCAGAGGCAGCTAGTAGCATCAGTTGGATTGGGATTATTTCCCAACCTACTGACTGGGATGACTTAAAAGCTATCCTTGCTGACTTAAAGCTCAATAAACCAGTGGAATTAATTCCGGGTGGCGCAACCCGCCAAGAGTCGGTTTACAATGGCTTACAGGCGCTTCCAGAAGCGGCAGAGCAAGTTTTAATTCATGATGGCGCGAGATGTTTAGCCACGCCAGATTTACTCAACGCCTGTGCGGAAGCTATTCGTCACTGTCCTGGGTTAATTGCTGCTATCCCAGTCAAAGATACGATTAAAGTCGTCGATGAGAATGGCATCATCCAAAGTACACCTGACCGAAGACAATTGTGGGCAGCACAAACTCCTCAAGGATTTGATGTCAAGTTGTTGAAACAGTGTCACGCCGAAGGTGTGCGTCAAGGTTGGGAAGTCACTGACGATGCCGCTTTGTTTGAAAAATGTGGCATCGAAGTCCGGATTGTTGAAGGTGAAGAAACAAATCTCAAAGTCACCACTCCCCAAGATTTGGCGATCGCAGAATTTATTCTTAAAAGTAGGGAATAGGGATTGGGGACTGGGGACTGGGGACTGGGGATGAGGGAGCAGGGGGAGTAGAGGGAGTAGAGGGAGTAGAGGCAACAAGGAGCAATTACTATTGCCCATTACCCAATGCCCAATGCCCAATGCCCAATGCCCAATATTCATTGACGAATAATATTATTTATGATATTATCCCACACACTTGGAACTCGTCTTTTGTCAGGTGTCAGTTGTCAAATACAGATGACTAATGACTAAATGACTAATGACTAATGACTAATGACTAATGAATACAGCCACAGCGACTAAGATAGAAGCAATTCTCTATTTAAAGGGTAAGCCCTTGTCGCTCGGTGAAATCGCCGAGTATGCCGCGTGCGATCGCGCTACAGTTGAAGAAGGCATGATAGAACTAATTGACGATTATGCCCGTCGAGACAGCGCCCTAGAAGTCGTAGAGACACCCAATGGTTATAGTTTGCAACTGCGCTCTGATTTTCATGACTTAGTGCAAACACTAATTCCCGTGGAATTAGGTTTAGGTGCATTACGAACTTTAGCAGCGATCGCCCTAAATAGCCCCATACTCCAAAGCGACTTAATTAACTTACGGGGTTCGGGAGTATATCAACATGTTCCCGAACTTGTGGAACTTGGTTTTGTTCGCAAGCGCCGAGATAGTGATTCTCGTTCGTATTCGCTACAAGTAACACCAAAATTCCATCAGTATTTTCAAATTGAGCAACTTCCACAAATACTTGCCACAAATCAACAAGAACAACAACTAGAGTTAGATCTAGAACTGAAAGCAGAAGCAGTAGCAGAATAGATGATACTGATACTGAAATATTTACCAACATCAAAACCACCGCTAGCTAGTAAAGTTCAGCGTAAAATAGTTGTAAATCCTTATTACAGGGACTTGCTCTGCTAGAAATCAGGTAGCCGCCTTCCTTAGGGTAGAATCAACAGGTTATACCCGTGGGGAATGCATTACCCTTTGACTATGGTTTAGAGTAGAATCAGCAACTAAGCTACAAAAAACTGCCAATGGAGTTTAATCCTGACTTTTTGAATGACAACTCTGAGGAACATCCTAACCAGCTTCTAAACGAGTACTTTGAGGAAAATCCCAATCAGTTGCTCAAATATCTACAGCATCAGTCGCCGGAAGTCATGGCCCGCGTCGCCCAGTCCGTCAGTCCCGAAATTAAACAAATAATTTCGCAAAACGTCCAAGGGCTAGTCGGAATGCTACCCCCGGAAAATTTTAACGTGCAAATCACAACAGATCGGGAAAACCTTGCAGGCCTTTTAGCCTCGGCAATGATGACAGGTTACTTTTTGCGTCAAATGGAACAAAGGATGCAGTTAGACCATTTGTCTAGTCAATAAGTAAAAGTCAAGGGTCAAGAGTCAAGCCGCTAGAATCATCTGTGATTAAATTGTTTTTCTCTAACTTTCTAGCTTCCAGTAACTAATCTCTAGCCCTTAGCCCCTACCTGTGGCTACTTCTTTTTTGGATAAGCCCCTGGTTGTACTTTGAAGATCTGGTTTTTACCATCGCGGTTGACTTCAATTTCTAGCGTGTCTCCCACAGAACTAGACTCGACTAGTCTTTGAACTTGGGCTGCTGTTTTAACTGGCTTACGGTTGATTTTTTGAATCACGTCGCCAGGAAGCAGTCCGGCTCGTTTTGCTGGTGAATTTTCCAGGGTGCTTTTAATGACTACACCAGCGTCTTGTTGGATATTTAGTTTATTTTCTTGGTTAATCTGGTGTTTTTTGGTGGGAGTCAAATCTGTCATTTCTACCCCCAAAAAAGGATGATCCACACGCCCTTTAGTAGATAGTTCGTTAGCGATGCGAGCAGCGGTTTCAATAGGGATGGCAAAACCCAAACCTTGAGCATCAGCACGAATTGCTGTGTTGACACCAATAACTTCACCTTGGGCGTTTAATAAAGGGCCGCCAGAATTACCGGGATTAATTGCAGCATCAGTTTGGATAAAGCTGACACGTTTTTCTGGCACACCAACTTGAGCGCTTGTGCGATCGGTAGCGCTGATAATGCCAATAGTGACAGTATTATCTAAACCTAAAGGATTACCAATTGCGATCGCCCACTGCCCAGGTATCAAATTTTGCGAAGTGCCTAGCTTGACTGTAGGCAATTTTTTTGCTTTGATTTTGACTACAGCTACATCTGTAACAGCATCCACGCCCTGTACTTTTCCTTCAAAAGTCCGGCCATCCTTAAGGGTTACTTGTACAGTATCGGTATCTGCTACTACATGAGCGTTAGTTAGTAATAAACCATTTTCTGTCAAAATAAATCCTGAACCTGTACCACGCTCAATTCGTTCTTCAGGCATTGGTTGCTCATCTTCACCAAAAAAGCGACGCAGTAAAGGATTTTTTAAAGCATCAGAAATTGGATTTGCAACTTTACGGGTGGCATTAATTCGCACCACAGACGGCCCAACTTTTTGTACAGCAGTAGCAATAAAATTCACATTATCACCACCAGAATTGCCAATTGGCCCACTGTAAGCAGGAGGGGTTACTGATTCTGAAGGCAAAGCCACGGTAACATTTTTTAACTCCTGAAAAGAATAACGCTTTGGCAAGAGATAACGACTACCTAACAAACCTGCACCACCGCCAATTACCAGTAAAGATATGTAGACGGCCAGTTGCTTTAAAGATAACTTCATAATAATTTCGCTCTAAATATAGCAATGCGGCTACTAATTTATAAGTTTAGTCAAGCAAACAGCGAGTGGACAGAGCAATTTGACATAACAGTCAATTAAAAATCGGAGAAGATTCAGTAATTCTTCTGCCTTACATAGCATTTTCAGGGAACTACTAGCTTCCCATCAGCTTCTACTGACCAATACCAATTTAAAATTTAAAATTAAAGCTCTCTGTACTAGTAGACATGACTCGTCCTTACCGTTTAGTGTTTATCTGTAGTTTGGTCAGCACTTTGGGGCTAGGATCTCTACTCCCATCACAAAGCGCCAAAGCTGCTGTAGAGAGTTGTCCTACTCCAGCTTTATCTCGTTTCCAGCGCCATATAGTTGCTCGTGGCGAAACCTTAGAGAGTATAGCGCAACTCTATAACCTCATTCCAGCAACTATCGCCATCATGAATCCATCTGTGAAAAACAGCACGGTGACAGTTGGTAGTGAACTTCAGATTCCTCCCTACAATGGAATTGTTGTAGAAGTGCCTCAAGGTCAAACTTGGCGACAAGTAGCAGCAAAATACAAAGTTCGTGCTGATGCCATGTTTGAAATCAATGGCTGTCAAAAAGACCCTAGAGTTGTGTTTGTTCCTGGGGTGAATGGTTCATCAAATCGTGTTGTAGCTGCGCCTCCTCAGCCAAATAAGCAGCCTACCCAACTCAGTGGGTATCCTTTATCAGCAGCAACAACTGTAGCATTACCTTATGGTTGGCAAATTAATCCTAATTCTGGTGAAGTCTTTTTCCACAGTGGGATAGACTTGGCAGCTGCTATTGGTACACCCGTAGAAGCGATCGCACCTGGAGTTGTCGCTTTTGCTAGGGAACAAGGTAGTTATGGCAAGTTGGTAATTATTAATCACAGTGGTGGCTTGCAAAGTCGCTATGCTCATCTTGACAGTATCAAGGTGACTGCTGGTCAGCAAGTGAAAAAAGGTGATGTGCTGGGAACTGTCGGGACGACTGGACAACCAGCAGCTAAACAACCCCACCTGCATTTTGAAGTACGTTCTAGCTCATCTCTCGGTTGGACAGCTCAAGATCCAAAAGCTTATTTAAAAAAATAGAGTTTTGCACAGGTAACTACGCTGTGCCTCTACAATTAAAAAAAGGATTGGATCGAGTCGGTAGATTTAACAATATGCATTCCTGCTGCGGCAAACCTACTAAAAGCGGCATCAGCTTGTTCTGTGTAATCAACAATCCCCGGAACCACAACAGGAGAAGTGCAATCTTCTAGGAGATAAACTTTTTTACTGAGGTTAGCATCTACCTGTTTAATTTCTGTTAATAAATCGTCAATTGTCCAGGCAACGCAGTGACTTTTAGCTTGACCACCAATAATCACAGCATCAAATTCTAAAAGTTGCTGAATTAATTTATTATTCTTTTGTGCGAGTGGATTTTGATCAAACCCTATTAACACTTCTGGACGTAAAATAGAATAATTCTCGGTTAACGGATTCTCACCTTTAATTTCAAATTGTGTTTGATTCTGACGTGCAATGCAATGGAAAAAAATTGCTTCTTCTACGGCAGAAACTAAAGCATAACCAATCCCACCCAACATTGAATGATACGGCCAAACAGTGAGAGGATATTTCCCATCTTGACTGAGCTGTTTGACATAGTGGTAAGCGTGTTTTTCTAATAATTCATAATTACCTTTAGTAATGCTGTGAGCAACTGCGGGGTTAACTTTCCAAATACCTTGTTCTACATCTTCGAGGGTAATGTTTGTTGCTGCTGGTATGGGGTGTTCTCCAGCAGAATTTATCCAAAAAATTGGATGAAAAATTTGTGTAGCTGTATGTGTATCTAAGGTAGGAGTAATTGTAGTAATTGCTCCTAAGTTCCGATAAATAAATTCACATAATCGCTGATTATCTTCTACTGCTCCCATCCCAGATTTTCCGCCTACAAATAATTCAAAGTCTGGGATACAGAAGGTATTTTGCACATCAATTAATAGTAGGCAAACATGACGCTTATCTGAAGCAGCTGGCTGGATATTATGTTGTTTTGCCCATGCTTCAGCCTGTGTTGCCCGTTCTTGATAGGGTACACGCCAAACTTCGCCCACTCTTTCAGGTTGAAAGTATGGAGGTATTGGCAGTTGGGTTGTGCTTTGGGTATTCATACTGAGACTGGATGAAATTTAATGTAATAATTTTTGAGAGCGATCGCCTGTGTAATTCCCTTAGCTTAGCCGACTTATAGCAATTCAGCAGTGGACGATTGTCATCACCTTAACCAGGAGCGATCGCGTTTCATTTTTTTAGTGGATAGTCTTAATAGTATATTTGTATTATAAAGAGTGTGAATTTAAGTGATAGTAATTTAAAGGATAGTAACTTAAGAGGCACAAATTTGAGAAAGTGTAATCTATCTAACACAGACTTACGTGATACTTATTTGCAATGTAGATATCTGGTTGATGCTATGTTCTTTAATGCCACAATGCAAAAAATAAAGTTGCAGAGATGATTCAATATAAAAACGAAAATGCGGAGGAGATAGTTGATTTCTCTCAGAATATGATGAATCTATATTAAATGAGATAGATGTTGATATTTAAACTCTTAATGCATAATCTGTGAATTGATTTCATCCTCAGGTGGGGAATTAGTTAATTATATACTCGTAAAATACCCTGGTAATTAAAGCTGCTTCTTGATGCATCTCATAAATAAAAACTATGAAAGCTAATTTGATAAAATAATTGGCATTAATGATATTATTTATAACTCAGTAATAAACTAACTACTATCGAAGGTCAAAGCCTGGTAAATAGGCTATTTTCGCGAGCAACAAAAATCGATAAATCTTCTTTATTTCTTCCCCTATCTCACATTCTTTTTTTTTTGCACCCTAATTGACCAAAAGCGCCCCAGCTGTGGCAATCTGAGAAACAGAGATTTTGAAATTTGATATTTTCGCTACAGCAAATTTACCTAATGAGGTTATGCAAACTCTGCCAACAGTTACAACTGTAAACACCACATCTAGTGAACCTAACTTTGATACCACAATTAAGCGGCGTAAAACTCGTCCAGTAAAAGTGGGAGATGTCATCGTTGGGGGTGGCTACCCTGTGGTAGTACAGTCGATGATCAATGAAGATACCCTAGATATCGATGGTTCCGTAGCAGCTATTCGTCGTTTGCACGAAATTGGTTGCGAAATTGTCCGCGTTACTGTGCCTAGTATGGCTCATGCCAAAGCTTTAGCGGAAATTAAGCAAAAACTCATTAAAACATACCGAGACGTACCCATAGTTGCTGATGTACATCACAACGGTATGAAAATCGCTTTGGAAGTTGCCAAGCACATCGAAAAAGTACGGATTAATCCGGGGTTGTATGTGTTTGAAAAGCCAAATACTAATAGAGGTGAATACACACAAGCAGAGTTTGATGAAATTGGCGAAAAAATTCGCGAAACCCTAGAACCTTTGGTAGTCTCTTTGAGAGATCAAGGTAAGGCTATGCGAATTGGGGTAAATCATGGTTCTCTCGCTGAGAGGATGTTATTTACCTATGGCGATACTCCAGAGGGAATGGTGGAATCAGCTTTAGAATTCATTCGCATTTGTGAATCTCTCAACTTCCACAATTTGGTAATTTCCATGAAGGCTTCACGCGTACCAGTCATGGTAGCTGCCTATCGTCTCATGGCCAAACGCATGGATGAGCTAGGTATGGATTATCCCTTACATTTAGGTGTCACAGAAGCTGGAGATGGCGAATACGGACGAATCAAGTCTACCGCAGGTATTGCTACATTACTAGCTGATGGCATTGGCGATACAATTCGAGTTTCACTCACAGAATCACCCGAAAAGGAAATTCCCGTCTGCTATAGCATTCTGCAAGCCTTGGGGTTGCGAAAAACTATGGTAGAGTACGTAGCCTGCCCTTCCTGTGGACGTACCTTATTTAACTTGGAAGAAGTCCTGCACAAAGTTCGAGAAGCAACCAAACACTTAACAGGCCTAGACATCGCAGTTATGGGTTGTATTGTCAACGGCCCTGGCGAAATGGCAGATGCAGACTATGGCTATGTAGGCAAGACTCCTGGTTATATTTCTTTATATCGTGGCAGAGAGGAAATCAAAAAAGTCCCAGAAGATAAAGGAGTAGAGGAATTAATTAACCTCATCAAATCCGATGGGCGTTGGGTAGATCCTTAAGATTTGCGTAACGGCGACCACAAAGGTCGCCGGATTGCCAAGTATTTTGCTGTAATAAGAATACATGCTCGTCTGTTACAGTGATACCCTGTGTTAGATTGGGCATACTGACTACAAAAATTTTTCCTCTGGCGCAGCTGTCATTATGGTGATTACAAAAAGTAAGCTGGTTTTGGGTGCTACGGCAGTGACGCTCTCAACTATTGCTATTACAAGCCTGGGCATTCACTCACGAGGTCAGGCTTTAAATAACAGTCCCAAGGAATTGATAGATGAGGTTTGGCAAGTTGTTCAGCGCCAATACGTAGACGCTACTTTCAACCAGGTAGATTGGCAGGCTGTACGGAAAGAATATTTAAGTAAGTCCTACAGTAATAAAAAGGAAGCATATAAGTCCATCCGGGAAATGCTCAAAAAGCTAGATGACCCCTACACCCGGTTTATGGACCCAGAAGAATTCAAAAATATGCAAGTAGATACTTCTGGAGAACTCACAGGTATTGGTATCACAATTAGTCAAGATGAAAAAACCAAGCAGCTAGTTGTGATTGCTCCTATAGAAGATACCCCTGCTTTTAAAGCGGGGATTTTATCTAAGGATGAAATTCTCAAAATTGATGGTAAAAGTACTCAAGGAATGGATACAAACCAAGCTGTATCCCTAATTCGAGGTGCTGCTGGTACAAAAGTAAAATTAACTATTAGGCGTAGCGGTCAAACTAAAGATTTTGAAATTACACGGGCAAGAATTGAAATTCATCCCGTTAAATATTCACAAAAAACTAGCCCTGTAGGTAACCTTGGCTACATTCGGCTGAATCAATTCAGCGCTAATGCTGGCAAGGAAATGCAACAAGCCATCAAGGATTTGGAAACCAAAAAAGTTGTAGGTTATGTCTTAGATTTGCGTGGCAATCCTGGTGGTTTACTATTCTCCAGTGTAGAAATTGCGCGGATGTGGCTAGATAAAGGGACAATTGTCTCTACTATTGATCGCCAAGGTGAACAAGAGCGAGAAGTAGCTAATGGACGTGCCTTAACAGACAAGCCAATGGTGGTTTTAGTCGATAAAGGTTCAGCCAGCGCTAGTGAAATTCTCTCAGGCGCATTACAAGACAACAAGCGTGCTACTTTGGTAGGCACTCAAACATTTGGTAAGGGCTTGGTACAATCGGTACGCCCCCTAGAAGATGGCTCAGGATTAGCGGTAACAATTGCTAAATACCACACCCCCAGTGGTAAAGATATTAACAAACACGGCATTGATCCTGATGTGAAGGTCGAATTGACCGATGCTCAAAGACAGGATTTGTGGCTCCGCGAACGTGACAAACTCGCAACCTTAGAAGACTTGCAATATGCCAAAGCAGTAGAAGTGTTAGGCAAACAAATTGCGGCTAAAGTTACCACAAGTGCCGAGAAAAATTAAATAAACATCTGTGGACTGGGAAGCAATTTTATGAAGATTTGTGCGATTCCCAATACTTAATACCCAGTCCTCTTTATTGAGGTTGGCATTTGCCAGCCCTAATTAATCCTATACGACGGGCGATCGCATCTCCTTGGGAATTAAACGGGCCCCACTTTTCGATAATTTCTCGCTCGCCTGTTCCTGCATCTAGGTTGGAGACTATCTCGCAACTACCAGCAGGACGCTTGACAACATACCAATTTTCTGTAGAGTCAGTCATAAAAATCAAACTAAATTCAAATATTCTATCAGGAACTACCAAGTCTACCTGATTACCCTCATGGGGATGGAACTATAACATGAAACTATCATCACATTACGCAAAAAAATGTGATGATACCGCCATGCAACCCCCTAAAGATATAGTTTTGAGCCTTAGGGATGTTGTAAAATAAACACAGAAGGATTCGGGGGACCATTTACTGGTCAGAAACGCCTATAGAGACTATCTACGGAAATCTCCAAGGTTTAAAGTCCAGCCAGCTAAAACAACTACAGCGGCTGTATCACCAGCGCATACCGGGCGATAGCATTAGTACGTCCGATTTCTCTCAGCGTCTGGCAGCAATTAGTACAGAACTCAATCAGCCTGTGTGTGCCTACCTCAACCGTCGCGGACAAGTGATTCGTGTGGGGGTAGGCACACCGCGTCAAACACAAATCCCACCGCTAGAATTGCCCCGTTATGGTGCAGAACGACTTAGCGGTATTCGTTGTATAGCCACTCATTTGAAGTCAGAACCGCCTAATGAGGCTGCACTGACAGCTATGGCCCTTCAACGCTTAGATGTCCTAGTTGTACTTAATATTACTGGGACAGGATTTACACGCCGAGGTGGTGGTGCTGCTGGGTATGTAAAAGAAGCTTATTTAGCTCACTTGACACCCCAAGATTCTCGCACTCTTATTACTAGCCCTGCTCTATTAAAGAATGGGTCTAACAATATTCAATCTCCAAGCTGGAGTGTATCAGCACCTTTGAGTTTGGAGGAAGTGGCACAACAAGACTTTATTGATTTAGTAGAAAATCTAGAAGCAGAATTCCAGCGAGAATTTGTTGCCCAGGAAGTAGATGTTGACCACGATCGCGTGCTAATTGTCGGAGTGATGACCGATGAAATGACTCCACTACAATTCCAAGACACCTTGGCAGAATTGGCGCGCTTGGTAGATACAGCTGGGGGCGATGTAGTACAGACAGTACAACAAAAGCGATCGCGTATTCATCCCCAAACAGTAGTTGGTGAAGGTAAAGTTCAAGAAGTTGCCTTAACTGCCCAAACTTTAGGAGCAAATCTAGTTGTATTTGACCGCGACCTTTCACCAGCCCAAGTCCGTAACCTAGAAGCCCAAATTGGTGTCCGGGTAGTAGACCGCACCGAAGTAATTTTAGATATCTTTGCTCAACGGGCTCAGTCTGGTGCTGGTAAGTTACAAGTAGAACTGGCACAACTTGAGTATATGCTGCCGCGACTAACTGGTAGAGGTCAGGCGATGTCTCGATTAGGCGGTGGTATTGGGACTCGGGGCCCTGGTGAAACCAAACTAGAAACTGAACGTCGTGCTATTCAAAGGCGTATTTCTCGCTTGCAACAAGAAGTCAACCAGTTGCAAGCACATCGTTCCCGCCTACGGCAACGCCGACAACATCGGGAAGTTCCCTCAGTGGCTTTGGTTGGTTATACCAACGCTGGCAAATCTACGTTGCTCAATGCCCTGACTAACGCCGAAGTTTATACAGCAGACCAATTATTTGCTACTCTTGACCCTACCACGCGTCGTCTGGTAATTTCTGATGCTGAGACAGGTGCAACCCAAGAGATTCTGCTGACAGATACTGTAGGGTTCATACATGAATTGCCTGCCTCCTTAATGGATGCCTTCCGCGCTACCTTAGAGGAAGTTACAGAAGCTGATGCTTTACTGCATTTGGTTGATTTGTCTCATCCAGCGTGGTTGAGCCATATTCGCGCAGTTAGAGAAATCCTCGCCCAAATGCCAGTAACTCCAGGCCCAGCATTAGTGGCTTTTAACAAAATCGATCAAGTCAGTAGCGAAACCCTCGCTTTAGCACGGGAAGAGTTTCCCCTAGCTGTATTTATTTCTGCTAGTCAGCGCTTGGGACTAGAAACCCTACGCCATCGCTTAACGCAGCTAATTCAATACGCTGTTGACTCTCGGTAAATACTAAAAACCAAGTAATTTTTGTCTTTTACTGCAAAAAGCCGTAGTTATAATAACTACGGCTTTTTATCTTAAATAGAAAATAATTATGAGTACAGAATCCCAACTTTCAATCACGCAAATACAGGCAGTTCAAGCTCCAACTCTTGATGCTTTAACCTCTAGCTATCTTCAAATAGATAACTTTTTAACCACAGCAGAACATCAACTGTTACTCAACTATGTTCTCGAACGAGAATCACAATTTGTTTGTACTACAACTTCCACTAACGAGATTAATTACCGTCAATCAAAAGTGCTTTACTTATTTCCTGAGTTTTCTGATCTCATCATCTCACGCATACAATCGCTTATGCCTGATGTAATTAGTACATTAGGTATACCATCATTCCCTCTATCCTATATTGAAAGCCAGCTAACCGCACATAATGATGGGAATTATTTCAAAATTCATAATGATAACGGCAGTTTAGAAACATCTTTCAGAGAACTCACTTACGTTTATTATTTTTATCGAGAACCTAAGCAATTCTCTGGTGGTGAGTTGCTGATATACGATAGCAAAATCATCAACAACTTTTATGTAAATTCCGAATCATTCACAACCATCGAGCCTCGCAACAATAGTATTGTCTTTTTCCTCAGCCGTTATATGCATGAAGTACTTCTTGTTAATTGCCCTTCTAAAGTTTTTGGCAATAGCCGTTTTACCATTAATGGCTGGGTTAACCGTGCAGTTGATTCAGTGTAAATACTAGAGAAAAAATTATTTTTTTAACTGGTTAATACAACAATGATTGATTATAAAACACAAGCAATTTTTGTATGTAAGCAACAGGATTAGACAATAGTGGATATTTGGATCAAGCTAGACGAGCATTATCTATAGCCTGAATTTTTGCTCTAGAGTTAGGTAAAAGCAACAGTTAAGCTAGAAGCAGACTTATACTTATAGGACTTACGCAAGTATCACATTTTTTTCGTTGAGGCTGTCCAGAGTCAAGAGTCAAAAGTCCAAAAAACCTGAATTTTTGACCCTTGACCCTTGACTGTTGACTCTTAAACCAAAAGATTGGTGTACCAGTTGCGTAAGTCCTGACTTAATCAAATGACCTATCAAGCCTATATATAATATTTTTAGGCGTTATATATCTTAAAATCACAATTGTTTTTATAATATTAATTCAATTAATTTTTTATAAAAGCTGGCGTTTTATTACTGATTTATCCCGATTTATCTCCTCAGTGAAATTACTATTCACCATATAAATACATATAAATATTACTCTATTAGCTTCAATTTAATTTAAACAAATATGTGGATAACCGATGTATGAATAGGCATTATATGTGGCAATTTATATGTATATAAGGTTTGATAATTCAACCATCATCGAGTGCATTTGTCGCTATGTGAACTAGCAGATGAATCAAAGCTTGGCTATCTAAGTCCAGCGATGACTGCCTAGCAATAAATTTCCAAATTATCTTACTTGTTAATTGAAGTAAGACAATAACATTTGAGTATTCTACATGGTCGCAAAAACTATGAAAATTCACTACATTCCCACTTTTGTCTTTCTCTCTTTTGGAACATTATTAGCTTTTTCTCCTGCTGTTAAGGCTGCAAGCTTCCAGAGTAATTTCACTACAGTCCTCACAGGTACAGATGCTGCTAAAGGTGATATTCTGCTAAATTCTATTACTCAGAATGGAATAACATTTAGCAACTTCAATTTTGTCACCAGTGCTACCATTCTAGAAAACGATGTATACACTGGCGGTAATACAGGTGCAGCTAGTGCAGATAAAGGTGATCTTGCTAATTCTCCGTTACTTGTTCAAGAGGATTTACAGGCAGGTAATGCAAGTGATGGAGTTAAAGTTGCTGCTTTCTTAGGTAACAACAATTTAAACAATATTATTGATACCGAAGAAGCTGGTAAGTTCAAAATTAACTTACGGTTCGGTTCTAATCTCACTCAAGACAATACTGGACTAGACAACTTGTTTTTTTGGGAACGAAATAAGAACAGTAAATTAACAATTCAAGCACTTGATGCTAATAACACAGTAATTGGTACAGCAATCACATTAAATTCAGCCACTTTTGGGGATGCAGGCTTCAAAATCGACACGATGGAAATTGGGGGGGAGCAACCAGTAGGTTCATGGGGAGTCAAACTGCAAGAATTAGGAGTTAGTTCTCTGAGTGGTCTTCAACTAACAGCAGATAAAAGTTTTAACGGCCCTGATTTTAAAGTATTGGCTAGAAGCAGCCAAATCTCAGCTGAAAAAGTGCCTGAACCCAGTACAACAGCAGCTCTTGGATTCTTGACAGTTATTGCCGCAAGATTACTGAGAAATAAACCGAATTTAACGATGTAAATTATACGCGATTTATCTATAGCTGATGATGTGCCGGATACTCTAAATTAAACAAAAAGCGTAAATATTGCTACTTAAGTATTTTAATCATAGTTTCCGGCACATTTTATAAAAGCTACAAACAAACTACCGAAATCATGATTTATCTATCTTTTGGGTCAGGATTATTTGTTAATTTTATGATATGTACAATTAACTCAAGACAAAAACCCGTATTTTTTACTAAAAATAAATGTATAAATATAATAGCTATTTATACTGAAATGAAATTATGTAAGTTAGATAAACCCCGTATAGTTGCTGAGGTAGCTGGTATTTAAAGTATACTATGATCGGTTTATGAAGAAAACTGGTGCAAACATTAAATTAGTCAAGAGTCTCACGACTTTTGACTAACCTTTATTTGTGTGAATCTATAAAGCTACTTTAGTAGTTAGCAAAACTAGCTAAAGCAGCTAGAGTTAGTGTCTACGTTCTAAAATGAAGAATATTCAAATAAATAGAGGACGTTATGGCTGCTAAAGTAGAAATTTATACCTGGAGAACTTGCCCATTTTGTATCCGTGCCAAAAACTTGCTGAATACAAAGGGGGTGAATTTTATTGAATACAGCATCGACGGAGATGAGGATGCAAGAGATAAAATGTCACAAAGAGCAAATGGACGACGCTCTTTGCCACAAATTTTTATCAATGACAATCATGTTGGTGGTTGCGATGATATTCACGCGTTAGACAGGCAAGGAAAGTTAGATGAGTTACTTGCTGCTACTAGCCTCTAGATGCAGACGGTCTGGAATTTACGCTTTGTTAGTAATACCAGCAAGTGTAAATCAGTCAGAACATCAGGGGATAATTTAAATTGAACACCATTAAATTTCCTGATGCTTGAGGCAAAAAGCGTGAAACTAGCTTTTATTATTGATCCCATCCATCAGCTTGATCCATGTCATGACACCAGTGTTGCCATGATGGAAGCAGCGCAAATCCTCGGACACGAAGTATGGATAACACAGGCAAATCTGTTGAGTGTCGTAGAAGGTAAAGCTTGGGCTATCTTACAACGGGTAGAACTAATACCAGTCGAGTTGGTAGATGGACGGTATTTTGCAGCTAATCCTTGGTACAAGTTGAGCACAGGCCAACGGGCTTTTGCTTGCTTAGAAACAATGGATGCTGTATTGATGCGGACAGATCCACCAGTAAATGATGCTTACCTTTTTGCCACTTACGTTCTGGATTATATTGACCAAAACAAAACCCTAGTAATTAATAGTCCCAATGGTATTCGAGGAGCAAACGAAAAAATGTATGCTCTTCAGTTTACCAATGTTATTCCAGAAACGATTGTTAGTGCTGATAAGCAGGTAATTCGAGAATTTGTAGAGGCAAAAGGAGCTGCTGTTCTCAAGCCACTGGGTAACAAAGCTGGGGAAGGGATTTTATTTTTACAATCAGGCGATCGCAACTTCAACTCCATTGTTGAACTAAGTACTTTTCAAGGTCGAGTGCCTGTTATGGTACAAACCTACCTACCAGAGGCTAAAGAGGGAGATAAGAGAATTATTTTGCTCAATGGAGAACCAATAGGTGCGCTGAATAGGCTGTCTAGTGGGAGTGACTTTCGCAATAATATGGCAGCAGGCGGGACAGTTGCTCAAACTAAAATTACCTCAAGAGAGAATGAAATCTGTACCCAAGTAGCGGAAAAATTACGCCAAGATGGGTTAATTTTTGTAGGGATTGATGTTATTGGTGGTTACCTTACCGAAGTTAACGTTACTAGCCCAACTGGCATTCGTGAAATTGACAGATTAGATAACACCAACCTAGGGCGTGATGTCATTCAATGGATTGAGCAGACTATAAAAAGTAAAAAAGAAAAATAATTTACGTTATCTATTTTTTACGATTATCTTTTACGGGAAGCTTACGTTTATGTAATTTACCTGACACTCTAGTGAACCTAGACAAGTCAAGTACCGCTGTAATTAGACTAGTCTTCCCGTTTTTTAGACAGAAGCTGATAAAGGTATAAGCAAGCAGTAAGCTTCTCCAACACTCTCAATCTCTGGGTTTTTTCCCAATGCACTAGTGGACATTAGAGTCAATAGACTCCTGCCCAAGCTCATTTTTTGTGGCTAGCGTTATGGACTTTAGTTACCAATAGGCTATATTTCAGAGATGCACAACGAATTACTGAATTCCTACTTTCAGGCAACTCAATACTTAGCAGTTTGTATACAGGAATCAGGTAAACCCGAGAATTCCAATTTCATCTCAAATCCAAAATTTTAGCATCACTTAATTTTTGGGTGGATTACGTCGCCTTTGGAGAAAATCAGGAATATCTAATATTGGTTTGTCTTTGGGTTCTGCAATTGGGGTTGGAGGAGTAGGATTCGCCGTAGGTTGTGGTGATACTGGTCGTCTAGGAGGAGGCGTTGTCACCCTAGTGTTAGCGGCATTTTGCTGAGGAGCGGCTTGTGGCTCACCAGTAAATCCAGTTGCAATTACAGTAATTCGCACTTCACCTTGGAGGCGATCATCAATCACTGCACCAAAAATAATATTGGCGTTGGGATCAACCACTTCATAGATAGTTTCTGCGGCCGCATTAACTTCATGTAAGGTAAGGTCGCTACCACCAGTAATGTTAAAGACAACTCCTCTAGCACCTTCAATTGAACATTCTAGTAATGGAGAAGAGATAGCTGCGATCGCAGCTTCTCTGGCTCTCGATTTCCCTGAACTCACACCTATTCCCATCAATGCCGATCCCGCATCTGCCATCACCGCTCGCACATCCGCGAAGTCAACATTGACTAAGCCAGGGATGGTAATGATATCGGAAATGCCTTGTACCCCTTGACGCAGTACATCGTCGGCATAGCGAAAAGCTTCTTGCACAGGGGTTTGTTCGGGAATCACTTCCAACAATTTATTGTTAGGAATAATGATCAATGTGTCTACCCTACTTTTTAAACCTTCAATACCTTGCTCTGCTTGGCTGGTACGACGGCGACCCTCAAAGACAAATGGACGTGTCACAACACCAACCGTGAGAGCGCCCATTTCTTTAGCGACTTCCGCAACAATTGGTGCCGCACCTGTTCCTGTGCCTCCTCCCATACCAGCGGTGATAAATACTAGATCAGCACCTTCTAAAGCTGTGGCAATTTCATCCCTTGATTCCTCAGCTGCCTTTTGACCAATAGCAGGATTACCACCTGCACCTAAGCCTCGTGTCAGTTTCTGTCCTATTTGCAACCGACTAGGAGCACCAGCCAATGTTAGAGCTTGGGCATCAGTGTTAATTGACCAAAATTCCACTCCACTGACATCCGACTCAATCATGCGGTTGACAGCATTACCACCGCCACCACCTACACCAATCACTTTGATGTTGGCAACCCTACCAGGAACAATCTCGCCGATGCGGTTGCTTTCAACAGTAATCTTCTTACCGTCATTATTTTGACTGAAGTTCAGCCCAGAGTGATTAAAAGGATTGGTTGAGTTCACAGCCAGTGAGAACCCTGACTGTCCCACAGACTGGGAGTTTTTATAGGTAAGTCCTTGGTTATTATCAAGTGTCATTGGATTTGTGAAAGGTAGATAAACGACTTTTTCAGGTGTTACTCACCTAAGAGTCAACTATAGTTTGACACTGCTACAGACATGACAGTGTTCTTTATTGTTCTCACTACTTCCAACCCTAACAGGATTGTCAGTGCGAAATTTCGCTACGGCATCAGCCAATAACGCAGCCGATCGCACAACTAGTTCTAAAGAAGTATACCTATATTTACTTAAAAATGATCTGTATAACTTCAACCAGATATTTAGACCTCTACTTTGCTGCTGCCAATTTGTTGGGGTTTTTCTTTGGCATTTACTATGTTCTTCCCTTATTAATACTAATGATTTTGATTGGTCATTAATTTTACAACTTACAGTATTGATTTTTTTTTCCTGGATCGCCACTATTGCAAGGTTAATTTTGTATATTTTATAATTTTCCTCCAAAGAAAAATACTTAGAAAAGAGATTATTAGTGTTGTTAAATTTAGCCTCTATTAGTAAAAATTGGTAATTAAGTATACTAAGCTTCTCAGTATAAAAACCTTTATACCAAAAATTACACTTAGCTAGGACAACTTGTAAAGACGCACCATAGCGCGTCCGATCTCTTTCCATAATATAGTTAATAGGTTTCACCATTAGGGATGATTGCACCTTATGACACAAAATTTGCCCTTTACTTACTTATTTTGAAGTTTGGGGCTGAGAAGAAATTGCTTGCCAATTTATGGAAAACCCAAATTGATTAGCTATTTGATCTGTTTTAACAGACTATTGGTTGGAGAAATATTCTACCTTATAGAATTCGTCACTGGTGCCATATATATAGGTGTACTAAATTTGCTTTGTAATCTGGAAGAGTTAGGGTAGTGACAAATACAGGCTTTTCTCTGGGAAATTTGATTTTATGGGAAAATTGTCTAGGCACAAGGTGGTTTACAGATTCAACGTCATTGTTAGCGTTCTAACATCTTGTGCCCGATTGTGAGATGTTAGGGTAACAATTGCATTGATTTTACTCCTCAAAGAGCCTTTGTGAGTAATGCTCTGATTTTAATGAGAAGTTTATGCCTATTTTTTGAGTATTACTCGAAACATAAAAAATAGTAAATATTTTTTATCATAAAACTTTGTGAATTTACTAAAAGCCTTATATATATTAAACATGCTAAATATTTCTAAGGATTACGAACATTAATTTTCTGATTTTTTTGGTTCAATTGTACTAATGGAGCTTCAGGATTTTGGAGATCAATGTATTCTATTTGACTTGAATTTAACTTGCTAGATAAATGGCGCATTTGAGCAAGGATCTTAATCTGTTCAGATAGCTGAGGACTTGGTGGGCCGAAATACACATTGCCTAGCTCTGTTTTTAAAATTAGATTTGTTGGATCTTGACAATTAATTTCTTGGATTTTCACCAAACTTTGATTCACAGACAGATACAGTTGAGTCCAGTAAGGAAGATATTGTTCAGGTAACCCAATCACCTTGAGATTGGGTAATTTCCTTGTGGGATTAAGCGATGTGTATTTGTCTAAAGGTATCAAAGCTCCACTAGCATCTATTAAGCCAACAGATGCTTGCTTATTAACACCTTCAGACTTATTAACACCTTCAGACTTTCCACCTGTGGATGTTTGTACTATAGCTACGGGTACTCGTTCGGTGATGTCGACGATCAACCCCGGTGGGAATAGACGACGACTGACGCTGGCTTGTGCAATAGTGGGTTGTCGCTTTAAAGATTCGGCGATCACTGACGGTTGAATCCGCCATAAAGATTGGGGATAAGATAATACCAACAGAGACTTAACGGTCTCTTCCGGGAGTAATTCATTACCTGATTTCATGACAATTTGGTTGGGTGCATTTAGCACCCAAATAGGTTGGGTTGCCACCCACAGCAAACAACCTGCCAAACTGCTAATGGCGAAAGTTCGCCAAATTGCCTGAATAATTTTCATTTGCTGCTTGCGCCTTAATCTTTTACGGCGCTGGGCTAAATCTGCACGGGAAAGTGATACTAGGTCAGCCATTAAAACCCCTTGCTGGTTCCAGTCCAAATTCTTTGGTAGTCAGCTCATCAATTAATTTCAGTAAACTTTGGTGGCATTTACTAGCCCCTTTTTTCCAGAATTTTTTCACTTTTTAGTAACACTTTACAGCAACCACAGGATGATTGTGGGGTGATATCTCTTCATTTAGCAGTTAGCGCTGTCTATTCTAGACCGAATGTCACTTTTTTACTGTAGGGTGACAGCCATTATCTGCAAAAAAAGCTACATCAGAGAGATTGAAATATATAATGTTATATGTATATTAGCTCTAGTATCTTCTCAGTATTTATACGTTTTACATCCAAGAGCAACAATCACAATTTTCTTTTATCTGCATTATGGCAAAATTCTCTATTTAACTTACAGTTCAAAGCCAATAGCGCTTTGATTTTTACTAGGGTAAATCAACAAACACACAAACAATTTCTCTGCCAAAGCCACATCCTAGCAACCACCTCAAACTTTAATTTAGTGCTATGTGATTAAACGCTTTAGATGTAGCTAAATGTATAGTAATCACTGCCATTGAAAACATATAGACATCTGAGTTTTTTTTGCAGATAATTACAAAATGTTAATTTGACTGTAAACAATATTACATTCGCTATTGACAAAAGCAAAATATAATGATATGTGTACCATCCATAACCACACCCTCCATTTAGCTAAAAAAGTATTTTTTTTGACATCGTGACTAGCCCATCAGGATTTGGCAACCTCGGGAAAGGTTATAGATTGTCAAAAGTTCAACACCAGCTGTAAAAAGGACAGAGAAACTTAACGTATAAGGAAAAACTCAATCTCTGCCATTATACTGACAGTTGGTTGGGGCATTCTCGCTCTTGGGGCTGTCTACTGTTTAATTCCAACTTGGATTAAATTTGATATCTCTTAAAATTGATAGAGATTTTTGCATAGCAAAAGATACAAATAAAACTAGATCTGCATCTACATGAGAACAACATTAAATTTGTCACGTTTTTATAAAGCGTGTAACCCAAGCTACACATTAAATATGAGTGAAGTACTGGATAAGCAGTACTATATAGATTTCTCTGATGTACGTGGTTGCAAAATTGTTGAAGAACTACAACGTACTATTACTCGAATTTCTCCAGATGAGCCAACTTGTCAGTTATTTACAGGTCATATTGGTTGTGGTAAATCCACAGAGTTACAACGCCTGAAAGCAGAGCTAAACGCAGCAGGATTTCATGTGGTTTATTTTGAGTCCAGCCAAGACTTAGATATGGCGGATATAGATGTTAGCGATATTTTGCTGAGTGTAGCCCGTCAAGTCAGTGTTAGTTTGGAAGGAATTGGAATTAAATTTAAACCAGGTTACTTTAGTAATTTGTTTAAAGAAATAGGGGATTTTTTGCAGACCCCTATAGAGTTATCAGGACAAGCAGAATTATCCTTGGGTATTGCCAAAATTACTGCTAAAACCAAAGATAGTGCCCAGACACGTAATCAATTAAGGCAATACCTGGAGCCACGTACCAACAGTATTTTGCAAGCAATTAACGAGGAGATACTAGACAAAGCTGTTGAACAGCTTAAGCAACGCGGTCAAAAAGGATTAGTAGTGATCGTAGATAACTTAGATCGAGTTGATATGCGTCCAGTTGCTTCTGGACGTACCCAACCAGAATATCTTTTCATTGACAGAGGTGAGCAGTTACGTCGGCTGAAATGCCACTTAGTCTACACCATTCCCCTAGCCTTAATTTTTTCTAATGAGTATGAAACTCTAAAAAATCGCTTAGGAGGAGGAATTGCACCTAAAGTATTACCGATGGTTTTAGTGCGGAAAAGGGATGGTAGCGACTTTGAACCAGGAATGTCACTATTGCGCCAGTTAGTACTAGCACGAGCTTTCCCAGAAGTTAAGTGGGATGAAAGACCTTTATTAATCACAGATTTATTCGATCACCCTGAGACATTAGATCGAATTTGCCGTGTTAGTGGTGGTCACATCCGTAATTTATTGGGACTACTTTATAGTTGCTTGCAACGCCAAGATCCACCCTTTTCCAGAGAATGTTTAGAAGCTGTCATTAAAGATTACCGGGACGACCTGTTATTAGCGATTGATGAACATCAATGGAAATTACTGTTTGAAGTAGTGCAACAGCAAAGCGTCAAAGGTGAATCTGACTATCAAAGCTTACTACGAAGTATGTATCTGTTTGAATACCGCGATCCCCAAGGTCGGTGGTTTGGAATTAGTCCGGCATTAGCAGAAACAGAAAAAGTCCTTATCTGGCAGCAAAATAAGTGAGTGATTTCCAAGTGATCTAGAAAAATTGGCTATGGAACTAAAACCTCAAACCAATTTTTCACAATGCAAAAATCAGTATCAAAAATTATTCTTGCTGCTGCTTGATGTGTAATTTATTATTCTTCCTCTATAGCCCGTTTTTTATATATGACAAAGTGGCAATTCACAGCAGCTATAGTTAATGACAATCAACATGCTCTGCAAAGGATGATTCGGGCAATAAATCTCTCTAAAGGTCACTTTGCTCTAATTTTAGTCCGCTGTAATTATGGGCAATTACGGGAGCAAATGTTGGGTAATCTCCGCTTGCTAACTAAAGAAATCAATATTAGAGAGATATTTCTTCAGCCATCAACCAATGCTTTACATACTCAAATAATTACAGAACTATTTTTAGATCATTCTGTAGTTGTAAAAGATACCTTGCCATCGGCTGTGATGGTTTTTGGACTAGAGTCAATTCTTGCTCTCGATAATTTTTTGGCTGGTCTCAACCAAGCACGAGATATTTATTCAGCTACTTTTCCTTTCCCATTAATTTTTTGGCTACAAGATGAAGTGGCTTCTATGCTTTCAAGATTAGCGCCAGATTTTAAAAGTTGGGCAGCAACCACCATTAAATTTGAACTAGCGCAAGAATATTTAATTGCACTAATCCGTCAGGAAACGGAATCTTTATTCGCTAAAGTTTTAGAAGCAGGTGCTGACAAATTTTTATCAAATGATGCTCTTGATTTAGCTCCTAAGTCAAGGAATCGGCGGGAAATTGAATCTGCCCGTAATGATTTGCTGCGTTTATATGGGGTGAAATTAGATCCTGAATTAGAAGCAAGTTTAGAATTTGTCTTAGGACGTGATGAATATGCTAACGATCAAATTGATGATGCTTTAGCTCATTATCAAAAAAGCTTAGAACTTTGGCAACAAGTGGGTTCAGGTGAAAGTGTACTCGGTAATTTAGAAGAGAATGTAGAACTATATTCTCCCTATCCGCCAATGCTGCCATCTCCACCACTTCTGAGACAAGCAGTAGTAACATTCCACATTGGGTTGTGTTATCGGCGCATGGCAGACTTATACCAAGGTGCTGACAGTAAGTACTGGCAGGATGCTCTTTTGTGGTTTACACAATGCTTGGAGATATTGGAAGAGGCACAAAGACCCGACTTAGTTGCCAAATTCATTTTACCGACTTGCGAAATGTTGCAACGCTTACAAAATTGGGAAGAATTAGAGCAATTAGCTAAAAAATCGTTACAGCTGCATGAAAATTATGGCAATCCAGCACAACTAGCCCAAGATTACGCTTTTCTCGCAGATGTGGCGGCTTCAGAATCGAACTGGATATTAGCCCATGAATTAGCCAATACAGCACTTTCTATTGCTGAACTAGCGACAGAAGTATCACGCAGGCAGGAAAGTTGGTATCTATTACTGTTAGCGCGTACACAGCGACATTTGGGTGAGTGGCAAGAAGCTATCAATAACCTGGAATGGGCAAGAGTAGTTTGTGAGCTACAGTATGAGCCATTGCTGTATTTAGAAATTTTAGAAGAGTTGCGATCGCTCTACTTTGATGAGCGTCATGATTATACAGAAGCCTTTATTCTCAAGCAAGAAAAAATTCAAATCGAACATCAGTATCGCTTTCGCGCCTTCATTGGTGCTAGCCAATTACAGCCACAGCGCTACAGAATTAACCCAGTATTAGAGTCACAAAAAATACCATTTATTCCTGAGGAAGTCGCTCAAGAAATAGCTGCTTCTGGAAGACAACAAGATGTTAATCGTTTGATTGAAAGGATCACCCGTGCTGATTACAAACTTACAGTCATTCATGGCCCATCAGGAGTAGGTAAAAGCTCTATTCTCAAAGCAGGTTTAGTACCAGCTTTAAAAGGAAAAGCTATTGGTGAGCGTATTGCTTTACCTATAGTTTTATCTGTGTATACAGATTGGGTGACAGCATTAGGACGCAATGTTAATCAAGTACTAGCACAGACAGAAATTTCTACTGTTGGAGAAATTACACCAACTATACTTATTGAAAAACTACGTTTAGTTTCTGAACGTAATCATACGATAGTCATTATTTTTGATCAGTTTGAAGAATTCTTCTTTATTAGCACCTCTCCTGAGAAAAAAATCCAATTTTATAAATTTTTTAGTGAGTGTTTAAATATTGGCTATGTCAAAATTATTTTAGCAATCCGTGAAGATTATTTACATTATTTATTGGAATTTGAACGGTTGAGCAAACAAAATAGTCATGGTCTTTATGATTTAGGAGTAATTAATAAAAATATATTAGATAAAGACCTACGCTATTACTTAGGCAACTTTGACAGTGATGATGCGATTAACATTATTAAAAGTCTGACTCAACGTTCACATTATGAAATCACTGATGAATTAATTCATCAGTTAGTCAAAGATTTAGCAGGAGACATCAACGAAGTACATCCCATTGAACTACAAATCGTCGGCGCTCAACTGCAAGCAGAAAATATTACTACTCTCGCACAATATAATCTGTGTGGTGGCTCAGAAAAACTAGTTGAGCGCTGGCTTGAGGAAGTGATCAAAGATTGCGGACAAGAAAACGAAGCACGAAGTTGGAAATTATTATTTGAATTAACAGATGAAAAAGGTACAAGGCCACTAAAAACCAAAGCGGATTTAGCAGTTGTCCTAGAGAACAATCAAAACGCAATATCTAATTTTGATTCAGATTGGGAATTTATTTTAGAAATTTTGGTAGGGTCAGGATTGGTATTACGAGAGCCAGAAGAATTAGGCGATCGCTACCAGTTGGTTCATGATTATTTAGTTGAACCGATTCGCCAAAAAAATGATTATGGAATGGTTGCCGAGTTAGAAAAAGTCAGATCGGAAAAAAATCGCGCTGAAGTAGCGCAAAAACTCTCTCAAGAGCAATTGAATTTAGTTTTACAACGGCGACTGCGAGAAGCGCGTCTAGCTGGGGTGGCTTTGGCAGCAATGGCGGGGACAATAGCCGTATTATGGTGGCAAGCAGATTTACAAAAAAGAGCAGCCGAGCGGCAAGCATTAAGAGCTGAACGCAGCGAAACAAATTTCAAAATCAGCGCGATCGCAGCTTCTAGCGAAGCCTTATTTGCTTCTAATAAAGAGTTTGATGCCCTATTAGAAAGTTTGCGGGCTAGGAAAAAGCTCAAACAAGCAGATGATGCAATTCAAACAGATACAAAGATGCGAGTTATAACAGCCCTGCAACAGGCTGTTTATGGCATCAAAGAGAAAAATCGCCTAGAGGGGCACGGAGAGATTGTCTGGGGTGTGACTTTTAGCCCTGACGGTCAATTGTTGGCTTCAGGTAGTACAGATCAGACTGTAAAAATATGGCGGTCTGACGGAACTTCACTCCAAACTCTTAGGGGTCATAGCAACGCTGTGACTAGCTTAAGTTTTAGTCCAGATGGTCAGACCTTAGCTTCTGCCAGTCTGGATAAAACTGTAAAAATTTGGCATAAAAATGCGCTTACAGGCGTATTTGACTCAGAACCATACACAACCTTACAAGGGCATGGAGATTGGGTTTATAGCGTCAGTTTCAGCCCAGATGGTGAGCTTTTAGCCACTGGTAGTAAGGATGCAACAATTAAACTCTGGCGCAAGGATGGTACTTTATTAAAAATTCTCAGGGGACATCAGGGATGGGTGAACTGGGTAACCTTCAGTCCAGATGGAAAATTTATTGCTTCAGCAAGTGAAGACAAAACTGTAAAAATTTGGCGAAGAGATGGAAGTTTAGTCACCACCTTACAGGGACATCGCAAGGGTGTAACTGCTGTAGCTTTTAGCCCGAATGGTCAAGTATTAGTGTCTGGTGGTAGAGATCAGACCATACAACTTTGGCGCAGAGAGCGTCATAGTACCAAAAATAGCTTTGATTTTCGCCCCAGCAAAACTTTACTGGAGCATCACAAGACAATTTGGAGCCTGAATTTCAGTTCCGATAGTCAAAAATTTGCTTCTGGCAGTGACGATAACACAATCAATCTCTGGAGTGTCACAGGCACTCTACTAAATACTTTTAAGGGACACAGCGATGCTGTTGCTAGTGTGGCTTTCAGCCCAGATAACAAACTGCTGGCATCAGCTAGTTATGACAAAAGCGTCAAGTTGTGGCGTTTAGATGACTCAACTATACCCATCCTCAAAAGTCATACTGGTAGAGTTTTAAGCGTAGTTTGGAGTCCAGATGGTCAAATGTTGGCTTCTGGCAGCAAAGATCATACAGTTAAACTTTGGAAACGTGAGACTAGAAATGGAGAGGTAGAAACTAAACTCTACAAAACTCTGCTGGGTCACACAGATAAAGTTCCCAGTGTAAGTTTTGATCCCTTAGGTGAAATATTAGCGTCAGCCAGTTATGACAAAACTGTCAAACTTTGGCGGCGTGATGGAACTTTAATCAAGACACTGCAGGGGCATACTGATAGCGTCATGAGCGTCAGTTTCAGTCCAGACGGACAGTTGTTAGCTTCAGCAAGTAAAGATAAGACAGTGAAACTTTGGCATCGTGATGGCCGCTTGCTGACAACGTTGGTAGGACATAACGGTTGGGTGAATAGTGTCAATTTCAGCCCGGACGGTCAGCTGTTAGCGACTGCGAGTGACGACAAAACCATCAAACTCTGGCGCAGGGATGGGACTTTGTTGAAAACTTTTTCGCCTCAAGACAGCTGGGTTTTAGGTGTCAGCTTTAGTCCCACTGACCAATTACTAGCTTCTGCTAGTTGGGATAACACCGTAAAGTTATGGCGGCGGGATGGGAAGTTGTTGAAAACCTTGTTAAAAGGTTATAGCGATAGCGTTAATGCTGTTACATTCAGTCCCAATGGTGAATTGCTCGCTGCTGCCAGTTATGACAAAACTGTCAAACTCTGGAGCCGTGAGGGTAAACTGATTAAAACCCTCACTGGGCATCAGAGCGCTGTATTAAGTGTCAGCTTTAGTCCTGATGGTCAAACATTGGCTTCTGCTAGTGATGACAACACAATCATGTTGTGGAATTTAAACCTTAATGACCTGCTGGTTCGTGGTTGCACCTGGGTCGATGACTACATCAAGCACAACCATAATGTTGATCCGCGCGATCGCTGGCTTTGTGATGACATTCCCAAAAGCAAATAACCAAAATTTACCAACCACAACAGCGATCGCTGTTGACCACACCGTCAGCTATTGTCTTGATTAGCATCTTCTACCAAGTTTGCTAAAAAGGCCTTTATTCTCATGCGCTCAATGTAAGGCCAGCCTCCCTCAGATTCAATATCTTTGAGCAATGAGTAGAGTTGCTGACGATTCTCAGGTAAAGTTGCTTGAAAAGCTCCATCCCGAATCTCGCGGTGTAACTGCTCTAACTGTCGTAGCAAAGCTAAAAGAGCGATCACATCTCCTTCGCAACTTTTTGCTGCATCATACACCGTATTTGAAATTATTTGTAGTTTAGAAGACAAATTCTCTGCTTCCAAGCTTCTGTCGTTGCTCATGCCAGCTTTTCCGTATAAATTAGGGCCTACTCAAATTTACCCAAGATTTTTGGCTTTCTATTGGCTGGCAGTTTCATATTTCCTCAATTGGCTTTTCTACCCTTGTTGAGGGTTGCTGATTGTTGATTCTTCAGTGTTAACTGCCTGAAAAATTTCTCTTCGGGAAACTTGGAAAAAATAAATTATCTAATTTCACCAAATCAATAACTATGTTCCTTGTCTCCATTGCCCAATTGTGTGCGATTCAATCGTACCCTTTGGGGAAGTAAGCTAGATGCAGCGTCCCGTAGGAATGGGACATTTTTTTGGCATTACCTCAGCTCATTGGTCTGCCGATTGAAAAGAATTGCGTAGGCATAGCCAGTATTAGACATTGCTTATAGAACAAGGTAATGACGTTTATTACAGCCTATAGGTTAGCTAAATCAGATCGGGATATTCTGGGTTAATACTAGAGTGCTTTGATTTTGAGTTTCAAAAAATCGTATGATCTGGCTGATTTCCCTATTTAAACAATGGGCAGTATGTAGTGGCGACACATACATAATACAGAACGATTAAAGCGATGCCACTTTTGCCATACGCTAGAGGAAAGTACGAAGAGAAAATTTTGCTCTTCGTGTCCTCAGAGGCAAGCGCTGATGCCGCTCTGTGTCAGGGCACAATCATTGATGCGCCCAAACTCTACCAAATGCCGACAATAGTAAAACTGCTGGTTTTTTCCCGTTTGGGTCACACATCCACAATGGATGCAGTGTACTAGCTAGCCTGGGGTTTACATCCCAGAGCCAAAAGAGCGACACGTTTAAATACGTTTAGCAAACACTAAGTTTGAACGGCAATTACCCAACCCTATCTCTTGGGAAGGGGCTTTGCCCAACCGGAAACGGAAAGGGCTAAAGGCGAACTGCCGACAACGCCCCCATATTAGGGCGGTTTCTCACCAGAGATCAAAACTTAAGTGCAGTTTTACAACGTTAGATATTAATTTTTGAAATTGAGGTTGATCATGAGGTATCGCGCTTTAATTGTTGCATTCTTGGCTTTGTGCCTAGGGCTAATAACTGCTTGTAGTGATGGTTCCTCTGCTAGCAGTAGAGACATACTTACATACGAACAAATTCGTGGCACTGGTTTGGCTAACAAGTGTCCTCAATTGGCAGAAACAAGTCGTGGTTCAATTCCCTTGGATTCTAGCCAGTCATACACCATCAAAGAGCTTTGCTTAGAACCAACTAATTTCTTTGTCAAAGAAGAACCAGCTAATAAACGCCAAGAAGCAGAATTTGTTGCCGGTAAGCTGTTAACCAGGTATACATCCACTATTGACCAAGTGCAAGGCGATCTGAAAATTAATTCAGACAGCAGCTTGACATTCACAGAGAAAGATGGTCTTGACTTTCAAGCCATCACTGTACAACTTCCTGGTGGCGAACGAGTACCTTTCCTATTCACTATCAAAAATTTAGTTGCTCAAACACAAGCTGGTTCAACCAGCTTGAATACCTCTACAGATTTTGAAGGCACATTTAAAGTACCTTCATATCGTGGTGCTGCTTTCTTAGATCCCAAAGGACGGGGTGTAGTTACTGGCTATGATAACGCTGTAGCTCTACCTGCTCAAGCGGACGATGAAGAACTTACTCGCACTAACGTTAAGCGTGCTGAAAGTCTTAGCGGCAAAATTTCCCTGCAAGTAGCTAAAGTTGATAGCTCCACTGGTGAAATTGCAGGTACTTTCGATAGTGAACAGCCATCTGATACTGATTTAGGTGCTGGTGAACCTAAAGAAGTGAAGATTCGTGGGCTTTTCTATGCTCGAGTTGAACCCACCAGAGGCTAAGTTCTCTTGAGTACCGCAAATTACGGGCACTCAGATAGTCACAACAATTCTGTATGCATTAGGCTTGAATGCAAAAGTTAATTCACATACCCCCTTTATTTAGGGGCGTATGTGTTTTTTTTGCAAATCAGCTAATTTCTATATTTTTATTTACTCACGTAGGCAAGCAAGGTTAGGGAAAGAAAGCTTTCCAGATTTGGCTGTTTGTATGAAATATAGCTAGAGAAGCTACTTTTGGGCGATCACTATCTATGTTTAGAGCAGGGTTATTTGTCATTTTTTAACTGAAATTTAAATTCCAATCACACTTAACTTTTTCAAATATTTATCATATTGGAATATTTTTATCTTATAAATTTTCAATTTGAAGTTGAAATAGGAAATTTAAAATTTTAAAAGTTGTATTTTTAATTTTTAATATATAGATTGAAATTTAGCTAAATTCTCATTTTTGACAAAACTTTGAATTGATATTAACTATTTAATCGTTACGAACAAGTACGTATATTTCTGCCAATATATTTAAGAAAATTAAACAACTGATGATTCTTTGGTATTTAATGTCGTATTTTTACTGAGTTAATCAAAGTGAGAAAATCCAATTTCATCATTAGATAATCTAATTTTTTTGTTGAGCCTCTGGACTGATACTTAATAAGCAAAGTTAGGTACAATTTCGGTTTTAAAAACAATAGAAAGTTTTATATTTTGTGTCTATATAGTTTTTTAGCTCCAGGTAATACCAAAGCTAGATAACAACCAAAATACCAACCAACTAAGCTTGTTTACTACTCAGCTCGATTGTTTACCTATCTCAGGTTCTGCCATAAGAATTTTTTTATGTGGCATAAATCTATTAGGTAATTTAGTTTGATATTTACTTTCATATCGCTCAATCGCATCTAAGTTTACAAGCAATTACTTAACGCTTTATTTGCTTTGCTCAATAAACTCGGTGCTATGCCTACCACTGTCACCAATGAACTGAAGCATGAAACCTGGCAGTTGTTGCGAGAATATCAAAAATCGCGCTCAGAAACTGTTCGCAATCAGCTAGTTAAACTCAATTTTGGACTAGTGAGAAGAGAAGCTCACTATTGGATGAATCAATGCCATGAAAACTACGAAGACTTACTCCAAGTCGGCTGTTTAGGCTTAATTAAGGCAATTGAAAAATTTGAAATTTCTAAGGGACATGCTTTTAGTTCCTTTACTGTTCCTTATATTCGTGGTGAGATTCAACACTACCTCCGAGATAAAGGTGTCACTGTACGCATTCCCCGACGCTACTTAGCACTGCAACAGCAAGCGATAGGAGTTTCGCGTTCTTTACGCGCACAATATAATCGCCAACCTACTGATTCTGAACTAGCAGCTGCACTAGAAATTTCCCCTAATGAATGGCAGGAAATTAAATTAGCATGGATTAATCGTGCGCCTTTAAGCTTGGATGTACCAATACAAGATGGGGAAGAAGGTGCTACAAGCCTAGGAGAATTAGTTCCAGATCCTCACTATCGCAGTTTTCAATTAGCTCAAGAAGATCAAATTCGTCTACAACAAGCATTGGTTCAGCTAGAAAAGCGCACCCGTGATGTTTTGGAATGTGTATTTTTACATGATTTAACACAAAAACAAGTAGCAGAACATTTAGGGATTAGTGTAGTCACTGTTTCCCGAAGAGTCAAGAAAGGACTGGACTTGTTGAAAAATCTGATGGGTGTGGTAGACGATTAATTAGCAATTATTTATCCCCGTATTTATGCTGTACTGACAGTACTAAAAATAACCATGCAATTGTAAAAAATTAGGTTATAAAGGGAACAGACTTAGTCTTTAATACAAATTTAAGGCTGGTTAATTTTCCTCAACAAATTTTCCTATGGCTTTTGAGAACGGCTAATGGGTAGAAAAAATTTCACAATCGCAGGTGCAGCCATTTTAGCGTTGGCGATCGCGGGATGTACCTCAGAAGAAACACCACAAGCTACTAATCCTAGCCCGGCTGCGACACCAGCAGTCAAATCGCCACCAGCTACTCAATCCTTTAATAATCCACTCGTGCCTGGAAAACAGGTATCGAAAGTTGCCGCCGCAACTTATAGTCCAGCTTCCACTTTGATTCAACCTACTAATGCTACAGAGCGGTTAGTTTTGGTATCAAAAGGCCGAACAGACCCGTTTGCCGAAATTATTATGGGACAGGGAGGTAACTTCCTTCCTACTGGTATTAGCAAACCTGTTCCTAATTTACCGCCTCTGCCTATCCCTAAACCGCCAGTAGTCCAAGTATCAGTACCAAAAGTACCACCTAAAAGCGCGGTTCAAGCAGCCACTATAAAACCACAAAAAATACAAATCCAAAAAACTGCTGCCATTCCTAAATTGACTCCTGTTTTGCCGAAAGTCTTACCGCCAGTGCTTCCAAGCCCAAATTTGGTATCTGTATTACCCAAACCACCAGAACCTGATTTAGCCAAGTCAGTTTTTGTGACTGGTGTAGTTTTAATCGGTAAGCAACTACAGGCGATTATTAAAGTACCAAATGAGCCAACCAGTCGCTATGTGCAAGCTGGACAGCGACTAGCCAATGGTCTTTTAATTAAGCGTATTGAAATGAATGAAGGCTCCAATCCTATTGTGATTGTGGAACAATATGGAATTGAAGTTGCCAGAATGGTAGGAGATACGCCTACTAGCTCAGCAACACCAACTACGAATCCAGGTGGAAATCCTGGTTCGCAGACAACGCCATCCTAACAATCTTGTTGCTGTCGGAGCTTCATTACAATGGAGACGAAAGAAAAAATAGAATTTGCTGGTTTACCTTTAGCTGTCTATCGAGAGATAGCAGCTCATTTGCGTCAAGTTGAAGAGGTAGAAGTAGGTTTGATACCCCAGTCATCTCTACAGTTTGATTATTATCAAAGTCAAATTGAGGGTTTATGGATTTCCTGGGCATCTAACCCCACATTTACAAGTCGGCAACGTGTTCAGCAAATTTTGGCTTACTATCGAAATCTTTACAATGTGTGAAGATTTCAGGTAAGAAGTATTCTTCAGTAACTGTGTACATTAGGACACATGAAAAAGACAATAAGGGCTAGAGATTAGGGACTAGGCATGAAGTAAATATTGCCTAGTCCCCACTCTCTAGTCTCTATTTTTATGAGAGTATTAATGAAAAGATTTTATTTCCTTGTATAACAGTAGCCAAGAAAGTAAGCTCTGATGAATTGCTGGCTGTAGTGTGAAATTTACTGATGATGATTTCACTGTGAAGAGTTACCTTTTAACAGTATCTTTATCAAAACATGGCCTAAGATTATGCAATTGTAAATTGCTGAGGTAAACTTGCAAGCAAGTAATGCAAAATATTACTCAGCTGGTCTGCGGTCTGGGCATCACTCACAATGGAACACTGGCAATTTCTGATACAGAGACAGGGCGATCGCGCTTGGCATACCCTGGAATCGCCAAAGGTAGAAATTATCGAAGGTCGGTATAGAGTTTTGGCTCGTTCTAACCGTCCTAATACGGATGTGGAAGTACGAGTAATTCACTCATCGACGCAAGAAGTCCCGCCAAAGCGGCGAATTCAGAAGCGATCGCGTCGCACTAATGCAGAAGGCTTAATGGCGGTAATCCCCTATACCTACTTCAAACCGGGAATTTGGGAGTTACAATGCTCTGGCGACTTGATGTCGGATATTCTCGGCGGTCAATCTTGGCAATACAACCTCTATGTGCGGGTTTTATCTCAGTATCCAGAAGAGAAAAGTGCAGTATCAGATTCACCTCCAGACTCGAATAATATTTTTGTTAATGATGTCGCACCTACTGCTCTTGAAGAAACAGAAACCAGCATTGCACCGTTAGAAACTATTAATACTGCCCCAGCAACAATATCTACCCTAGAAATTAGCCCTGCCAGAAATGAAGTTCCAATAGATACTTTAGAGGATGTCATTATCGATCAGCCTGTCAGCCCAGTTTGGGTTAAGGGAGTGACGGCAGAACAGATTTTACAAAACTTAATAGAATTAGCATTACCTATCTCTGAGCCGCTTTTGGATGAGGAAATGTTGGTAGATCCGCCAACAACCCCATCATTACCACCCCTCTTGCTAAAGTTAGAGCAAGAAACCTATGTTGCTCGTTGGGGACAAAGTCTGACTGTTAATGGGCAATTAGAGCTAAAACCAGAAAATGAAGAAGTTGAGATACCTAAGCAACAGGCTCTCTATTCTCTAGAATTAAATATCGAATTGCGCTCACCCCTAGGCTTGGAAACGTTACATCAAGTACGCCAAGCTTTGCCTAACAAGGTGTTACCTTTTAATATCCAAGCTGCAATTGATATTCCCGCTGATTGCGAATCTAAGTTAATTTTGGCGGATATTAATTTGTATGGCGCAGTCCATGAGGGTGGTGAAGTAGTTCTGTTAGCTAGCCAGTCTTTCACGATTACAGCAGATGTTAGCGAATTATTGGTTATTAAAGCAGAACTCACAGCGAAAAAACCCGAGATTGTAGAGGAAGCACTACCACCTCCAACGGCTGAGTCATCGCCTAATATTGATTTGTCTCTTTTAAATTTAGTTAAAACCATCAAACCAGACGATTCTTTAGCTCTTGGTGCGTTGGCTCCTAAATTTCTTCCCCCAGAGATTAAGGCGCGATCGCCAAGAAAATCTGTAGAGTCTCATAGTGGAATTCAATTGCCGAATATGCCACCGTTACCCCCAATTACTGCTAAGGTGGCAGAATCTCCTACAGTAGAGCAGCCGAAACCAGAAGAAAGTTTAGACAAAGTGGACACGTTAGCCGCTATCAACATGGATGAACTGGTAATTACAAATCGGCGATTACCTATGATTAGTGGCACATTTCCATTCTTGAAACCTTTACCAGCTTTACCAGGATCTGAGGAAGCATCTGCATCAAATTATCATCTTCCAGAAATAGCAACAGCGCTGGATGTTAATTTACCTGATCTGGATCTGAATGCTGAATTATTGCGTGGTAATCCGCAATCTCAAAATCAACCTGTTTTGGAAGAAACTGTACCACGCCGCTCTAAATTAATCGATGCTTATATTGCAGGAGTATCTACACCAACTCGGACGGAGTTTGATGATGCTGTTGCACAGTCTGCTATGACACCTCTTCCTGAATTAATTGATGATGCTGTTGCAGAATTAGCTACATCAACTCAGGCAGAATTTGATGATGTTATTGCACAACCTGCTACGCCACCACCTCCCGAATTAATAGATGATTCTACACAAGCAACTACACCACCTGATTCTGAATTAATTGATGAGTTAGTTGCACAACCAACTACACCACCTCGTCCCCAATTAATTGTCGAGGGTAACCCATACTCATCGCCGCTGATTATGCAGTGGTTGCAGAGCCAAGGCTTCTCTTTACCCGAACCAATTCATCTGCTAGATCAAGACTACGATATGGATGTTGTTGCCAACCAGACAACGTCCAGTGAGCAGATTAGTGATTCTTTTAACCCAGAAAGCACTGATATTGAACTCAACTTGTCGTTAAACTTAGATGCTGACATGGGGATAGTTGCAGATGAGTTGGAGCTTGTGCAACAGGAGCAACAGACAGTAGAGAATGTATCAGAAACAGAGCTAACCTCATCATTGCTAGAGCCACCTCCCCCACCACCACGTTATGCCAAGATACCGTTAGTTCGGGTAACAGAAGAAATAATTGTTGATGATACTTACATTGAGCCAGAAGAAGAAATAGTTCCGAGCGTGCCTGAAGAAGAAGAGGAAGAACAAGAAGAAGTACCACTAATAGCACCACCATCACCATTACCCTTGATGGCTGTAGCAGTTGTTGAGCCTTTACCAATTCCTCAACTGTACTTACCAGAGGGAGAATTAATTGCTGGTACATCTGTGCGGGTACGCGTAGAACTACCTGAGGTATCTCCAGAAGTAGTAGTGAAGTTATGGATTAAGGATTGTCAAACACGTTGGGTAATCGATGGCCCCTATATCCTCAAAGATTTACTACCAAACTCTTCAGGAGTATTAGAGGTGAAGACGCAATTACATGTACCTTTTGGCTGCTTGGAAATGCGAGTAGAAGCGATCGCACTGAATTTAGACACTCAACAGGAAAGTGACAAAGTTTCCCTAACACGCTCTGTAATTCCTCCTGATTTGCCGAATTTACAGCTAGATGAACTCTTAGGTATTTAGACATTCTAGCTAAATCCTGCTGTGTTAAAAATCTTTAGATTTTCAAAAATGGGACAGAATTTGCAGTAAGCTCATCTTGAATTGAAGTGTAATTCAACAGGAATAATTAGCTATGACAACTGAACTTTTTCCTTCAATCTTGGCTAGTACTTCTTACTTGCCTGCTCTGTTTGTTCCCATTATTGGTTGGGGTGTACCTATTGCAGTATTTGCGTTTTTGTTTATCTATATTGAACGCGAAGATATTGCCTAATTTTTGCTACAGCAATTAGTCAATAGTACTCAGATACTGGTAAACTATTGGCCAAGGACAAATGACAAATCACAAATAATTAATACCGCCTATCTCTATGAGACGGGCGGTTTTTTTATCATGTTGATTTCTAAACAAGTGCTAGAGAATCTACATTATTATGCTATTCGGCTCCAGCTACTATTAAATTGAAGAACCGATTCCGGCATAAGCTCCGTAAAAGAAAATGCCTAAAACAGTTATTACACCTAATCCTGCGATCGTAGCGACGACCCACAAAGGAATTCTCCCACTTCCAGACACAGTTTTCTCCTCCCTTAACAACAAACCAACACAAGTTGAATAAACAAATGATTAACAAAAGTGATTCCAGTTAGTTAAAGAAGTAACTGGAAAATAGGATACCCAGAACAAAAATCAGTAGTAGTCCCAGGTACAGAGAAGTCCGGTTTAGTTCAACCGGCTGATTATTGGGATTGGGCGTTCTTTCCATGAGTTGCTCCTAGCGTTGAATAAACTGCATTGCGGCGATCGCGCCCAAGAAGAAGACAGTAGGTACACCTAGGGTGTGAACTGCCAACCATCTAACTGTAAAAATTGGATAGGTAACTGGTTGATTGATGTTGTTGCCGCTAGTCATAATCTCAAACTACTTTCCGATATAAGTTTCTACTTGCTTTTTAGCTTCAAAACGGTTGTTCACAATGGGTACTTCTTGACGCACTTCGGTGAAATACTCATTGGGGCGGGGTGTACCAAAAACATCATAAGCCAGTCCGGTGCTGACAAATAACCAACCTGCAATAAATAATGCTGGGATGGTGATGCTGTGAATTACCCAGTAACGAACGCTGGTAATAATGTCCGAAAACGGACGTTCTCCAGTGGTACCTGACATTTACTTCCTACCTTCACAAAGACAGTTATTGAGTTTATTATCCTACAAAGTTTAGAAAGAGTTACAACTTGCAACGTCCTTCTCAGAAATCTGGATAATTACATAGGCTAGTGTTGCCCTAAGCTGGCTCTGAGGGAGAAGCTGTAGCAACGTTGGGGTTATATTTCAGTAAAACGCCGCGATCGCCAATAATAAATCCTTGATTGGGTTGGAAAAACACAATTTTGTAAAAATTAGCAGCCACTGTTTCTACATCCCTGTCTTTTTCCCAAGTTTTACCGCCATCAGCACTGTGCAGTAAATTACCACTACCACCGCCAACCCAAATGTCATCCGGTGTGCGATAGGCTAAATCCAGTAAACCCCAACTCGTAGATAATTCGGGATTTTGTGCTTCTTGCCACTCCTCGGGTTTTGTGGGGTCGCTAAATTGTACTTGACCTCCCCGTGCCAGCATCCACATTTGCCCATTGTCAGCAAAGCCCATGTTCTCTACGCGACGAGAACTATTGCGGTTATGGGGTAACCAAGTATTTTGCCCTGGTTCCCAAGTGGAGTAAAAGCTACCTTTAGCAGACACAGCAACATATTTACCATCGGCAGAACGTTCTAAGTTACGTACCACACCAACTGCTGCTTCTACTTGGGCTTTCCAGTTTTTACCGCCATCTTTGGTTTGATAAATTGCGCCTACATCAGTAGCCATCTCAGCTGTATCTTTTCCCAGCGCACTGATACTGATTGGATTACCAGGTAATTTTTCACTTAGGGGAATACGTGACCAAGAACGGCCTTCATCAGTAGTATGCAGTAGCAAACCAGGCTCTCCGGCAATCCATCCTTCTTTACCTGCAAAACTAATAGAATCAAAGCGGTATCTGGTATCATCCAGCGCTAGATTCAAGGTTTTCCAAGTATCTCCACCATCATTGGTTTCTAAAATGGTGGCATTGCTACCGACTATGTAGCCATGCTGAGGATTTTCTGTAAAAGCAATATCAAACAGCTTTGCTTCTGTGGGGACAGAAATAACTGCCCAGGGGTTATAGCTGGTAGAAGGAACTTTGCTACAACCTATACACATCAGGACAACTATCAATACGGCAAATATTCGTTGCCAACTTTTCAAAATTGCGTGCATCAGTATTTTTTATTTCTTAGTTGTTTCTAAATTTGTGTACGGGTTTGGGAAAAAGATTTACCAACCTCAAAATTGAGTGGTAGCTGCTAAATACCGAGACTGGGCAACAAATAGTATCTATTGTAACCCGTAGAGACTGAGAAAAAATAAGAAAGCTAGTGCTAAAGCACCGAAAATCAGCAGGTTTTTTTGGGTTGGTGTCAAGGTGTTGACACCTAAGCCATAACCAAGATTTTCGCGAAAGCCTGATGCTTGACCTGCTGGGCCGATGTTGGTGAAAGCTTGCTTCTTTGCACTACATACGGGACAGCGCCAATTTACGGGCAATTCTGCGAAGGGTCTTCCAGGGGGAATTTCATATTTGTCATCTCCCTTCTCAGGTTCATAAATGTAACCGCAGGAGCGACACTCATAGCGGTCTAATACTTGAGTTTCAACAGCTTGTTCGCTTTGTTCGCTCATTGCTTAGGCCTCGCAGAGGGGCAAATATTAAATATACGTTACAAATTATGACATAACTGTTAGACTTTTCTATCACAACTAAAAACGAATCAAATACCTTCAGAGCTTCTGTTTCCCAGATTTCAGAAAAGCCTAAAAGATATAATGTAAAAGAAAGTTACAGCGTTATTTACACCATAAGCGGTAGATATCCATTGTGTTTGTTCTCAGCGGTTACGAGTACCTTCTAGGCTTTCTCATTATCTGTAGCCTAGTGCCTGCGCTGGCGCTCTCAGCGTCCAAGCTCCTACGACCCAGCGGCAAAAGTGCGGAACGGCGCACCACATATGAATCCGGGATGGAACCCATCGGCGGAGCCTGGATTCAGTTCAACATTCGCTACTATATGTTTGCGCTGGTCTTTGTCGTCTTTGATGTGGAGACTGTGTTTTTGTATCCTTGGGCGGTTGCTTTCCACCGTCTAGGGCTATTGGCATTCATTGAAGCGCTAATTTTTATTGCAATTCTTGTAATCGCCTTAGTTTACGCATGGCGTAAAGGAGCTTTGGAATGGTCTTGAATTCTAATTTAACAACCCAGGACAAAGAACGCATCATCAACCCAATTGAGCGTCCCACTGTCACTCAAGACCTTTCAGAAAACGTGATTCTGACTACGGTTGATGACCTTTACAACTGGGCGCGGCTTTCTAGTTTGTGGCCGTTGCTATTTGGTACGGCTTGCTGCTTTATTGAGTTTGCAGCTTTAATTGGCTCGCGGTTTGACTTTGACCGCTTTGGGCTAATTCCCCGTTCTAGCCCACGCCAAGCTGACTTAATTATTACGGCTGGCACAATTACCATGAAGATGGCTCCTCAATTGGTACGTCTTTATGAACAAATGCCTGAGCCAAAGTATGTAATTGCGATGGGAGCTTGTACAATTACAGGCGGGATGTTTAGCGTTGATTCCCCCACCGCTGTGCGTGGAGTTGATAAACTCATTCCTGTAGATGTGTACTTGCCTGGTTGTCCGCCGCGTCCAGAAGCGATTATTGACGCAATTATCAAGCTGCGGAAGAAGATAGCCAATGATTCCATCCAAGAACGGGATCAAATTAAGCAAACCCACCGCTATTACAGTACCACTCATAACCTGAAGCCTGTAGAGCAGATTTTGACTGGTAAGTATATGCAGTCAGATACTCGCTTTACACCACCCAAGGAATTGGCGGAAGCGATTGGTTTACCAGTTCCACCTGCTTTATTGACATCCCAGAAACAAAAGGAGGGAACTAACCGTGGCTGATGAAGAATCTAAGCCAGTACCAGCAGCCGAAGATTCGTTGGTAAAGGCCGGAAAAGTTTCCCAGTGGTTGAGTGAAAATGGCTTTGACCATGAGGTTTTAGCACCCGATGTTAACGGTGTAGAAATACTCAAGGTAGCACCAGATTTCTTACTTCCTACCGCTACAGCTTTGTATGCATACGGGTTTAATTGTCTCCAGTTCCAAGGTGGTGTTGACCTCGGCCCGGGACAAGAGTTGGTGAGTGTATATCACTTAATTAAAGTAGGTGATAATAGCGATCGCCCTGAAGAAGTACGATTGAAGGTGTTCCTCCCAAGGGAAAACCCTACAGTGCCTTCAGTCTACTGGATTTGGAAGACCGCAGACTGGCAAGAGCGCGAGTCTTATGATATGTTCGGCATTGTCTATGAAGGACACCCCAACCTGAAGCGGATTTTAATGCCTGAAGATTGGGTAGGTTGGCCTTTGCGGAAGGATTACATCTCGCCTGATTTCTACGAGTTGCAAGACGCTTATTAGACAGTGTTGAGTGCTGAGTGTCAGCAGTGAGAAGTGTGATATCTCATCCCTAACCCCTCTCCGGCGGCGGAGAGGGGTATTGTTTTGGATGTTTCACAAAAGCGCAATTTTTCACCTATTTTCAGTTTGCTTTTTAAAATAATTTGAAAATGTTACCTTGAGATAATTTGAGGGAAATCTATAAATGTAGCCTCCAGACAATGAGATTATGTCACTCTTTTATCGGCAAATATGGAGTGATTATATCTATAGTTTAAAGGGCTAATTGTTTGATAAATTTCAATTGCTCATTTTTTCTTAAGTCATGAGATGTTATTAGAAAACATCAAACTATCTGAACTACCATCGGTTTATTTATTAGATAAAGACAAGTTACCAAATTGTGCAGCTATCTACTTTGTTTCTGATAGCCAAGGTCAGATTCTTTATATTGGCAGAACAATCAACTTAGCTGCGCGGTGGCGAGAACATCATAGATTTAAACAGCTAAAAAGATTTAATCGCAAAGACCGTATTAATATTAGTTGGGTAAATTGCAGTAATCAGATAAATGCTCTTCCAACTATCGAAAATGAACTAATCAATTTATACAAGCCGCCGTTGAATTGGTCGAAAGTGGTCGCGCCAATTAGAAGAATAACTCTAGCCGAGACAGCATTACAGCAGAGTCTTCAGCAATTGGCTAACTGTAAAACTATGATATTTGGATTCGATCCAATTGCTGATGAGGAACTACCAACAATATATTTGGTTTATCCTGTTTACGATAGGCGCGGTGTATCAGGAACCATTAGATCTGCGCTGAAAAATATTAACACAAAGGCTAGCACACTGAAGTGGAAAGAGTACCACACAGAGCCTAAGCGTTTAGGAAAATTTGGTTATTGGCAGACTGAGTACAACGGTATACGAATAGATTTAACACCGTTTCAGGGTTTAGTTCACTTTATGGATAATTCGACTCGTCGCACTATCGCAGGGGTTGAACTTATGGCTTTTAGTAGTGAGCAACTAGAAATAATTCTTGAAAATACACCAGAGTTTAAGGAAGAAGCTTCCGGTTTAGAGGCTTTAGAGGATGACCCTATCCCCATAGAACTAATTGATAAGAAAAATCAGAGCAATAGTAATCGTCAAGATGTAATTGAAGTTGAACCTTGGGAGGAATTAGAACCAATGGCGGAAGGTGAAGCGAGAGTAATGACTCGTCAATTTTTATTTGTAGATGATGTAGAAATAGAGCTATGTACTAGCGAAAATGGCAAGCATTTTGTTAGACACATTGTTTATTGGTGGCTGATATACGGCAATAAAAATCCTGATCCAGGGCGTAACAATATAATAGAAAACTTAAAAAATGCAGTAGATAGACTCCCAACTATCAGATGGTGTGGCTATAGGTTTAGATTGGAAACTATTGTATTCAGCGAAGACGAGATGGAAGTTGAGAGCATACTATTACCACTAACTATGTTTGAAGATTTAATCAGAGATGTAAAGTCAAGTCTTGCTGGCAAAGTTTTAGAAGAAATTCAGAGCGGTGAATATAAATCTAAGCCAGATGCCAAGGCTTATATAAAACTGTGTGCATGGCTGCAAAGTAATTCATTATCTTCACTGTTCTCAACCAATAACAGCTAAATAGAATAACTTTATACAAGTAAATGCGTGATCGCCTGTCCTCAGAAAACTAAATCTACAAGCTGAAAGCTGGAATTTTTCTGTTTCAACCTAGAACGTTCTGGTTTTAAACGAGTATATTTCTGTTTCAACCTAGAACATTCTAGTTGAAAGTGAGAGTGTTCCTGTTTCAACCTAGAACATTCTGGTTGCAAACGAGAATATTTCTGTTTTGAGGTGGAATGATGGACTTTGGAAGGCGAAGTTTCCGGTTCTGAAGTGCAATGATGGAGTTATGAAGGCGAAATTTCCCATAACTGAGGATAAAGTACAAGAGAATAAAGCGACTTTTGACTCTTTACTCTTGTACAGACGCAATGAATCGCGTCTCTATGTCTCTCCCCTCTCAATTATCCCTTGCAGCATCAACAATTTTAGTTAAGCGATCGCGCAATTTTTCTCCTAGGACTTGTACGAAGGGTTATTGGAGGAGATTCAGGTGGGAACCGGAGATATATTCGATATCTAATTCTCCAGTTACCAGTTCTCCCCAACCGAATTGCAGGTCAGATTGTACACCTAGGGCTTCTAAACGATTTTTATCCTCGGTACGCAATAGCAACACGCGTCCTGGATAAACATGGTAGCGATATTCGCTGATTGCTTGGATATTAGTATTGATAATATTGATGTAATCGTCAGTTTCTAAGAGATTTTGCCTAATATTTCCAGCAAAATTAAGGCTAGTTGACTGCTGAAAATTAGGAATACAGCCCTCGATATAAATTGATTTAATGCTCATACCGTATTTTATTTGGATAAAAACAAAAATTTCCCTGCATATAATTTGTTGTTTATGGAAATTGTCAAACCCATTATTTGGGCAAAAAAATTACAGTAAAATTACAGTTGCATACTAATAAGAGTTATTTTTTTAACGCTCAAACTTTGTGCCTATATTAGCTTTAAACATTAATTAATATATTTTGTAGTAGATTATTGCGATTTTTAAATAAATATTAATTATTAAATAAAGTAGTTTAAAAAACGTGATTGAAATTGATAGAAAACATTCGCAAAAATAGAGATAATTTTGTAATCGTCAGCACAATAAAAACATTCAAGAGAATTGAGTTGAATCTTTAATAAACTGCTCCCGCTTCAGGGGAGGATTGATCGATGAAGCCGCCGTTGCAATCGAACTGAAGAGCAGTTACACGCCAACAGATGTGAAGTGAAGTAAAAAATAGCAGAGAACTGAGAATTTTATGGTTAATAGTAGTGCAGTTACCGCAGCGCTACGCTTAAGTGAAAAGTTACCTTTTCCGTTAAAGCGTTTGGCAGATTTGGCTTATAACTATTGGTGGAGTTGGAGTGGCGATCGCATTGCCCTATTCCAAACTATCGATCCCCAAGAATGGGAACGCTGTGGACATAACCCAGTGGCGATTTTAGAGTCAGCAAGTTACGAACGTCTGACTCAATTAGCAGAAGACCCTTTTTATCTCAAGCAAATCTCTGCTTTAGCGCGGGAATTTGACCAATACATGCAGCAGAAAGATACTTGGGTAAGTGGGGTTGCACCGCAACTTAGCAAAAATAATCCCATTGCTTATTTTTGTGCAGAATTTGGTATTCATGAATCCTTACCAGTCTACTCAGGTGGCTTAGGGATTCTGGCTGGGGATCACCTGAAATCATCATCAGATTTGGGTGTGCCAATGGTAGGTATAGGCTTGCTATATCGCCAAGGCTACTTTCGCCAACGTTTGAACCGTCACGGCTGGCAAGAAGATTATTATATTGATAATCCTTTCCAGCAAATGCCCATTGAGTTAGTGAAAACTCAAAATGGAGAACCGTTAATTATTCACCTAGACGTTCGCCAACGGCAGGTAAAAGTCCAAATTTGGCAGGTACAAGTAGGACGAGTCACTTTATATTTACTCGATAGCGATCGCGAAGACAACGATCCCATCGACCGCTGGCTAACTGGACACCTCTATGGCGGTAACTTAGAAACCCGTATCGCCCAAGAAGTAGTATTAGGCATTGGTGGTGTCCGTGCTTTGAATGCTTTAGGGATTCAACCTTCTGTCTATCACCTCAATGAAGGACACGCCGCTTTCTGTACATTAGAAGTTGCCCGTTTAGAAATCGAAAAGACTGGCAAATCTTTCTATGACATAGAAGCAACGGTACGAAATCGTTGTGTTTTCACCACCCATACCCCCGTTCCCGCCGGACATGATGTCTTCTCGCCGGATTTAATTGACTCTTATTTTGCTCAATACTGGCCCCAGTTGCGACTTTCCCGCGAACAATTTTTGGCTTTAGGTGCAAGACGGTTGGGTGATCCTTGGGAACCATTCGGAATGACAGTTTTAGCATTGCGGATGACTCGTGCTTGCAATGGTGTCAGTGAATTACACGGTCAAGTTTCCCGCAAAATGTGGACTGTCCTCTATCCTCAACATACAGAAGATAAAGTTCCCATTGGTTACATTACCAACGGTGTTCATGCACCTACCTGGACTGCACCTTTATTAGGTGACTTGTACAATCAGTATTTGGGCGAAGACTGGAAAACTCGCGCCATGTTACCTGAAATGTGGGCAAAAGTTGACGGGATTCCTGATGAAGAATTGTGGTGGCGACATCGCGTCCTCAAAGAAAGACTCATCGCCTACACCCGTTATAAAATCAGGAAAGCCAGGGAACAACGGGGAGAAGATTACCACTTTATTCAATCTACTGACACCCTGCTCGATCCCAATGTCTTAACTATTGGATTTGCCCGCCGCTTTAGCCCATACAAACGCGGAGATTTAATTTTACGAGATGCAGAACGGGCGAAGAAGATTTTTGGTAATGCCCAATATCCCGTCCAAATTATCTTCGCAGGTAAAGCTCACCCAGCAGATGAAGAAGGTAAGCGGATTATCCAACGATTGATGGAGTGGTGTCGTAATTCCGGGCTGAGTAATCGAGTCGCCTTTATTGAAGATTACGACATTTACACCGGGCAAAAACTCGTGCAAGGTGTGGATGTGTGGTTAAATAACCCCCGCCGTCCTCTAGAAGCATCGGGTACCAGTGGACAAAAAGTCTGCTTTAACGGCGGACTAAATTTAAGCGTCCTTGATGGTTGGTGGTGCGAAGGCTACAAAGCCGGAAGTGATGGTAAAGGATTGAATGGTTGGGCTATAGGTGAAGATGCTCACACTAGCGATCAAGAATTACAGGATCGCATAGATTCGCAATCGCTTTATCAACTATTGGAACAAGAAATTGTGCCCTTGTACTATAACCAAAATTCTCAAGGTGTTTCCCCTGGTTGGGTGCAGATGATGAAGACATCAATTAAAACCAACGCACCACTATTTAACACCGATAGGATGATTGCTGACTATGTTTCCCAGGTTTACGTCCCAGAAATTGCTAAGAGTGTAGAACCAATTTTAGCGAAGGTTCTAGTTTAGAAAGTTTGGGTTTCCTGGTTAGATATAGAGGTGGGTTAACCACCTCTTTTTTTTATTGAAAGCGGCGGGAAACTGCATTCTCTTTTGGATTCGTAAGGTGTTCGCCCCGCAGCTTTGGGCATTGGGGATGGGGCATTGGGCATTGGTAATTTCTTCCCCATATCCCATTTTCTATTTTTCATTTCGCTGCACTTGGGTACAGCCTTGCCATTCCTTGGGGTTCATAGCTGTATTTACCACTGTGCTGAGGTTGGTATGTCTCGTTATACAAACACAAACTGTTAGGATGTTTACTGACAAACTGCATCATCCGCCGATGGGGTTCACCGCGGAAGAACTGTTTCAAGTCATGTGCGGAACGCCAGTAGCTAACCATAATCACTTCGTTTGCGGCACAAATTCCTGCTTTAACTTGTACGCAGCCTTCAGCTTTGGTAGTTGAACTACCTATCCAAAATAGATTTTTCCACATCCAGAAAAAGCCGATGCGATCGCGCGCTATGATGCCGTTGACAAAGACAACAGCCTCGGGACTTTCTGGCAAATTAATTTGATAAATCGAATAACTCATTGCACTACCGTCTTGAGACTTCTTGATGGTGTTGCTTTGCATCAGCTATATACTCAATAAGTGGATTATTCACTTAATTGAATATACATTCTAAGTTATATTCAACTAAGTGAATATGTCAACCCATCACCCATGTCTCTTACCTATGCCATTCTGTCGGTCTTAGTTAGTGCCCCTAGTAGCGGCTATGACCTTGCTAAGCGTTTCAATCCCTCAGTAGAAGGGTCAGTTGGTTTTTTCTGGAGTGCTAGTTTTCAACAGATTTATCGAGAACTGAACCGCTTAGAACAAAAGGAATGGCTGCAAGCCGCATCCGTACAGCAGGAGAATCGACCCGATAAACGTATCTATACGGTGACAGCTTTAGGTAAACAGCATTTATGTGAGTGGATTGCCGAATCTGAGGATATGGCACCCCTCAAGGATGAATTATTGTTAAAACTTTATGCTGGGCATCTAGTACCCCAGCAGACAATGGTGGCCAAGCTAGAAGCACATCGTCAGCAACATCAGCAGCGATTAGCAATCTATCAAGAAATCCAGAACCAATACTTCCATAATCCGCAAGGGTTATCAACAACCTTAAAGTTTCAGTACATGACATTGCTGCGTGGAATTCACTACGAAATGGGCTGGCTAGCTTGGTGTGACGAAATCATGGTATTGCTGAAATAGGGGTATGAGAGAATACATCAATAAGCTGTCCTTGCTCTAACTTGCACATTTTTGTGTATTGGCTGTTAACCGTCAGCAGTCAACAGTCAACAGTCAACTTAGCGGTTAGGTTTTTCATATGAACATTTGGCAAGCTGATTTTTACCGGAGTCCACAGCAAGATACAACAGGAAAAATTCTTTGGGAGTTGTTGATTTGTGATGCGACTCGCAGCTTTGAGTATGCCGCTAGCTGTCCCCAAAAAGAAGCAAATTCTAGTTGGTTAACTACTCAAATTCAGCTAGCAGCTGGTGATCAACTGCCAGATGTAATTCAGGTATTTCGCCCTCAATCTTTGAGTTTAATTGAGGCAGCTGGGCGTAATTTAGGTATTAATGTTGAACCTAACCGCCGCACTTTGGCATTAAAGCAATGGTTAAAAGAAAAACAATATTCCACAGCCATCGAGAAAGCACCACCTGCACCCTTACCAGAAAACCTTTGGGGAGAACAATGGCGCTTTGCGACGCTAAGTGCTGGTGATGTAGAAACTGCATTTAGCGATCGCCCAATTCCCATTCTCCACTTGCCAGAATTTCTCAAACCTCTGAATCTCGGCTTACCTTCCACAGCACCAGTTCCCGGTGTCGTGATTTACGGTGGAAGACAATCGATGCGTTTAGCAAGGTGGTTACACGAAGCGCGTCCAGCATCTTTGAATTATATTGCAGGTGCGCCCGACGGTTTGGTATTAGAAGCAGGTTTAGCAGATAGGTGGATTGTCGCTACCTTTGAAGATGCAGAAGTGGCGGCGGCGGCTAAGGCTTATCAACAGCGTCAACAACTAAGTCAGGGGCTACACTTTTTGTTAGTGCAACCAGATGATTCCGGGATGACTTACAGTGGCTTTTGGTTGTTACAAGCAGAATATTAGAAGTAGATTTGGCGCTGAGGCTGTCAAAAATCAACAGTTAACAGTCTAATTTTAGCGTTGACTTTTATCCATAACTATTTGCTACAACAGCAAACTTGACATCGCCTTTGTAAGTATGCAGAGTGCGTAGGCGTAGCCCGTCGTAGACATCGCTGTTAATGAATCAGTTAAAAAACCAAAACTAGTTCCTCAACAAAAAAAACAGAACAATAATAGGACTTACGTCATTACGAGTGTAGAGACGTAATCGCTTAAAATTATGGGATTGCTTCTATGGGATTGCTTCCCTACACTACGTTCCAGTCGCAATGACAAATTTTTCTTCCCTCAGTCCTGAATAATTTTGGAGGGGGTTTGGGGGACGCAACCGTCACCCAATCGGGGGTTTGGGGGAGAATCCCCCAATTGATATGACTTTTTTAATAAGTGACAAATTAATAGCTAATGAGCTTAACTGAATCGTATTGATTTCTCACTAGATTGTAATTAAAAAAGCGATGCATACTGCTGGCTACCCTAAGGCGTACTCACTCAGCACATAAAATGCGATCGCTTTCACTAAATATGCTATTCCACTCAATTAATTTAAAAACTTCTCAACGCACCTAATAAAGATTTCCACACCCATTGGTAAGGCGGTTTCATCAAAATCAAAGCGGGGATGATGATGAGGATAAGCCAAATCTTTGTCAGGATTAGCAGAACCCAGGAAGAAATAGCAACCTGGAACTTCTTGCAAGAAAAATGACATATCTTCACCGCCCATAGTTTGGCATTCTGGCACAATTCCCACAGGAGTTTCTATCACTTCTGCTGCTACCGATCGCACTAATTCTGCAATACCAGCATCATTAATAACTGGGGGATAAAGGGAGATATATTCTAAGTCATAACTTGCACCATGACTTTGGCATACACCCGCAATAATTTGCTCGATCCGCTGGTGAAAATATCCTTGAAAAGCAGGGTTAAAATATCTAACTGTGCCTTTCATATTGGCTGTGTCAGCAATGACATTATGCGTTGTACCTGCATGAAGCGCGCCTACAGTCACAACTGCTGAATCAATGGGATTCACATTCCGCGCCACAATGGTTTGCAAGGCGTTAACAATTTGAGCAGCAACAACAATGGAATCTACAGTTTGATGTGGTATCGCCCCATGTCCACCTTTACCCAAAATTGTACATTGGAATAATTCTACCGCTGCCATCAATGCCCCAGCCCGGACACCGACTGTCCCCAAAGGTAAGTTATTCCACAGATGTAACCCAATAATGGCATCGACATCGGGGTTTTTCAGCACCCCTGCTTCCACCATAGGTTTTGCACCCCCTGGCCCTTCTTCTGCTGGCTGAAAAATAATTTTGACAGTACCAGCAAAATCATCGCGATGCTGCTGAAGATAGTAAGCTGTACCCAGTGCGATCGCAGTATGTCCGTCATGTCCACAAGCGTGCATTACGCCATCATGTTGCGAACAATAAGGTACTTGATTCAATTCTTGAATTGGCAAAGCATCCATATCAGCGCGAATTGCCAAAACTTTACCACTGCTCAGTTTGTTACCTTTGATGATGGCAACAATACCAGTTTGGGCAATACCCGTTTGATGCTCAATTCCCCACTCTTGTAACTTCTGGGCGATAAACTCGGATGTGAGTTTTTCTTGAAAACCTAACTCTGGCTTTTGATGCAGCCACCGTCGCCATTCTACTAGTTGAGGAAGCAATGCACGGATCGAAAGCCGAATGTGAGATAAGTCAACAGCACCAGGATTGGGGAAGGTAGAAACCATGATATCTATTACACTTTCAAATTACACAATCACTCATAAGCTTCGTTGATTGCTGACTGTTAACAGTTAACCGTCAGCAGTCAACAATGCAAGTTAGAGTTACGACAGCTTATGAGTTATTTTCTCAGTGTATCGTTATCAAAGATTTAGTGTTTCTAAATTTAGATTTGAGGCTACTTGAGCTAGTTTATCTAAATCGGTGAGGTTCTCTAGATAAGGTAAGCAGCCTAACACTGGAATATTGGTGAGTGTTTGAATCATGTCTGGGGGCGTTAAATCGGCTATTTCGGCATCAGAACGGGGTTGTACGCAATTGAGAACAATCCCTTTCAGATTGATTTTTGCTTGTCTAGCTAATGCGACATTAGCGACTGCTTGCGCGATCGCACCTAACCTGACTGGAACTACCAGAACTGTGGGTAAATGCCAATCTCCGGCTAAATCTGCCACTGTCAATTCATCTGTAATCGGTGAGCCTAAACCCCCTAAAGATTCTACCAAGACAAAATCCCGACGCGATCGCTCTTTAGAGAAAGCTTGCCACACCACAGCTAAATCAACTTGGCGATTTTCCTTAGCGGCGGCGATAGGAGGTGCTAAAGGTGCTTGAAAGTACAACGGTGTAATTTCTTCCGCCGTTTGATTGAGGGAAAACAACTTTTGATACCATTCGCGATCGCCTTCTCCCGATTGAATTGGTTTCATCAGTCCCCAATTGCGTTGGGGAAAATATTTTTGTAAATAAGCAGCTAATGCTGTTGTTAAAACTGTTTTGCCAGCCTCAGTATCGGTTCCAGTAATTAGTAGTGCGTTGATATTTGACATTTACCTTTTTGTATTATTTACTGCAAATTTCATCTAAATACAGCAGTCACAAAATTATTGTTGCTACCTAACCATAATTTAGAATTTACTATTACCAATTACCCATTACCAATTACCTATTTCCGGTAAAGTTTTTATTGATTAGAGCTTGGGTTTAACGTTCTATCATTAGGTAAGTTATTTTGCTCTTCCTGGGAAGTAGGGCTTTCTGTAGGCATTTCTGTGGGCGTAGGTGTAGGGCTGATTATAGGTGTTTGTGTAGGCGTTTCTGTGGGTGTTAGCGTAGGGCTGATTATAGGTGTTTGTGTAGGCGTTTCTGTGGGTGTTAGCGTAGGAGTAATTATAGGTGTAGGTGTTTCTCTAGTTAACCTTTCTAATGCCACCTTGAGACTATAATCACTTTCAGCCACGCCAGGAACTAAATTTAATTGAATAGTATATCTACCGCTTACAGGCAATACACCATCATAGGATTGTACTTGATTAGCAGTATTATCAATTGGTTGTTTATTGGCATCTAAAACTGATAAAACAATACCAGTTCCTTGAGCAATAGCAGTAGTTAATTTTGCACCTTTGCGTCCAAAAAAAGTATACTGAACTATTTGATTTTCCTCTAGAGTATCGTCTACTGTAGCTGTATTTGTGGTTCCTAAATTGAGGCGTTTGCTAATTACAGCAGGTTCAGTACTAGTAGATGTAGGCGTGGGTGTTAATGTCGTACCACCAGAAACAACTGGTGAAGGGAAAGTTTGTACTGGTGTTTCTGGTTGTGTAGTCGAGCGACTGCGAATCGAACTGACTAAAGCCCAAGAACCAAATCCTGCTAGGATGACTACAGCACTGCCAATCGCCCCAATTGCTAAAGGATTATCTAAAACAGAACTAGTATTGCTGGGTGGAATTGCAGGTGCAGGTCTGTTGGGAGAAGGGGATGGTGCTGGCTGAGGCGGACGACCACCAACTGCGATGGTTTGTATATTAGAGACAGCATTAGTGTTAGTGACGTTAGGATTGGTCACATTTGCTTGATCTACAGATTGTAATGCTTGGATGACATCAGCTGCACTTTGATAGCGATCGCTGGGCCGATAATTCAACATCCGATTCAAAACTTGAGCAAATTGGGGATTAACTCTCGCCCATTGTTGCCAATTCCAAGTTAGTTGATTTTCATCAAATAACTCTGAAGGTTCTCTACCAGTCAGCAAAACAATCGCTGTGACTGCAAGAGCATATAAATCACTATTAGGGTAAGCTTGCCCTGTTTGCATTTGCTCACTAGGAGAATAACCTAATTTGCCCACGGTGGTAACTGGTGCGGTGCTATTGGGTGATTGCAATCGCGTTGCTAGTTCTTTAACTACCCCAAAATCAATTAAGACTGGCTGACTATCACTATCACGTAAAATAATATTTTCTGGTGATATATCTCGGTGAATAATTCCCCGACTATGAATATGCGCCAACACTGGTAACAATGAGCGCAGCAGCTGTAGAACTTCTTTTTCTGTTAATGTCTGACTAACAGCTTGACGTTCCGAGAGAATAGCCCGGTAAGTCTTGCCTGCAACATAATCTTCTACCAAAAACAAACGCTGGTCTTCTTCAAACCTTTCCCGGAATTTTGGTACTTGCGGATGCTCAATTTGATACAAAATTGCCGCTTCCCGGTGGAAAAGTTCTTGCGTTTTCTCCCAAACCGAAGTTCCGGTTGTTGTCGGAATCAATTCCTTAATGGCGCAAAGTTCATTAAAACGCCTCTGGTCTTCCGCTAGATAGGTTCTGCCAAATCCCCCTTGTCCGAGAATTTGAATAATCCGGTAACGGTTTTGTAGGACAGTACCAACTGTAATGGGTGGTTGCATAATTGATTAATTTAAGTGTTATGGCAACTGAGAATAAAGTCTCTACCAAAGATTAGGTCTAAGCAGTGACAACAGTTACTTGCGGCGATATTCTACCCTACCTTGTAGGTACTTATGACAGCCGGACTGTGCTTTGTGCATTTTTACCAAAGTTTGCCCATCCGCAAAATTTTCTCTAGGCTGATTAGCATTAGAAAATAAGTAATTGTTGTTATCTGCGCTTTCTGGTAAGGTTAGAACTTGCGTATTAGTGGGTGCAAAGTCAGCCTGATGAAAGCTGGCTCAACTTTATTTTGACACTAGGTTCTCAGCACCTAAGTTTTAAGCAGATAGCTGCACTCAGCATTCAGCTTTGTCAACCCATAGATGAATCCGCTTTGTGAAAAATATTGCCAAAATTAAAATTTTAAAAATACTCAACTCTACCAGTTGATAAATTTGCAGATAGGATTATAGAATATCTTGCTGCTCCTTGAGAATTGATCAGCCTTCGACTAGAGAATACCCCGTTGTCATTTCCCTGAAATGGTAAAAACTTTATTTTAGGCACAAAAATAGCTGCGTATAAGCAGCGATCCCCTAAACCATGCTCGGAAAGCTGGTGTTTTTATTCTACACAGCAAAAAATCCGAATAATGGGCCTAGTTAATATACAGGGTATTCAGTTAAGCTATCAATGGTTTGTTAACTAAAATTATTCAAAAATTAGCAAATCATAATTTTCGGGAGCAATGATTTAACTTTGCAGATATTTTTTTACACTATTTCGGTTAAATTTGCTAAATTGCTGATGTTAAGATTGCCATGAATGCACATCGAGGATCTGCTGTGCTCAGTTCTGCAACTTTATCCAAAGTGCAGCCAGTTGCAACAGGACTGACTGAAAATCATCGCCTGCGGCTTTTTTCTGGCTCTGCCAATTTACAACTGTCTACTGAAGTCGCTCGTTACCTAGGTATGGATCTAGGCCCAATGATCCGTAAAAGATTTGCGGACGGCGAACTTTATATTCAAATCCAGGAATCAATCCGGGGTTGTGATGTCTATCTCATCCAGCCATGTTGTCAGCCGGTTAACGATCATTTAATGGAATTAATGATTATGATTGATGCCTGTCGTCGTGCTTCTGCACGGCAGGTAACAGCAGTAATTCCTTACTATGGCTATGCCCGCGCTGACCGGAAAACCGCAGGAAGAGAGTCCATCACTGCAAAGTTGGTTGCCAACCTGATCACTCAAGCAGGTGCCAACCGTGTTCTGGCAATGGATTTACACTCAGCCCAAATCCAAGGGTATTTCGACATACCATTCGATCATGTTTACGGTTCGCCAGTGTTAATAGATTACCTGGCCAGCAAACAACTGCATGACCTGGTAGTAGTTTCCCCTGATGTTGGTGGTGTAGCAAGAGCAAGAGCATTTGCCAAAAAGCTAAACGATGCTCCATTAGCGATTATTGATAAACGTCGCCAAGCTCACAATGTTGCCGAAGTTTTAAACGTCATCGGTGACGTGAAGGGGAAAACGGCAGTCTTGGTAGACGATATGATCGACACTGGGGGCACGATTGCAGCCGGGGCGAAGTTACTGCGAGAAGAAGGGGCGCGTCAGGTTTATGCTTGTGCAACCCATGCAGTGTTCTCTCCACCTGCAATTGAGCGGTTGTCTAGTGGCATATTTGAGGAAGTGATTGTCACCAATACTATCCCCATCCCAGAAAGCGATCGCTTTCCACAGCTGGTAGTGCTTTCAGTGGCTAATGTACTCGGTGAAACCATCTGGCGGATTCACGAAGATAGTTCAGTAAGTAGTATGTTCCGCTAGGCGAAAAATGACTGTCACCGCTGTTACAGTTTTGGTTAACTAATTGTGAAGAATGAAGTATGAAGTAGGAAATTTTCTCGCTTCATCCTTCAGTCTTCATTTTTTTAAGATGCTAAAGCTACCATCTCTAGCACTACTCTTGCTAATTCTTCAGCCATTGCACTAGGCCCAGTATTCTTAAAAGTATCGACAAGGCTCTGATAATACCAAAGAGTACCTTCTCTACCGCCTTGAAAACGCTGCCATAGCGATTCGCCTAAGACGCGGTAATCTTTGACAATAGACTGAGCGTTGTAAATTTTATCAGCAGCTGACACCAGCAAAACTGATGGCGATGCTGTATTTAAATGAGCAATATATGCTTCTTTGCGTTGTCGCCAAGGCGGTTTCGGAATAGTATCTGCATCGGTACAGCCATCAACAATTGCTGTGACATGATCTCCAAATCGGCGGCGAATTTCTTCCCTGGTGGTTGCACCACCTTGATCTTCGATGGCATCATGTAAAAGTGCTGCTATGGCTTCATCTTCATTTGCGCCATATTCTAAAGCAATACTGGCTACGCCTAATAAATGGGCAACATAGGGAACACCAGAACCTTTACGCACTTGCGTGGCGTGTAGTTCAGTGGCGTAGACAAGAGCTGTGGTAAAGCGTTCAGAAAGCATTGGATTTTAAACAGTTTATATTGATCGCACTGTAGCTGAAAAATTAGGCGATCGCTCAGCCAACATCTCTAACGAACGCAGACAAGCTGTTGATGAGGTTACTATAAATTTGAGCTTTTACAGGCTTTATCCATCATCTCCTTGGCTAGTGGATGATAACCATTGTTATTTAAAAATGCTAAGGGTGATTCTTTGATTTGATAGCTAATAGCTTCACCTGTTGCGACTAACCTAGCGAAGTGTTCACAATTCCATCCTAAAACGCCATAATGCCAGCCCTTAAAGATTTCATAAGCAATTAAACATCGTTCAAGCACTTTCTTTCTTTCTATCTAATAAATTTATACGCTGTGCTCTTTTTGCCGTGTGTGGAATAGGAAATATTGCAAATCCGTTGCCACCAAAGTTAAAAGCGTGGGTGTTCGAGATAGTTATGTGATAATGCAATGTAGAACCGTTTCGATGTTCTTTGTGATATATGAGTAATCCTGCGTTGGGGCTGTTATAGTCTACATGAGCATAAAACTGGCTAATAATCTCATCTTTTGATGGATTAACAATGTTAATAGTAGGAACATTGAAATTAGAACTAGGAATACTGTGAGTATTCAACAGTGATAACCAATCCTCTATTGACTGAGGACGATTTTCTGGCTTTATCTCCATGCCCTTGAGAATTGCCTGATTAACTTTTTCACTAATACTAAAATTAAGATTTTTCGGTTCTTCTAACGGCGTACCAATTGCTCTAATGGGAGCCATTGTTGGTACTTCTCCAGTTAGTAAAGAATAAAGTGTTGCAGCTAAAGCATAAACATCTGTGAAAGCACCGCGTTTGGCACGCTTGTCATATTGCTCAATTGGTGAAAATCCATCGGCTAGCATTTGTGTATGAGTTTGAGTCAAATTATGGGAAAATTCCCGCGCAATCCTAAAATCAATTAATACTGCTTCTGCTTCATTAGCACGCAACATGATATTTTGCGGTTTTACATCCCGATGCAATAAGCCGTGATTGTGAACCAGAGTTAGCGCCTCACCAATCTGTTGAATGTATTGTAAAGCTTCCGCCTCGAGCAAAACTCCTCGGTTTTCAACTCGATAAGCTAAATTTTCGCCATCAATGTATTCCATGACAATGCACCATAAGCCATCCTCATGAATTACTTCATCAATCCGCGCAATATGGGGATGAGTGCATTTAGCGAGTTTTATCGCCTCATTGAGAAAGTCTTGCTGAAACTTGTTAAAGTCAGGGCGACGTTGCACTTGCTCATTCAAAGTTTTAATCACCACATAGCGCCCATGAATATCTTTAGCGCAATAAGTGATACCAAAGCCACCTGCACCTAATTCTTTTTCAATCTTATACTTTCCGCCTTGCAACTGCTTTCCTGATGCCCAAGTCATGATGCTCAAGTTAACAACGCTGGTGTCAATTTTGGCATACAGACACATCAATGTCCTTCGGTGGGGATTGTCTAGACTTCTATCTGCTAAGGGTGAGTATAGGTAACTAAATTTCAGAATTTTGCGAAAAATGCAACTTCACGACTGAGTAAATATTGAAAAGCCAAATATAGAATCTAACTTGCCTAATTTTCTGGCTAGGCAGCGATCGCAAAAGTCGCCGCAATTGTGACGATTACGCTAGAATTGTTAAAGGTTCTTTACAGAATTTGTACTTCATCCTCAATTCTGTTAAAACAGCCTAGTACAGCAAGGCGCAACTAAAGCAACTATTCAAAACCCGCGAAAAGCCTATGCTATAAGCTTTTTGACTTTTGAACGCCAGTTGCTCAAACTTTGGAATCAAAGCAACGCACTGGCCCCTTTTGACTTTTGAATGCCAATTGCTGCAAGCAGTGGCTTCTTTTGATTTCCGCCCAGCGGTACTAGAATCCTCGCATCGAAATGTACACCTAATAACCCCCTCTACAGTTCACAGTAAAGCTTCTATGACGCTCCCAATTCGTAACGTCGCCATTATTGCCCACGTTGACCACGGCAAAACCACCCTGGTTGATGCACTCCTTAAACAATCCGGCATTTTCCGCGAAGGGGAAGACGTTCCGGATTGCGTCATGGACTCCAATGCCTTGGAACGAGAACGGGGAATTACAATTCTCTCTAAAAATACAGCGGTTCGCTACAAAGATACGCTGATCAATATTGTTGATACACCTGGACACGCTGACTTCGGTGGCGAAGTTGAACGTGTACTGGGCATGGTTGACGGATGTCTTTTAATTGTCGATGCCAATGAAGGGCCTATGCCCCAAACACGCTTTGTACTTAAAAAAGCGTTAGAAAAAGGTCTGCGCCCCATCGTTGTCATCAACAAAATCGATCGTACTAACGCTGATCCCCATATTGCTGTTGATAAAGTTTTGGATCTGTTCTTGGAATTAGGGGCAGATGAAGACCAGTGTGACTTTACCTATCTGTTTGCCTCCGGTATGGGGGGTTATGCCAAGGAAAGCATGGAAGCAGAAGCGGTAGATATGCAACCCCTGTTTAATGCAATTCTGCAACACGTTCCACCACCAGTAGGCGACGTTAACAAGCCCCTGCAATTGCAAGTCACAACCCTAGATTATTCTGAATACCTGGGACGGATTGTAATCGGCAGAATTCACAACGGCACTATCCGGGCTGGACAACAAGCGGCTCTGATTACAGAAAATGGTACAATTGTCAAGTCCAAAATCACCAAGTTGATGGGCTTTGAAGGCTTGAAACGGGTGGAAATGGAAGAAGCTACCGCAGGTTATATTGTGGCGGTGTCTGGTTTCGCTGATGCTTACATTGGGGAAACAATTACAGATCCCAATGAACCGCAAGCTTTACCACTGATTAAAGTGGATGAACCAACCTTGCAAATGACCTTCTGGGTGAATGATTCGCCCTTTGCAGGTCAAGAAGGAAAGTTGGTGACTTCACGCCAAGTGCGCGATCGCCTGTTCCGCGAATTGGAAACCAACGTGGCTTTGCGGGTTGAAGAAACCGATTCTCCCGATAAATTCCTCGTTTCTGGTCGTGGTGAACTTCACCTGGGTATCTTAATTGAAACCATGCGCCGGGAAGGCTTCGAGTTTCAAGTATCTCAGCCACAGGTAATTTACCGCGAAGTCAGCGGTCAACCTTGTGAACCTTACGAACTCCTGGTGTTAGATATTCCTGGTGATGCGGTGGGTAGCTGTATTGAACGCTTGGGACAACGCAAAGGCGAAATGCAAGACATGCAACCAGGTAGTGGCGATCGCACTCAGTTAGAGTTTGTCATTCCTGCACGGGGATTGATTGGTTTCCGCGGTGAATTCATGCGGATGACTCGGGGTGAAGGCATCATGAACCACAGCTTCTTGGATTACCGTCCATTGTCTGGCGATATTGAAGCTCGTAACAAAGGCGTTTTAATCTCCTTTGAAGAAGGTGTTTCTACCTTCTACGCCATGAAGAACGCGGAAGATAGAGGCGCATTCTTTATTACACCCGGTACTAAAGTTTACAGAGGCATGATTGTTGGCGAACACAATCGTCCCCAAGACTTAGAACTGAATGTTTGTAAAACCAAGCAGTTGACCAACCACCGGGCTGCTGGTGGTGATGAACTAGTGCAGCTGCAAGCACCGATAGACATGAGTTTAGAACGTGCTTTGGAATACATTGGCCCTGATGAATTGGTAGAAGTTACACCAAAATCGATTCGTCTGCGGAAGATGGCGAAGAAGTTGGCGAAACGGTAAGTAAAGGTATAATTTAATTAGTTTTAGAAAGCCCACTGATGTGGGCTTTTTATTTTGTTGCTTACATCTCGTTTATATCTTTTTTCGATTGCTCAACTCCTCGAAACTATCTAGTGTTGTTTGTTGTACAGAAGCATCCATCAAAGCAGCTCAAGATTTTATTGCAGCATAGACAGGAAAACATGGCAAAGTTAGCGTTGCTGATTGGGATAAGTGAATATGATCCCGGGCTAAATCCATTACCTGGATCAGTCAAAGATGTGGATGCCATGCAACGCGTTTTAGCACACCCGGAAATAGGAGACTTTGCCGAGACAGATATCATAGTGCTGAAAAATCCGCAGCGGCAAGAGATGGAAGATGCAATCTATAAGCTATTTAGCGATCGCAAAAAGGATGACCTGCTGTTGCTTTACTTCTCTGGTCATGGCATCAAAGACGAGAGTGGCAAGCTTTATTTAGCTACCCGTACTACTCGTAAAGAGAACGGCAAGTTGGTTAAGCCTTCAGCAGTAGGCGCTACGTTTCTACATGAGAGCATCAATGAAAGCAGATCCCAAAGACAGGTTATTATTTTAGACTGCTGCTTTAGTGGTGCCATTGCCCAAGGTATGACTGTTAAAGATGATGGCGCTTTGAACCTGAAGGAACAGTTAGGTGGTAAGGGACGAGCTATCCTTACTTCTTCATCTTTCATAGAGTATTCTTTTGGCTCGGAAAATCCAGGGCATGAAAACGCTGGACTATCCATATATACGCGTTACTTAGTAGAGGGGCTGGAAAAAGGTACAGCCGATTTAGATGGAGATGGTTGGATTTCTGTTGATGAACTACATGAATATACCAGTGCAAAGGTAAAAGAAGCTGCACCAGCAATGACCCCAAAGTTCTTTCCAGTTGAGGAAGGTCATAAGATTTTGTTAGCAAAATCTTCTAAAGATGATCCAAAGCTCAAGTACCGGAAGGAAGCCGAAAGTCGTGCAGGGCAGGGTAAGTTTTCTCCCTTTGCCCGTAGAATATTAGACCTACTCCGCGATGAACTTGGTTTTACTCTAGAAGAAGCGACTGCAATAGAAGATGAAGTATTACGCCCCTACAGAGATTATGAGGCTAAATTAATTGAATATGAGCAGGTATTGCTTGATGCAGTAAAGATAGAGTACCCCTTTAGCGAAGCAACCCAAAGAGATTTGAAAGACTATCAAAAACGTCTGGGATTAATAGATGAAGACATTATTTCAGTCGAACAACGAGTATTTTCCTTATCAAAGAGTATACTTCGCGTAGCTCAAGTTGGAAAAGAGGGGCGTGTTATTCTAACCTCCTCCAGTGCAACCCAGTATTCCTTTGAGCAGGAGGGATCAGACTTATCGATTTACACCCGGTATCTAGTCGAGGGTATTGAAACCGGAGCAGCGGATTTAAATGATGATGGATGGATTTCGGTTGACGAGTTACACGAGTATGCTAGTAACAAGGTACAAGAAGTCACACCAGTAATGTATCTGTCTCCTCAGTTTTATCCAGTAAGGGAGGGATTTAGGATTGTGCTAGCAAAGTCACCTCATAAAGCAAGCAAAGTTAAAGCTACTGGGAAAGCAGCACTGCTAATAGGAGTAAGTGAATACCCTGCGGGTTTGTATCCGCTTCCTTCTGCCGAGAACGATGTACTAGCATTGCAGAGAGTACTACAAAATCCAGATATCGGTGGTTTTGATGAGGTGTCAACACTGATCAATCCTGAACCAACTCAAATGCTCGAAGCAATTGAAACTATTTTCTTAGAACGAGAGAAAGATGACTTAGTTCTACTGTATTTTTCAGGTCATGCTCTAAAAGATGTTGATGGCAAGCTTTATCTTGGAACCTCCTTAACTCGTAAGACTTCTCGGGGAAGTCTGAGAAAATATTCTGCTGTTCCAGCTAGGTTCATACATGATGCAATGCAAGATAGTAGAGCAAAAAGACAAGTAGTTATACTAGACAGCGACTTCAGTGGAGCTTTTGCTAATGGTCTTGTCGCTAAGTAAACTTAGCATAATGGGCTGGGCAAGACTTGTCAGCATTCTGTTAAAAATGAAGAGGACTGACTATTTTTGAAATTGCCTAGGTATAGCCCGTCGTAGACATCGCCCTTACGGAAATATCTCTCTTTCATAAAACGTATTGACAACGTAAATACACAATGTCTACTATGTAAGGCATGGATGTGTATTTCGTGCTTAATGGTGTCACTTTCGTTTGGAATGAAGAAAAAGCTTGTATAAATCCTAGCAATCATGATGGCGTGACATTTCAGCAAGCCATAGAAGCATTTTTCGATCCGTTTTTAGTAGTTGTTGATGCAAGTCGCAATGATGAAGAAAGAGATGCTGTTATTGGCTTAGATAGACGGTGGAATCTTCTATATGTCGTCTACATTGAACGTGAAAACGAAATAATTCGGATCATTTAAGCTCGTAAAGCAACACGCAAGGAGCGAGAATATTATGAAAGCTGACGCACTGAAAAAGCGACTCGATAAAAATCGTCCAATGACTACAATCACAATTCGTATTCCCGAAGATGTCATTGAAGATTTGAAAAGAATAGCACCATTACTGGGATTTTCTGGCTATCAGCCGTTAGTGCGTGCCTATATCGGCCAAGGGCTAAGAGTTGATCTGGAACTACTAGAGGGGGATACTATCTCAGCACTGATTGCTAGCTTGAAGCGTCACGGTGTTAGCGATGAGGTTATCAATGAAGCCCTCACTGAAGTTACTCAAAAATAGTGCAATTGCGATCGCCTTTGCTGTAAATTTAGTCAAATTCTTGAGTCAATGACTAATCGATCACTAGTCAGCAGGGATTCTTACACAAAGCGATCGCCTTCTATCTTTCCTGCAAATATACTTTATCATAGGGACGTAATTAATCTGCGATCGCATTTTGCCCAGTTAATTTGAGAGAATCTGATTATCGCTATTTATGTAGTCATAAAATTTATGAGTTGGAGTTGAAGTCTTTAAACTGCAAGGAGCTAAAAAGGTGTTACTGGAGTTAAAGCGCATCCATCTTCCACCAGGGCAAAGAGTATTATTGCAAGATGTCACTTGGCAAGAATTAGAAACAATTATTGAAGAGTTGGGCGAACATCGTGCAGCGCGAATTGCTTATGACAAGGGAATCTTAGAAATTATGGCTCCATTGCCAGAACATGAGGACGATAAAGAAATTATCAGTGATTTAATCAAAGCATTATTAGAAGAATTAGATATTGAATTTAGATGTCTTGGATCTACCACGTTCAAAAATCAATCGATGCTTCAGGGTATAGAACCAGATCAATGTTTTTATATCAAAAATGAAGCTTTAATTCGCGGCAAAAAACGACTAGATTTAACAGTTGATCCACCACCTGATCTAGCCTTAGAAGTTGATATTACTTCCCGTACCCATCCTCATATATATCAAACTTTAAACGTGCCGGAACTATGGCGTTTTGAAAAAGGTATATTAACAATCAATATTTTAGAAGATGGAAATTATATAGAGTCTCAGTCAAGTTTAAATTTTCCTAATCTACCTTTGACTGAAATAATTCCCCAATATCTTGAAACTAGTAAAACAGCAGGTAGAAATGCAACCCTTAAAGCTTTTCGTAGTTGGATAAAACAGTATTTGTCCAAGTAAAAAAATAAATTAATCCGGTAAGTAAAATAGTATTTTAGCTCTATATGTGATGTTCCAACCAAATGAAGTATATCGGTAGGGGTCAACATATTTGCCCCTACAATTATCTGTGCCTCACCCAATTGCAATTACAGCAGTTGATTGGTAAATAGTTCGGAAATTTTTTGAAGCATAAATGGTTTTAATTCTCGAATAGTTGGCTTCTGTCTACAATCAATACTGCCTCAAAGTGACCAGAAGCCTAAATGAAAAAAAACTCTTAATTGTTGATTGGAAATATCACAATGTTTCTAATTTCCACCTTCTTAAATCTCATCAGAAGGCAAAACCGAAACAGTAATATTTCAATTTCTAATTCAATTTTCTGGATAATTATTCAAGGCCTTTTCATGTCTAATTCACATAGATGCTTGTTACAGAATCTACTTACAGAAAGGCTTTTAGCGATTATCTCTCACTATTTAATTTATTAGCCTTCAAAGATATGCTTAAATTCCTTATCCTCCCAAATCTCGTAGCAATGCTTCTACCCTAGCTACACCATCAAAGTCATTCCGTCTTTGGTATAAATCACGAGCTTTTCTGAGTAAGTTAGTGGCTTGTTTGGTTTGCCGTCTTTGCTTATACATTGAACCCATTAACTCATAGGTTTGGGCATTGTTGCGATCAATATTAATTGCTTGTTCGTATGCCCAGCTCGCTGCTTCATAGTCTCCTAGACGAGCCTGAGTTACAGCTAATCCTAAATAAGCATTAAGATTGTTACGGTTCAATTGAATAGCACGACGATAAGCTTCTTTCGCGCCAGGAGTATCACCCATATTCCCTTTGATGTAACCCACAGCGTAATAAAAATCGCCGTTGTTGGGGTTGATAGCTAGTGCGCGACGATAAGCTGCTAGTGCTGCCTGAAAATTTCCTTGTTGAGCATATAAATAGCCAATTCCTGAATGAATCTTGGCATTTTTAGGTTCAAGACTTGCGGCTTGTTGATAAACAGAGATTGCCCCATTATAATCACCGGCATCTACTAGTCTCCGTCCTTCTTCTAAAAGTTGCTTAATTTCTGGGCTTCTGGCTTGAGTTAACAAAACTTGCGCTTGAGCCGCAGGAGATATAGGAACGACAAAACTTCCTAATAGCAGCAGACTTACTATAAATGATATTCGTTTGTACACAGTAAATTTCCTGAATTCATAGGGAACTTTTTTCTTGTACATTAAAACAGAAATATTTCTTTTTGAAAACTGTATTTATGCCATTTTATAAAATATTAATAATTGCACATAAATAATCCGAGTATCAGTGAGAAGAAACCGAGATTTTACGTAATCTTTGAGGATGAAGTATCTAAATACAGGTATTTCCACATATATATTTAGGCGGGTAATAGACCTCTATATTGAAAGGAAGAGGCTAAAATTATACGTTGGCGATAAATTGTAAGTATATTAAACAATTGAAAGCCAAAACTCACAGAGTCTCATACTGCTCTATGACGAGAAAAGAAAAAAGAAAAAACCTTTAACCCTTACTCTTTTAGCGTTTAGCTAACGCTGACAGCAAGCCTTTAAAGCAAAACCAATTTTGAGCTAAAAATCTTACCTCTTGTATTAGTAAGTGAGAAAATATTTATACCCTGTCTAGAAATGGAAACCATGTATAAAACTATGCTTTAAGCATTGCTTTAGTTGAGAAATTTTAGGCTTTATTTCATTATTCAGGACTGATAATTTTCTGGGTGTTGATACTTATCCTCATCGAGTCATTGCTAGATCAGATCTATCTCAACTCCAAAATGTTCCTGCTTTTCTGGTTGACTGCTCAAGACTATGCTTGGTCTAAAATTATCTGATACTATTTTTGAGGCAAAATTTATGATTTTAACAACAACTGATGTGATTCAAGGAGCTGTTATTCAGTCATATTTAGGTATTGTTACAGCAGAAGTCGTATATGGCAGCAATTTTTTAAGAGATTTTTTAGCTAGCATTCGTGATATTGTTGGCGGACGCACCGGCAGCTATGAACGTCTGTTTGAACAGGGACAACGCAAAGCATTAGAAGAATTACAGCAACGCGCAATGCGTTTAGGGGCTGACGCTGTGATTGGTATTGAAATTGATACTGGTACTATCAATGTCGATCAATCGGGTGTACTGTTATTAATTACTGCCACAGGCACAGCGGTAAAGATGCGTTAGTGTAAGTTTCATTGAGAAGGCTGCAGAACAAAGATTCTCGATGTTTTAGATAATTTCGGGAATCTGTGCTTTTTTAGTTTAATCAGCCAGATGAAGATGATTGAATTATTCTTTTAAATTTATAATTTTTTTATTCTTTCGGTAATTATTAATTATTCCAAATAATTAATAATTTTTTCGTATCAAATATCGGCAATGAAAGAAAAGATTTATCTTGATTATTTATAGCAATTACGCCACATTTATTCCTACCAAAGATAGAGTACATAACTCTTTCTGTTGATAGATAGAAAAAATTATATTTAGCAATTTAATTTATAAACATCAAGTGCAAATATACCTGGAAAAAGCTTTACTGAAGCATTAAGGGAGAAGATAGTCTATGTCATATGTAAATCGAGTAGGCGACCAAGTAATTCCGCCTGAGCAAGTGGTCACTGGTAGATCATCTGATTATCACGACCTGGTTCGTTGGGGGCCAATTATTTCTGGTGTGTTAGTCGCTTTAGTTACACAATTGATTTTGAGTGCATTATTTGGTGCGATCGGAGCTGGAAACGTCGCAGGTTCAGGCGCACCCAGAACTATTGCGCCTAGTGTTGCAGGTAATGTAGGTCTTTGGTCAACAATTGCTTTGTTGATTTCTCTATTTACTGGTGGTTGGGTAACAACTCGTGCTTGTGGCCCGATGAACCGGAATACAGCCTTGCTTAATGGCGCAATTCTTTGGGCAACTACTTTAGCACTTAGTTCTTGGTTATTAGCAAGTGGCGTATCGGGTGCTTTTGGTGTTGCGGCTTCTAATGCAGCAGCAGTTCTTAACCAAACCCAACAATCAATTAATAATGTGCCACAAAATGTTCCTAACGTAACTGCAGAACAAGCTCGTGATATTGCTGCAGCTACATCCAGAGGCTTGTGGTGGTTTGTATTTGGTTCTTTGTTAGGTTTATTAGCTTCGCTAGTTGGTGCTGTTGCTGGTGCCCGCAAACCTAGGGCTACCACTTACAATACTGAGATTAGATAAGATGGGTTGTAAATAATACTAGATTGATTGTAATAGCGCCTTTTTTAAGGTGCTTTTTGATGGTTAACTTTGATTTGCCATGTTTTGCTATCACGGTGAATGAAGGTCAACCATTAAATTTATCAGGATGATTCTAAAGAATTTCCAGACCCGATTATCTTTGGCGATCGCTCTAACTTTCTATAGCCCTAGCTATGGCACAATAAAGAACGGTAATAAGAAAAATATTGATAAGGTAATTTAGTGAGTCCTACTGCTCAAACCACAGCGAGTACGCGACGTGTGGTATTTCCGTTTACAGCTATTGTTGGTCAGGAAGAAATGAAACTGGCCCTGCTGCTGAACGTGATTGACCCCAAAATTGGTGGTGTGATGATTATGGGCGATCGCGGTACTGGTAAATCCACAACTATCCGGGCCCTGGCCGATCTGCTACCAGAAATCTCTGTTGTTGCTAATGATCCCTTCAACAGTGACCCCGGCGACCCCGACTTAATGAGCGATGAAGTCCGCCAAATGCTCGAACAAGGGGTAGAAATCCCCACAGTTCCTAAAAAAGTGCAGATGGTAGACTTACCTTTAGGCGCTACAGAAGACCGGGTTTGCGGTACCATCGACATCGAAAAAGCTTTGTCTGAAGGTGTGAAAGCCTTTGAACCAGGACTTTTAGCCAAAGCTAACCGGGGTATTCTCTATGTGGATGAAGTAAACTTGCTAGATGACCACCTAGTAGACGTATTGCTGGACTCCGCCGCTAGTGGTTGGAACACTGTCGAACGGGAAGGTATTTCTATCCGCCACCCCGCAAGATTTGTACTTGTCGGTTCTGGTAACCCGGAAGAAGGTGAACTGCGTCCTCAACTTCTCGACCGCTTTGGGATGCACGCAGAAATCCACACAGTCAAAGAACCAGCTTTGCGGGTGCAAATCGTAGAGCAAAGGTCAGAATTTGACCAAAACCCTCCAGCTTTTGTTGAAAAGTACCAACCCGAACAAGAAGCACTACAACAGCAACTGGTGAACGCTCAAAACTTGTTACCCCAAGTTACCAGCGACTATGATTTGCGGGTGAAAATTTCGGAAATTTGTTCGGAACTCGATGTAGACGGCTTGCGAGGCGACATTGTAACCAACCGCGCCGCCAAAGCTTTAACTGCATTAGAAGGACGTACCGAAGTTACAGTTGATGACATCCGCCGTGTAATTACCTTATGTCTGCGTCACAGATTGAGGAAAGACCCCTTAGAGTCAATTGATTCTGGCTACAAAGTGGAAAAAGCTTTTGCTAGAGTTTTTGGTGTGGAACTTCCAGAAAGTGATACAGCCCAAAAGAACGGTACTGGTCAAAAGCTAGGGGCGAGAGGCTAACCATTTTTAGTTATGAGTTATGAATTTTGTCTAGACAATGGCTTCATAACTCCACTACCTTTGCCAAAAGCCAACGCCATAGACCGCTATGTAAAGTCAAAAGTCACAAAGACGCGATTAATCGCGTCTGTACTCAAAAGGAGCCAGTGCGTTGCAGGAGTTCCCCCGGTTGAAGCAACTGGCGTTCAAAAAGTTTGGATATCAAAGCTTTTGGCTAATTGAAATGGTTGCTCTGTTGACGCTGTATTGTACAAGAAGGGTGTCGCTCAATAAACATAGACACCAGATCGGCTTTCCGCAGAGTAGCCCGCCTGTGCGGGCAATAAAGATTTAATTATGTATGTAGCTCTAAGCCTACAGCCTGTAAGTATTTCTCACAACTCAGCACGGGCTAAACGCCCCGCTACCGCTAACAGCACTTAATTAAAACTCTGCACTCAAAAGCTATGAGATTTTGGCATTTTTGGTTCAACAGCTTTATTGTATCTAGCCAATACAACCCACCCCGGTTTGTAGAGTTATTAATGTTAATGCTAGCGATCGCAATGCTAGGAATGGCAACTATTTTGCCAGATAGACCACCTTATTTAGTGCTGGGTTTGAGTTTGGTAGTTGGTGCATCGATTTCTATTTTAGTCAGAGAAGCGATCGCTCCCTCACCTCAAAGTAAAATTACCCAATTCACAGCATTACTCTTGCTCTTAATTAGCCTCTATGGTTTTGCTGACTTGTTGCAAACATTTTGATTAGGTTGGCGAAATTTAAAAAATTGGCTAAGGCTGTTATTTGTCCTTAGTCATTTGTCATTTGGTGTTTGGTTTTGGGTATTCGGAATTAGACATTGGGGACTTCCAGAAAATAAATTATCCCATTTTCATAGCGGCACATTCTTTCTACTCTGCTTCCTCTGCTGACAAAGCGTTCGCGTAGCGTCCCGCAGGGATGGAATATTTTTTTAGTTGGAAGTCTGTTGCTTATTTCCCCTTGTCTCCCTCTGCTAATACAGCAATAGGGAACATTGCTTGCTGAGTGCATAGTCTACTTACCGGAAACTAAATCGTTGGAAATCAACCACTATGTTACGAAACGTCAATAGGTTTGAAACTCTTACCAATAAATAATGACAAATGACCAATGACCAACTATCTTTAATTGCACCGCTCTACTTAGCTTTAACTTCAAGAAAGCTAAAGAGACGCTAAAATCAATTCAGCCTTTGTATTGTAGCGGTTGTGTCCCACATCACGCAGAGTGCGGTTCACTGCATAAATCCCAATTGTCAACGCCCCTATCCCCAACCTTGGGGAAACAAATTTTGCAATAGCTGTGGCGCTCCGCTACAGTTGTTAGACCGCTATGTGCCAGTTCAGCCTTTAGGATCGGGAGGATTTGCCCAAATTTACACAGTTTGGGATGTTAAAACTCAGACTGAAAAGGTACTGAAGGTTTTAGTGGAAAATTCCGCTAAGGCACTGGATTTGTTTAGGCAAGAAGCCTCAGTTTTAATTAATTTACGGCATCCGGGAGTACCAAGAGTAGATGCTGATGGGTATTTCCTCATAAATTTGACTAATCCCCAACAACACCAACTACCTTGTTTGGTGATGGAAAAAATTAATGGGCAGACTTTAGAAGATATCCGCAAAAACTATCCTCAAGGCTGTCCAGAAGAGATGGTGTTGAACTGGTTTACGCAAGCTGTGCAAATTTTGCAAGAATTGCACAAACGCCAGATTATTCACAGAGACATCAAACCTTCTAATTTGATGCTACGCAACTCTTTGTCAAATGAGCCTGTTGGGAATCAGCTGGTGTTGATTGATTTTGGCGGAGCAAAACAATTTAGAGATTCTCAGCCGCGTTATCAATCAAGTTCAACTCGCTTATTTTCTTCGGGTTACAGTCCCCCAGAACAAGTAAGCGGTGGTAATGTGGGGCCCAGTGCTGATTTTTATGCCTTGGGTAGAACGATGATTGAATTGCTCACAGGCAAATATCCGCCAGAATTAGAAGATATGCAAACTGGGACGTTGCAATGGCGGAATCGGGTGAATGTTAATCCCAAGTTTGCAGATTTATTGGATGAGATGGTGCAGGAGGATGTGCGATCGCGTCCTACAAGTGCAAATATCATTAAAAAAAGATTGACGCAGCTTTCTTCTGTTTCGCTACAGCAGCAGTTATCTTCTTTACTACAAAATACTAATCAGCAGGTATCTACTAGGCTGACTCTGATCACACAATCCCTAGAAAGAGCCGTAGGAAAATTTACTAAAACTGTAAGTAAAACTACGCTCTTAATTATCAAGGCGATCGCGCAATTTTTGCTCGCCTGTATCATCACAATCTGGGCGATGATATTAACGGGAATGGGTGCAGCAGTAGGAGCGATCGCAGGTTTCTTTTTAGCTTACCGCACAGTTTTAGGCGATCGCGTGGCGCAATTTATCTTTCTGCAAGTACCTGGCTTATTTCCTGACAACCAAACTGTCTTAGCATCAGAAGTGCTGATTTTTGCCGCCGCAGGTTTAGGTACTGCATGGGGACTGACGCTAGCTGGAGGTTTTGCCCAACGCAGGCGGTTTTTGGTGGTGTCGTTGATGGGTACAATCAGCTATGGTTTAGGCTGGTTAACTTTGCAATTAACTATCCCCAGAAATAGCAATGAAGGTTTGGTAGTTTCAATTGTGTTTGCAACATTCCTACTGACATTGAGTTTAGGGCTTCGCAGTCATCGCATAGTCTACGCTGTCATTACGTCTTTGGGAACTGCACTAATTTTTGCAGTTTTAATTCGCTTAGGGTTACTACCAACTATCTTCCACTTTTCTACTCCACCCCGATGGCCAGAATTATTACCACCAATGATTTATTTTGCTTTTGAGGGCATTTTGCTCAGTTTTTGGCTAGGCGTGAGTTATTACCTTATCGTCCCTGGGTTGCGCTTGTTAGGTTGGCGTTAGGGATTTCCAACTAAAAAATACCTTATCGCTATGTAAGCAGAGGCGCAGAGGAAAAAATTCTGATTTCTTTTTTGCTCTCAAAATTGGATATTTATTTTTTAGAGTTCCCTGAATAGAGGATTATGTAGCAATACAGTTCAGTTAAGAAAATGAATTGACAACAAAACCTAAAAACTAGTTATTCAACAAAAAACTCAACAATAATTTTGGAGGGGGTTTGGGGGACGCAACCGTCACCCAATCGGGGGTTTGGGGGAGAATCCCCCAATTGAGCTAGCTTTTTACACAACTGACAAATCATCACTAATGAACTTATCTGAACTGTATTGGATTATGTAGCACTATGAAATTTGCTGATATTTCATAGTGCTTAATCATAAAAATTTTGCCTTGATATTAAACGTCAGCGGTAGGTTCTAATAACTGAACCGTAGCTGATGGCGCTGCTACTTTAACGGACTGTTTTTTACTAAAACTCAGTCCCGCTTCACCTTTATCAATGAAAATCGTGTCTCCAGGAATAAAGGTATTCTCCAGTAATTTGGTAGCAATGGGGTTTTCGACTTCACGCTGAATTGCCCGTTTGAGGGGACGTGCGCCATACACTGGGTCATAGCCTGTTTCTACAAGGTAGTCACAAGCAGCTGCGGAGATATCGAAGAAGATTTTTTGCTCCTTGAGGAGATTTTCAACGCGTTTGAGTTGAATACGGATAATATGACGCATTTCTGAACGGCTGAGGGTGTGGAAGAGAATAATGTCATCCACACGGTTGAGAAATTCGGGGCGGAAGTGCGATCGCAAAGCTTCGGTTACCCGATTTCGCATCAATTCATACTTGGAGTCGTCACCAGAGACATCAAGAATATGTTCGCTACCGATATTACTGGTCATGACAATTACAGTGTTGCGGAAATCCACTGTTCTGCCTTGGGAATCAGTAATTCTACCGTCATCCAATACTTGCAACAAAATATTGAAGACATCGGGGTGGGCTTTTTCCACTTCATCCAGCAGCACCACTGAGTAAGGATGACGGCGCACAACTTCGGAAAGCTGACCGCCTTCTTCATAGCCTACATACCCTGGAGGCGCACCAACCAACCGAGAAACCGAGTGTTTCTCCATATACTCGGACATATCTAAGCGCACCAAAGCATCATCAGAATCAAAGAGAAACTGTGCTAAAGCGCGGGCTAGTTCTGTTTTACCTACCCCTGTCGGCCCCATGAATAAAAATGAACCAATAGGACGGCCGGGGTCTTTCATTCCCGCCCTAGCACGACGAATCGCGGCGGACACGGCGGCGACAGCTTCTTGCTGACCGATGACCCTTTCATGCAAATGATGCTCTAATTGCAGTAATTTCTGCCTTTCCGATGCCATCAGGCGATTTACGGGAATTCCTGTCCATTTAGCGACGATTTCCGCAATATCGGCTTCTGTTACTTGTTCGCGCAGTAGCGTAGAACCTGTGCTTTGAATTTTTAACAGTTGCGCTTCTTTAGCTTCGCGATCGCGCTGCACTCCCTCTAATTTGCCATACTTCAATTGAGCAGCTTTATTCAGGTCATAGTCGCGTTCTGCTTGCTCAATTTGTACCCTTAAAGCATCTTCTTCCTTCTTTAAAGCACTAATAGCTTCTAATACCTGCTTTTCACCTTGCCATTGGTCGTTAAATTTTTGCTGCTTGGCTGTCAAGGTGGTAATTTCTTGCTCAATGCGCTCCAAACGTTCTTTTGTTTGAGCCGTACCTTTATCTTCCCCAGCTAATGACAGCTTTTCCATTTCTAGCTGCATTAAGCGCCGATCAATTGTTTCCAGTTCTGCGGGTTTGGAGGTAATCTCCATTTTCAGCTGGGCTGCGGCTTCATCTACTAAGTCAATGGCTTTATCTGGTAAAAAGCGGTCAGAAATATAACGCGCTGACAAGGTGGCTGCAGCTACAAGTGCGGAATCGGAAATTTTGACGTTGTGATGAACTTCGTAACGTTCTTTTAGCCCCCGCAAAATGGAAATGGTATTTTCAACACTGGGCTGATCGACAAATACCTGCTGAAAACGCCGTTCTAAGGCTGCGTCTTTCTCAATGTGTTTGCGGAACTCATCTAAGGTTGTCGCCCCAATACAGCGTAATTCGCCCCGCGCCAGCATCGGTTTGAGCAAATTGCCTGCATCCATTGCTCCTTGCTGATTGGAACCTGTACCGACAACGGTGTGCAGTTCGTCAATAAACAGTACTATTTGACCGTTTGATTCTGTAACTTCCCGCAAAACAGCTTTTAAACGGTCTTCAAACTCACCTCGGTATTTAGCTCCAGCAATTAAACTACCAATATCTAAAGAAATTAGCTGGCGGTTTTTCAGCGATTCGGGAACGTCACCGTTTACCATGCGCTGTGCTAAAGCTTCCGCGATCGCAGTTTTACCTACCCCAGGTTCACCAATTAAAACGGGATTATTCTTACTACGGCGCGATAATACCTGAATAACGCGGCGTATTTCGTCATCTCGCCCAATTACTGGGTCAAGCTTCCCTGCTTTTGCCTGTTCTGTCAAATCTCGTCCGAATTTTTGCAAGGCTTCGTAGCGAGACTCGGGATTTTGATCGGTTACTTTTTGGCTACCGCGCACAGTTTTTATTGCTGCTTCTAACTTACTACTATCAACATTAAAGCGTTGGAGGAGCTTCCGCCCGATGCGATCGTCCTCAGCAAAAGCCAGAAGCATATGTTCTATGGAGATGAAGCCATCTTTCATCCGCACTCGACTTTCTTCGGCGCGATCGAGTAGAACATCTAAACTACGTCCTAGATAAAGTTGATCGCTTTTCCCCACTTTGGGTTGACGTTTAGTAAAAGCTTCCAGTTGTTCTTGCAAGGCTACTGGATCAACCTCACCTCGAGCGAGAATACGTATTGCTATGCTAGTAGGTTCTTCTAACAAAGCAATAATTAAATGTTCAACATCTAGTTGCTGTTGTTGATAAGCACGGACTATATCCTGAGATTTCACGATCGCTTCCCAGGCTTTATCAGTAAATTTATTAGGATCTGTAGGTTGCATCTTTAATAATTTTCAGGTTGAGATTTCAGAATTTTGCCGCCAGTGGAAGAGTTTCCTTACTTGTAGGATGTGGCGTGATTTTAGTTAAGAAATTGCCGATTGGGGAAGGATAAAGGCACAAAAAGCTCAAGATACTTGGTTGGCGTAGTCCTGGTCATAGTCGAAAATTACAACTTTGCTGCTTCATAGGCTAATGCGCGTCTAAATTGCATAACTACTAATATGGGCTGTTAACTGTTGACTGTTGACTGTTGACTGTTAACGGTTAATGGTCAACAGCCCTAACGACGGATTGTGTAACTTAAAAGCAGAATAGCTTAGCTTAGTTCATACTTCCTCACTTGCTCGTTTTTCTCCCCCAAGTAAATATCCAAACATCATTGGTATGTATCGGCTTGTATCTCTAGGTGCAATTTAAAGTTGGTAATTAATAAGCGATTATGTGACTGGCTCCTATACTGATGCTATCGCATACAGTGTAGGCTTTTCACCAGCTTTAGCTACTGCTACTTTTTAAGCAATAGCAAAGCTTAAAGATATTGGCGATCTGGCAATAGGCATGAAAATCGCATTTATTAATTAATGCATTAGTATAATGCCATCTTAAGGTGAACTAGTTAGCAATTAAGTATTTCAGTTCTCGTCTCGGAAAATCTTTAAATAAAAAGCTCTGATCTTAGAATTTATTGCTATTCAGTAAATTAACTTACTCAAAAGTAAGAAGTAATACAATTTATTTTTCAATCATAGTCAAGGAAGCGATCGCAATGCCGGTTAATCATAAATCCAATTTTCTAAAAATCGATTTTTAGCTTTTAGCATTGGCGATCGCTCAAGTTTTTTAGTCCAATAATTACTTAGTTACCAGTGTTTGTGATTCCTCTTTACCCTCGATTCCTAGAGTACCCAATTGAATGAGTTCAACCCTATAGCCGTCTGGGTCTTCAACAAAAGCAATTACTGTAGTACCATGTTTCATTGCGCCTGGTTCTCTTACTACCTTACCGCCACGATTTCTAATTTCTTCACAGGTAGCATAAATATCACTTACACCAATGGCAATATGACCATAAGCATTACCTAATTCGTACTTTTCCACCCCCCAGTTGTAAGTTAGTTCTATGACTGTATGGTCACTTTCGTCACCATAGCCAACAAAAGCTAGAGTAAATTTTCCATCTGGATAATCTTTTCGCCGCAACAATTTCATTCCCAGGACATCAATGTAGAATTTCAAAGACTCTTCAAGATTCCCCACCCGTAGCATTGTATGAAGTAAGCGCATAATTACCTTTGCTTTGTGTTGGATTCAGTTATTGTTGTCTGCCAACATTGTACCTAGAACACCGATTGACTTTCAGAATCATGAGAAAAGCCTGGTTTCCGGCTTTACTCCCATAGGAAACAATACTTGTCGGTTAAGGGCAAAAGGGGAAGGGGAAAAGGGGCAAGAAAAAACCTTTAACCCTTACCCTTTCACCTTTTACCCAAACCAAATTAAGAGTTGAAAATCCTTAACCGAGCAGTATTGGCTACACGCAGCCTCTACTCTTGGGAGATGCAAATTGCAGGGAGTATGTCAAAACCAAATGAGGTACAAAACGAGAGAATTTAATCTAAAAATTCTTCTCTTCCCTCATGCACTTGCAAAATTCCGTAAGTGAAATCATCTAGCAACATAACAGGGTTTAAATTGATTGATTGCAGCAACCCTGATACTCGTTATTCACTTAGGCATTTTATATTTTATTTTTATTTGCTGTTACTGCAACATGACATAATCTATTTCATTAGGAGAATATGTAGAAAATTTATCTTATTACTTTGTATTGATATCCTGGTATTACTGAATAAAAGGATACTAAATATGAGTGAACCCAAGTTTTCAGATTCATTGGGATGGACAGCAGAAGCTAAAGAAAAATTAAAAAATATCCCCTTTTTTGTTCGCACACAAGCAAAGGCGCGAATTGAGCAGCTAGCTCGTCAAGCAAAGCAAGATATTATCACAGCAGATTTGGTTGAAAAAGCACGATTGGAGTTTGGACAATAAGCCAATAAAACTAAACTAACCAAGCTGTAGAAATCCCTCAGCCGCAGATAAACAGTGCTGAGTACCGAGTGCTGAGTCTTCAGTAATCAAATTCTAGTTTTTAGTAAATCATGAATCAATGAAATGCTGATGCTCTCTTAATTTTGAATTTTGAATTCCGCACAGATGTACTAGACACTAGCCTATATTTATAGGGGATTCTTGCTTAACTATTGAATTTGTTGGAATTTTTAATTCCCCTACAGGGGTTTGACTCCATTCTAAAGTAATTTCTAGATTGGCTGCCGAACTACCTTTAACTAATATAGGTGTGAGTTTACCTGATTCGAGGGCAATTTCTATACCAAATTTGACGCTAGCCTTATCTGGTTTAACTTTCTGTATTACTTCTGCAATGTCCCTGCTAAGGGATTCAATAGCAATAGTAACTTCTTTAAAAGGTCGAGTGGGGATACTTAATTTACGCTCACTAATGAGGGTAGCTTCGACTCTTACATTTGAACCATCAGATAGTTCTACCGAAATAACTTTAGTTTGGGCTTCCATGTGGGTTTGACCAGATTACTCTGCAATTTATACCATTCAACCACTTGTAATAAATACAACCCCGAATATAAAATTATTTTTCGGTTTCTGAGGTGAAAACTTATCAACCAAAATCACCCCTGTGGTTATGATAGGGGCGTTAACGAAGTATAACGCACTATCCGCATTTTATCAGTAGTGAGGTATTGGGCATAGGGCATGGGGCATGGGGCATTGGGGATACAGTGCTGTGGGCGGGTTCCCCGACTTGTACCCCTGCGGGGAAGCAAGCTACGTGTAGCGTCTCCGACAGGAGAGGCTACTATCGTCATGGGAAAGGTAGATTTTTATGGTTGGGTGTGGGTTTTTTCGATGATTAGCTCATACCAACTCAAATTATGTTTGCGACACATCAATATATTCTAGAGGGCAAGGCACTGCCTTGCCCCTACAATCTGTCGTATTCTTTTTTCAAATTGGTATCATTTGAAAATAAGGCAGTCCCAATGAAAAATTTTTATGCAAAGCATAGAAATCTCTCTTTTCTATGCCCAATGCCCAATGCCCATTTTCAAGCTCGATTGAAGAATGCTGTATTAAGCCCCTCCTACATTCATTGCGGCTAAAACTGCCTTTTGTCTAACATCTTGGTAAACTGTCTGCAAATATTTCATGACGACATCGCTAGAGGTTAAATTGCCGATGTTCTCTTCTTCTTTAGCTAGGGGAATGGGGCCTAATACATCTAATACAGTTTCGCTACCACTGGGGGCGATGACGACTAAAGAAGAATCAAGGGGTTCATTGTACTGCCAGAATGAATCAAATTTAATTGTATTTTGATGATTAGTAACTGGCTGTTGGATATCAGATGTTTCTGTTGGCGAAACTTCGATTTTAGCGCTACGTAATTGGCGTAAGTCGCTGATAATTTGCTCTTTGGTACGTCCGCGCAATTTAAATAGTACAAATGGGTCTTCGCTGAATCTATCGCCTAACTGATAATACACTGCACCTACGTGTTTACAAGGATTTGCTTTATCAGGACAAGAGCATTTGCTGCGGACATCTGACAAGGTAAAGGGAAATAAGGAAAGTCCATTAGCAGTGAAGACTTCTTCAATATTTTGAGGCATTTCTCCGGCTAGTAATTTAGCGGCAAAAGTTGCCTTTTTGGACATAGTTTCAATGACATAACTCCATTCTTCATCGCTAAAGGGGTCTAAGGAAAGTGATACTTTATAAGGTTCTGGTTCGCTACCTTGCACCCTAGCTAATACTTTTGCACCTTTAAACTCAATACTGAGAACATTGCCCTGACGAGAATAGTTTCTCGCACGTTCTAAACGTTTTTTAAAGCGATAGGAATCTAATAAATCTAGCCATCTCTGTGACCACCATTCACGGCTTGCTTGTAGGGTGTAATTAGTCATGATTAATTTTCAAGTTGATAATTTAATTTTTTGGGGAAGTGCAAAGGGTAAAGGCTTTAATTACGAATTACGAATTACGAACTACGAATTAAAAATTATTTCCCTGCTTTGCGTCGCAACCGTTCAACTAATTGGCGTGAAAAATCTAACCTCCCATCGCGCAGGCGCTCCCGGATTGCCAGGGCAGATTGTGCTAAACTTAGCGCCTCTGAGTAGCACCCCTCAGCTTCTAAGATTCGCGCTAGCCCCTCTTGAGCATAAGCCACCAAGTCTTGCCGTCCTACTTCTTGAGCCAGGGTTAACTCACACTCATACCAGGTGCGGGCTTCTGTAGATCGGTTGCAGTCAAGGGCAAGATTTCCCAAGTTGTTGCAAACAGTTGCTTGTCCTTCTTTATCTCCTAGTTTTTCATCGATCGCCAATGCTTGCTTGTAGTAGGACTCGGCGCGGTCATATTGTCCCTGCGATCGCGCCACTCCTCCCAGATCGTTGAGAGCGATCGCCTCATTCTCTTCTTCCCCCAATTCTCGGTAAATTGCTAACGCCTCCTTATACAACCGTTCCGCTTCTGCCCAGTTCTGGTGTTGCGCTGTAATTAATCCTTGCAACTGAATTGCAGTAGCCTTACCCCGACGGCTACCACCCCGTTCCATCACTTCCGCCATCTGCGCTGCCCAACTTGCTGCCCGTTCTGTCTCGGCGCGATAGTAGTAAACAAAAGCAACATGGTAGGCTCCCCAACCAGCATCATTCCACTGATTCAGTGCCTTTCCTGCCTGATAACACCACTCACCCAAGTGCACTCGCTCATCCCAGTAGCCGCGAAACCAGAGGAAGTAATGCAAAGCATTTTCCAAATCAATGAGCATTTGGGCGGCTTGTCGGTCTTGAAGTGTACCGGGTACGGGGATACCTGCCATTTCTCGCAAGGTTGTAGCTACACTCTCTAGGTTTTGCCATTCGGCTTCTAGCTTGTCATGAGTTTTGTAGGAATCATTGCCGTCACCCCCGTACTTCTGGGCGTAGTCTACCCAGTAGCGTAAAACTTTGCGTTGAGCAGCAGAGTCAAAGAGAATTTTACCCGCTAGCGGCTGTGTTCCTATAATATCTGTGCCACTGATAGCTGCACGAATATAGGTGCGGGTGAGGGGATGGAGTCCAAACCGTTGACCATCCAAGTCATTCACTAAAGATAGAGTGACTAATTGCTCTAAGGAAAGTTGAATTGCTGTGATGACTAAATCTGTAGCATCCGCTAATGCTGCTGTGGTTGCTGGTGTGCGGAATACAGCTAGGGCTGACAGCACTGTGCGGTCATTTTTAGTCAAAGTTTCGGCAGCATCGGCAAACAAAAAGCCGTAGAGGTCGTTGGAGTTGGCAGCATTTTGCAACCGTTCTAGGGCAACACTGATTGAGTAACCTTTGTGTGCCACCTGTCCCAGAGTCCAGTCTAACGCTAAGGGGTTGCCACCAGCTGCTTCATATAAAGCAGTCAATATTTCTGGCTTGGTTGCGTTTAATTCTTGGGCAAGGCGGGGGTATAAACGTCCCTTCGCTTGCATTAATTCCAAAGCTTCTGCTGGCGAGAGATGATCTAAGCGGATAGTGAGGGCGCTTTCTCCTGTACGGCGGCGGCTGGTGATGATGGCTTTATTGGGAGTGGGAAGTTTCCGCAGAAACTCGGCAATCATCTCGCGTTCTTCTGTATTCAGGGTTTCTAGGTTGTCCCAAATCAGCAAAACACGCCTTCCCCGCAGGGCATCTAACAGGGCGCGGCGGCGTTCGGTGGCATCAGTTATTTTGACAATATCTGTTTGTCCTAAGCCTTTGGCAAATTCTCGGCAGAAGCTATCAAGGGAAGATAAGGCGAGGGTTTCTTGGCGCACTCCCTCGGTTGTTAGCCAGGTAGTCTTGGCGGAAACAAATAGATAAGCATCAAATAGCGCTTGTTTACGGGCTAGGTGGGCAACCTCCAGTGCTAATGCTGTTTTGCCCATGCCGCCAATACCATCAATCGCCACTCCCCAGCCCCGTTCCTCTGGTGAAAGTGCTTCCATGCAACGGGCGATTTCGGCTGTGCGTCCGACAAATACATCGTTATAGCGGGGGAGGTTATCAGGTACAGCTACGGTGCGGTTTCCCTGTAACTGATTTAATCGCGCTTCTAGGCTAGCGACTTCTTTTTGTTTCTCTTCGAGTTCGATTTGCAAATCTACTGGAACTCGAATGCCATAACTAGCTTTTTCTTCTTCTATTATCTGGAGGGCGCGACGGGCACGGTTGAGAGTGCGCTGTAGTGCTTCTCGATCGTCCATAGAGTTATATCAATGATAAAAAAATATGCAATTAATTATGATGGAATTAGCTTTTTAGTTTATTTGAGAGCCAATTTAGGGAAGATTTTCATCTCATTTGATTGTATAAGTTTTTCACGGCATCCCTGGAAGGGGGAAGTTGGTGTTTGGAACTCGGAGGTTGGTGTAAATTACTCGGCGTTTGCTGTTCGGAAGGCGAAGGTTGGTGTAAATTACTCGGCGTTTGGTGAAAGGAACGCGAAACTTCGTGTAAATTACTCGGCGCTTCGTGTTCGGAAGGCGAAGGTTGGTGTAAATTACTCGGCGCTTGGTGTTCGGAAGGTGAAAGTTCGTGTAAATTACTCGGCGTTTGGTGTTCGGAAGGCGAAGGTTCGTGTAAATTACTCGGAAGTCAATATAATTTTTAGGGCACGGCAATGCCCACTTGTGTTAACTGAAGTTAAAAGCTATATACGGCGGGTGTTGTACAAAAACCCTCGTGCCCTCATCCCCTAACCCCTTCTCCCTCAGGGAGAAGGGGAATTGAATCTCTTGCTCCCATCTCCCTGAGGGAGCTACGGTGTACACACAAGTCTTATAACGTAGCCCCATAACATTTTGATCCCCCCTAGCCCCCTTAAAAAAGGGGGGAAAAGAATCAAAGTCCCCCTTTTTAAGGGGAGCCACTGCGTTGCGGGGGTTCCCCCCGTTGTAGCAAGTGGCGTGGATTTAGGGGGATCTAACCCACATTCTGCACTAGCCCAAAGATGTGTGTACACCGTAGCCCTGAGGGAGAGGGGCTGGGGGTGAGGGCAAAACCTTTGCACAAAGCGGGTTTGGTGTTAAGTTGACACCAATGGGCAATGCCTTGCCCCTACCTGTGTAATTTAATTAATCTAATCCGGTTCTTTGATGGCGGGATTCTAATTCAATTACTTGTCGGCGTTTTTCTTCTAATTCAATCTGCAAATCTACGGGAATCCTGATTCCATAGGAAGCGGCTTGTTCTTCTAAAATAGCTAATGCTCGTTTTGCTCTTGCGAGTGCAGGTGTGACGACTTCGCGATCGCTCATTATTTTAGGCGAATCTGGGGTTGAGTTTGGTAGTCCTTTTCCGCCGCGCAACATGGCAATGGGGAAATCTTCCATTGCTGTATCAAAAAATGGCGTTTGTTCTTTTCTACACAGGGTTCTAGCACTTTCTGGCACAGTTTTCCCTAAATGATTGATGAGGTTGGAGAGCATCACTGTGGTGTCTCCTGGCTTGTTAGCCGCTCCCCGCAATGCCTCAACGAGATGATAAGTGTAGACGCTCATGGTAGCATCAGGGCGGATGAAAGAACTCTGATTACCCCTGGATGATGTAAATACTGCCCTTCCTTCTCCCTGCTTTAAGTCATCTATAACACCTTTGGGTAAGGCTGTGGCGATAAAATCGGCAGGTAGTTCGCCTTTGGAAGTAGCCATACCTTCTGCATGACAGCTATCAATTACTACCCACAACCGTTTTGCTTGAATTTGTCGCAAGGCTTGTGTAAATTCTGCGGCAGGTAGGGCGGTGTTAGCAATATCTGAGGATTTGAAGTCATGTTGTAGCAAGTAATAACACTGGCTTGCTAGGTCAAAGCATCCATGACCGGAGTAATAAACTACTATTGTGGCATTGCGATCGCTTGCTGCTTTTTCTTGTAACCAGGTTAATCCAGCGACAATTGCACTACGTGTTGTCTGCTCATTCTGCAGTAAGCGAATATTTGCGGAATCATAGGCACACAAATTTGCATTGGCTAGCACGGTTTTTAATGCTTGCACATCTTTGACTGTAACGGGTAATGACCATTTTGGTTCGGCTGTTCTACCAACTCCAATTAACAAAGCATAACCGTGGGCAAATTGGTTGGACATAATCGTACAGTCTAGAGATAAAGGTAGATTATTTTCTATTAAATATAAATTTGGATTTTTTGTTATTGCTGAGGGTGTAGCACCTTAAATTTTGGATGGTGCGTTGCACTAGGCGACAACACACCCTACATCGAGAGTTATTCAGGACTGAATAATTTAGTTGTCACTACGAAATTATTCTGCATCTTCTTCAATTACCGAACTGCGATCCAATAAAAGTAAATTGCGGAGTTGGTCTGTATCTAATTCAGTTAGCCAATCTTCACCTGCGCCTACAACTTGTTCTGCAAGTTGTTTTTTGCTTTCAATCATGTCGTGAATTTTTTCTTCTAATGTGCCAGTACAAACAAATTTATGTACTTGCACATTGCGAGTTTGACCAATCCGAAATACTCGGTCTGTGGCTTGATTTTCCACTGCGGGGTTCCACCATCTATCAAAGTGAAAGACATGATTTGCTCTGGTTAAATTTAACCCCACACCCCCAGCTTTTAAGGAGAGAATCATAATTGGTGGCCCTTGGGGGTCGTGTTGGAAACGGTCAATCATTTCCTCACGTTGTTTTTTACTAGTGCTACCGTACAAGAAAAATATTTCGCGTCCTAGCTGTTTTTCTAAATGGGGTTTGAGTAACTTGCCCCATTCGGCAAATTGGGTAAAAATTAAAGCGCGATCGCCTTCTGCTAAAGCCTCTTCTAACATTTCATCCAAGCGCTGCAGTTTGCCGGAATGGTATTTGTCTAAGCTGGCTGCTTTTAAATATTGGGCTGGATGATTGCAGACTTGTTTGAGCTTAATTAATAACGCTAAAATCATTCCTCGGCGTTGCAATCCTGTGGCGGTATCAATCTCTGCTAAAGATTCTTCCACCACTTTTTGATAAAGCGTCGCTTGTTCGGGAGTTAGCCCACAAAATACGGTCATTTCTTGCTTCTCGGGCAAGTCTTGAATAATATCACGATCTGTTTTCAATCGCCGCAGAATAAAGGGTTGAACTAGGGAACGCAATTGATTTAATGAAGCAGAATCGCCATACTTTTCAATAGGCATGGCAAACCTGCGTTGAAAGAACTGCTTATTACCCAAGTAACCAGGATTGAGAAAATCTAAAATAGACCAAAGTTCTTGCAATCTATTTTCTACTGGCGTACCAGTCAAAGCAATGCGAAATGTGGCTTCTAATTGTCTGACTGCTTGGGATTGTTTAGCATCAGAATTTTTCACATTCTGCGCTTCATCTAACACTATGGCTTGCCATTCAACACTCTGCAGTGATTTTAAATCTCGGTGAATTAGTGAGTAACTAGTGACGACTAAATTGTACTTTTTCACCGCATCTGTAAACGCCTTACCTTTGGGACGTTTATCACCGTGATATTGTAAAATTTTGAGTGTGGGAGCAAATTTTTTCACTTCTCGTTCCCAGTTACCTAATACAGAAGTAGGACAAACTAAGAGAGTGGGTTTTTCTAATGCATCTTGTTCTTTGAGGTGTAATAGAAAAGCGATGAACTGGATGGTTTTACCTAAACCCATGTCGTCTGCGAGACAAGCACCCAAACCCCAGCGTTCGAGGAAGGCTAGCCAAGCAGCACCGCGTTGTTGATAAGGACGCAACTGTCCTTTAAAGTTAGCAGGTGTGGGTAAAGGTGCGATCGCCTGATTATTTGTCAGCGCGCCAATTAATTCTTGCAATGCGCCAGATGCTTCAAAACTCACGACTGGCAATTTTTCTATGGCTTGGGTATCTCCTGTACCCAAGCGCAAAGCATCTTCTAAGGACAGGGACATTTTTTCTTTACGAGAAGCAAAAAATGCTTGGGCTGTCTTAATATCTTGGGGACGTAACTCTACCCACTCGCTGTTAATTTCTACCAGTGGGCTATTTAATGCTACCAACCTATCAAATTGTGCTTTAGAAATCGTTTGTCCACCAATTGCCAATTTCCATTGAAAATTCAGCAAACTCTGTAATCCTAAGCGTCCTTGCTTTTGATTGGGTGTTTCGGCAGTAATTTTTAAACCCAACCGATTTGCCCATCCTTCACGATTTGCCAAACTGGGTGGTAAAACTACCCCTAAGCCGCTATCTTCCAATCTCCAAGCTACAGACTTAATAAATTCATAAGCCTGGATGGGGTTAAGGCTAAATGAATCCGGATATTCACTTTCCAAACTAGGTGCGATCGCCGGATATAATCGCGAAGCTAACCCCAAACCCCGCAGAAATGTTTCTTGGGGTTGTTCAATGGTGCGATTTTGATAGACTAATTGCTCAACTGGATGCTGCCAAATTGTTGCTGCATCTACTAAAAACGCTGGATCATCGGCAGCTTGCAGATAATATACCAATTTCCATTCCGATTCTCCATCCTCTGGCGATCGCAGTTCAAAGCAGGTGCGAAACAAACTTTTATAAGTTAATTGGTATTGTAGCGGCATCGTCCAAGCATTCATTGCTGCTTGCAACCTATCCACACCAATTGCATCTGCACTAACTGTTGACGATTCACTCGTTAAGCTTTGCAACCACTGGCGCACTCCCGCTGGTAAAGATGCCATTACCCTATTTTCCACTAAGGGTTGAGAACCAATCATTTCTCGCACTTGGGCATCAATCGTACTATTGAGAAATCCTAATAGTAATTCTTGCGGCTGCAAAGGTAAATTCAGTGATGGATGCTGAGTCATGAGTGCTGAGTTTTGTTCTTTCAACTCAGCACTCAGCACTTGGAACTCAGCACTTTCTTGATATGTCCGACAAGCTAAGGGCATCAACTGAGAAAATTTTTCTAACCTTGTGCCATCTACAGCACTATCTAAAAGTACTTGCCAGCTAGCAACAAAACTATCAGTTTCTTTAAAAATATTAGGCAGAAATTTACATCTAGAAATTAAATCTAAACTCCATCTCGCTACCTGCGACCAAAAGCGTAAATCTCCACCTAAAAAGGTATCATTGCCGCTAATACTATTTAAGGGGAGAGAAGCCAGAAATTTCATAGCAGCGTTGGGGTTTAGACAAAAACCCTCAACTCGCCAAGGGTGCAGATATTGCTGTGAGTCTGTTGCTGGTGAAGATATTACTGGGGTTTCCAAAACCGCAGAATGTAGAGGAAAAAAGCTGTTTTCAGAAATTTGAGTTGGTAAAGCAATGATTTGGGATTCGCTGGGCAATTTTACTTCAGCAACAGTTGTGCTTTGACGTTTTTTCCCAGCACTAACAGCCACCTGGGTTTCTGGAATTAAATGAGGAATTGTCAGATTTCGCGAACGCAACCACTCACTGAACTCTAGTGGTGCCATTGCTAAAGGATTTGATGGAATATCAAAAGCAATATTAGAATCAGAATTAACCTGTGCAGAACGCCAAGTTTCTCCCCAAATAAATAAACAACTATTTTGCTTTTTATTTAACCAAATACCGTGTAAAATTGCCATTTTCTAGCTACCGTTCAACTACTTATATGCTTTACTTAAATCAAGTATAAATTCGTCAATAATTCCTTATAGTAAGCACTTGATAATAGTAATATATAATCTTTTATCCTCGAATTTTTTATTGATATATCGGTGGTTGAATTGAGTTGCTAAATTCACTAATTTACCTATATTCATATTTATCAGCATTTGCTAGATTTATCTATGTAGGGTATTGCCCTACATATCAGCTTTCTCACTTATCTGGTTTTTGAATAAATATTAATCTGAATATGTATTTACTATATTAATTTTTAAATTTGTTAGATACATCTCTCATTTATCCTTCTTTTAATATAATAAACATTGAAAATATTAGGATAAATACAAATTTATAATAATGCAATTGCCGCATAATCATGTGATAAAAAATGGCATGACGGTAGAACTAGATTATATGCATCCGCAGGAACAGGAAGAAGTAAGAGCATTATTAAATCTAGTAATTACTGAAGGTAAAACCTATCCTCAAAAGCAACCCCTTTCTCCAGCAGAATTTGCAGCTTATTGGTTAAGTCTGGATGCCTTTGTTGTGAGGGCAACTGAGCAGAGTACTACACACAAACCTAAAGATATATTAGGGGCTTTTTATCTAAAACCAAACTTTCCCGGCCGGTGTAGCCATATTTGCAACGCTGGTTTTATTGTACAACCACAGTTGCGGGGTCAGGGCATAGGGCGGTTTATGGGAGAAGCGATGCTAGCGATCGCAACTAGCCTGGGCTACGAGGCAGTGATGTTTAATTTGGTCTTTGAAACTAATATACCGTCAATTACCCTGTGGCAGACATTGGGATTTGAGATTATTGGACGCATTCCCCAAGCTGCTAAGTTAGCTGATGGACAAGTAGTAGACGCACTGATGATGTATCGTGCTTTATGTTGACAAAGTTGTTTATCTTTGTATGTACCTGAAGCCAGCCAGAGGGCAGAAATGTTAGGATTGCCACAGAGAGAGAATAGCGTGCATAGAAGGAAAAAAAACTGAATGACAGAAGTTGATAAGTCAATATCCTTTGACGGACGGGATATTCGACTGAAGGTTGGCCTACTAGCTCCCCAGGCTGGTGGGTCGGTTTTGATACAATCAGGGGATACAGCTGTTTTGGTGACGGCTACGCGATCGCAAGCCAGAGAAGGCATTGATTTTCTTCCCCTCACAGTAGATTACGAAGAAAGACTATATGCTGCGGGTAGGATTCCCGGCGGGATCATGCGGCGTGAAGGTCGTCCTCCAGAAAAAACAATTCTTACTAGCCGTCTGATAGACCGTCCCCTGCGTCCGCTGTTCCCTTCATGGTTGCGCGATGACTTGCAAATCGTCGCTTTGACATTGTCAATGGATGAGCAAGTACCGCCCGATGTGTTAGCTGTGACAGGTGCTTCAATTGCTACTCTAATTGCCCAAATTCCCTTTAATGGCCCAATGGCAGCAGTTAGGGTGGGTTTAGTAGGTGATGATTTTGTCATTAACCCAACCTACGCAGAAATTGAAGCTGGAGACTTGGATCTGATCGTAGCAGGTTCACCAGATGGGGTAATCATGGTAGAGGCGGGAGCCAACCAGTTACCAGAGCGAGATATCATTGAAGCGATTGATTTTGGCTACGAAGCTGTGCGGGATTTAATCAAAGCGCAACAAGATTTAGTTGCAGAACTAGGTCTACAAATTGTGCAAGCAACTCCCCCAGAAGTAGACCAAACTTTAGACAAATTCATTAGCGATCGCGCTAGTGAAGAGATTAAGAAAATTCTCGCGCAATTTGAACTGACTAAGCCAGAGCGTGATGCCGCTTTGGATGTAGTTAAGGAAAGTATTGCCAATGCGATCGCAGAATTGCCTGAAGAAGACCCAGTTCGCGTTGCTACAGCCGCCAATAGCAAAGCCCTAGGTAACACCTTCAAGGAAATTACCAAACACTTCATGCGCCGTCAAATTATCGAAGATAACGTTCGCGTTGATGGTCGTAAACTCGATGAAGTGCGTCCCGTTTCTTGTTTAGTTGATGTTTTACCTAAGCGCGTTCACGGTAGCGGCTTGTTTAACCGCGGACTCACCCAAGTATTATCTGCTTGTACCCTAGGTACACCCGGAGATGCCCAAAACCTCAACGATGACCTGCAAACAGACCAATCTAAACGCTACCTGCACCATTACAACTTCCCACCCTTCTCTGTTGGAGAAACTAAGCCGATGCGCGCCCCAGGACGGCGGGAAATCGGTCACGGGGCACTAGCAGAGCGAGCGATGTTACCAGTGCTACCACCAAAAGAACAATTCCCTTATGTGATTCGCGTGGTATCGGAAGTACTTTCTTCCAACGGTTCCACCTCGATGGGTTCAGTTTGTGGTTCTACCCTAGCGTTAATGGATGCTGGTGTGCCAATTATCAAGCCTGTCAGTGGTGCGGCGATGGGTCTAATCAAAGAAGGTGATGAAGTCCGCGTTCTCACTGATATCCAGGGCATTGAAGACTTTTTAGGCGATATGGACTTTAAAGTCGCTGGTACGGATACGGGAATTACTGCCTTACAAATGGACATGAAAATTTCCGGTCTGTCATTGGACATTATTGCCCAAGCAGTCCACCAAGCGAAGTCAGCCCGCTTGCACATTTTAGACAAAATGCTGCAAACCATCGACAAACCACGCATAGAAACCTCACCTTATGCGCCACGTCTGTTGACCATCAAGATTGATCCTGACATGATTGGTCTGGTGATTGGGCCTGGAGGCAAGACCATTAAAGGTATCACAGAGGAAACAGGTGCAAAAGTGGACATCGAAGATGATGGCACCGTGACGATTTCTGCTGTGGATGAAAGTAAGGCGAAGAAAGCTAGAAACATCATCCAAGGCATGACCCGTAAATTGCACGAAGGTGATGTCTATGTGGGACGAGTAACTCGCATTATACCTATTGGTGCTTTTGTGGAATTTCTGCCTGGAAAAGAAGGCATGATCCACATTTCCCAACTAGCTGACTACCGCGTTGGCAAAGTTGAAGACGAAGTAGCTGTAGGCGATGAAGTGATTGTCAAAGTGCGCGAAATTGACAACAAAGGTCGGATCAACCTTACACGTTTAGGTATCCATCCTGACCAAGCAGCTGCAGCGCGGGAAGCAGCAGCAGTAAATCGGTAATCGATTTAGGATTTTAGATTGAATCTAAAATCCGCGATGCCTTAGGGCAAGGCATCGCTGTATGCTTCTCTTATTCAACTTTTAAAATTATTAGAGCCGCAGGACTGATGTCGCGGCTAACAAAACTCAGCCTGTCTACACAGGCTTAATGTAATTCAGAACTGACAAAAATTAAAAAAATACCCAAATTTTAGGGGCACGGCATAGATAAGATATTTGAATTTCTAAAAATCTTTGGATGCCATGCCCCTATGTGTTGTTGATTTATTTTTTGGAGTTTGTGTAAATGTATTTCCAAAATAAAATAACAGTCCTGTACCAGTAATACCAATTCCCAAAAATTCTGATACATATAGAGTCTTTTTAGGGGTTTAGCACTGCTAAACCCTCACCCATGTATAAGAATCATGATTAAAGTAAAACGCTATAACAACTCGGCAAAAAATTTACCTGTATATTAAGAAATATCCTCAACAAGCTACTATTTCTATTTATTTTAGTTAAGAATGAATATCAAGTTACTCAATTTAGAGATACAGACCGTATTAAATCACCAACTTTTCCAGAGTTGAATATAACTGCTCAACAGATATTCCTCAATGGAATTAGATGCGCTGGTTCGTCTAATCCTTCGCAGAATTCACTGTCAAGGAATTGAGAAATATGAGGCTTGGTGTTGGATTATCCCATTTTTAGGAAGCTACTCTAGCTAATAGTAAGCGGCTAGATGCCTATTGATACCTAATTTCTCAGCAATATACCAATTATAAAATTCCTTACCCCTTATGTGTTTGGCTTTAATTAGTTCATGTAGCTACTAATTCAGTCGTTAGGCTCAATTTACAATACTGACTTTGTCAGTTTCTGAATTTACGCTATGTTTGGTATTAAAAGAATTAGCCTAAGTGGTTAACTGTAACTCTTAACTTGATATACAGCATTGTGAGTGCTAAACGTCTGCCAGAAACCATCGCCCATGTCAAAATAACCCGCCAATCTTGGCAACACGGCTTCCTTGAGGGCGAAGTGAGTGCGGGTGAGTATGAATGGCAGTTCCAATGGCATTTTCGCCGAGGAGAACTGTCTGTAAAGCCTTCTCAAGGTCGCGCCTTAATTAAAGAACCTTTAGGTCGCTTCTTGGAGAAACAAGATTATCAGTTAGAGCCTGGAGGAGACTATGCTTTTACTATTCGCGCTGAACTGTAAGCTTTCCTTGACAATTTTTAACTGTTAACTGATTCTGCTAGGCGATTTAAGTATCTTTCAATTAAAAGAATGGCAACAATGTCATCTATTGGGCGTGGTGGTTGTCGCATACCTTGCGGTAATAGCTTTGTCAGTCCTTTAGGCGGATACATTTGCCAATAGCGATCGCGTGCTTCTAAAGTGGTATAGCGTTCATCCACCAAAATAATATTCAATGGTTCTACTAATTCTTTTTGTAGTCGCTGTTTCCACTGCTTGGCTGTAGTTTGGTCACCCATTACCATCAAGGAAATAGGGAACTTTTGACGCAGGGTTTCAATGGAAGCGATCGCGGCATTTGCGGGTACAACTTGGTGATAATGTAGTTGCCGATCGAGTCCGATCACAGCTAATCCACATTTATCTCGACCGGGATCAAAGCCTAAAATGACTGGTTGTGTCGGTGAGAATTCACGGAGATTCATAAGCAAATTAAAATTTAAAAGTTCAACTGTAACCACACTCTCATTTAGACTGCTGGCTCTTTTTGAACTATAAGCTCAATACCATATCAGCCGCTTAAATCAGCTTAAATCGGATTAATATCTAGTTGGTTAATTTTTTAAGTACTAAAAATAACCTGGCCGTTGATCACCGCCACTAGTTTTACTCTCAGCGGCCCAGCTGTGAAAGTGTCCTCAGCTGCGATCGCTTTAATCTCTAATGCTTGGTCGGATTGCCTGAGTTGGGAAACAAAGCGTAGAAAAGTACCATCTATTTGTACATTTTCAATAATGCCAGCATTTCTAGCCCGAAATTGCGAAGCAGAAATTAGTAGATCCAGCCTTTGTCTCAGCTGATAAGATGTCATAGTCTTGGGATCGGCAGTAGTACTGGCTAGTATCTGCCCTCCAGAAAAGACAAGTTGGTTTCGTGCTGAATCAGCAAAGAATTCGATCTGCCTTTCTCCCCGGACGTAATTACCAGCAGAGAAAATGCGGATGACATATTCTCGACCATCATTAATCTGCTTAATTAATTGCTCAATTCTGTCTGGGGTAATGTGCAGTATTTCTACATTATTGAGAGTATTTGTCCCAGGTTCAGCTAATTCGAGGATAGCATTCTGATTGGCTTCCTGTAGCAGTTGAGTAATTGCTTGACGCGCCGCTGTCGGCTGAGTTATTTGAACTACAGCCGCCGCCAGAACTTGACCCCGCACCAAAGCTAGTTTCCCTAAACGCAGGTCACGGTATGACTGATAATATTTTTCCAGCCTAGCTACTTCTTGTTCTAGATAGTTCTGTTGCTTTTCTAAGTCTTTCAGGCGAGATTCCCGTTTAGCAATTACTTCCTCGCGGGCTGCAACTTCTTGATTGCGTTGTTGAATAAGTTTATCCAACCGGGCAATTTTTTGATCCCGTTGTTCAATCGCTTCTTGTCTGTTGGCTAATTCGCGATCGCGTTTGGCAATTGCTGTTTTAGCTTCATCAATCGCTTTCTTGGCTTCAGCATACAGTCTTTGGCGTTCTATTTTGCGTTGCTCAATTTCCGCCAGCAGATTCTTTTTCTCATCCTCAACGCTTTGCAGTTCTGTGATTGCTTTTTGGTATTGTGCTACGACTTGGCCCAGTTGGCTTTGAGTGCGTTGCAACTGATTTTGGGTTTGTGCTTGTTGCTTGAGAGTGCGGTTTAGTTGAGCTTGCGTTACCTGTTGTTTGGCATTCGCCGCCTGCAAGGACTGATTAATTACCTGTAAGTCTTGCTGGGCTTGGGACTGTTCTTTCCTCGCTTGGTTTAGTTCCCCTTCTACTTGACTTTTCTGGGTTTCCGCAGTTTTGAGTTGTTCGCGCTTTTGTCTGAGGTCTTTTTGAATATCCTCTAACTCAAACACCCCTTTACGTAATCCTTCATCAGCAGCAAATAAAATTGCGAGAGTGGATGCTGAAATTAAAGTGCCAGTAAAAATAGTTACTAATACTGCCGTATTTTTCGGACGTAACTTAAACAGAGAAAGGCGCGCCTTGCCAACTCGTGTGCCGATGCGATCGCCCACGGTGGCAAGTACGCCCCCTAGAATTAAAATTGCTGCAATGAGGATGTACCCAGTGGTCATCTTCAGCTACCGAAATGCTTCCAGATACAGCCTACTACTTTCAAACATCTTCTGTGGGAAATCAGAGATTGGCAATTGCTGAACTTAATCAATTTTTAGATTTACCTCCATAGTGGTGTGATTTCTAAAAACACAACATTTGCCTCCTCTGCTTTCCCCAATTGCTTTTAAGTAAATTGCCTACTTAAAGTTACAGGTTTATGCACAGTAATCTTCTTTTTGTGGATAGAAATCATCTTTTTTTCACGTAAATCGCCAAGTAACCTGGTAACGGTAACACGAGTAGAACCGATTGCTTCTGCGATCGCTTGATGAGATAGCTTCAGATCAATTGTGATCCCATCTGCACAAGGAACACCAAAATCTCGACAGAGAATTAATAAAAAACTCACTAACCTTGAACCCATATCTCGGTGCGCGAGGGTTTCAATCATCATCTCTGTTTGTAAAATTCGCGAAGAAAGACCTCGCAGCATTAACATCGATAATTCTGGATTTTCCTTGAGTGCCTGCTCTACTTGTTCAATAGGAGCTGACAATAATTCTACAGGGGTAAATGCAACGGCATGGTAAAACCTATCCGATTTGTTTCCCGTCAGCAATGACAACACACCAAAAACGCTATTTTCCCGTAGCAGCGCTACCGTTATTTCTTCTCCTGCCTCATACACCCTGGAAAGCTTTACAGCGCCTTTCAAAAGAAAATAAACTCGTTCAGCAGGATCGCCAGGAAAAAAGATCGTTTTATTGCGTTCAAACGTTTCTACAACTGGAGGAAACGCTCCAGTTGCCATCTGACGAAAAACATTTGCTAGGGCTTTATCTTGTGTCACGATCATCTCCCTTCCCCTACCCAATGCCGGAAAAACAAAAACTGATTACCTAAGAATACACCTGAAAAATCAATAAAGCACCGTCAACCTTTCTGTACTTTCCTATACTCAAAATTATTGTTTCCTAATTATTTGTTTATTATGATACATAATTTTTGATATTTTTAGCTAGTACTTCTTGAATAGCTAGTTACATTAGCTGTATTAGCAATGTTTTTTTAAAGACAAAATCAAGATATCTTGAGAATTTCTTAAGGAATAAACAGTTATTTTATTCTTGTAAAAACCCTTACCAATAACATTTTTACAAATCCTGCGTAAAACAAAGACAAACTCGCCTCAGATTCTAGTATGCTCCTAATGATTGTTTACACTAACCATTTCTTATGCTGAATCTGACTGGAAAAAATGCCCTTGTTACAGGTATTGCAAATAACCGCTCAATTGCCTGGGGAATTGCCCAACAACTACACCAAGCTGGAGCTAACTTAGGTATTACCTATTTGCCAGATGAAAAAGGCAAAATGGAGAAAAAAGTTGCGGAATTGGTAGAACCTCTCAACCCCAGCTTATTTCTTCCTTGTGATGTCCAAAACGATGAACAGATTCAATCTACCTTTGACACCATTCGCGATAAATGGGGAAAGCTAGACATCCTCGTTCATTGCTTGGCCTTTGCCAATAAAGACGATTTGAGTGGTGATTTTAGCCAAACAACGCGCGCTGGCTTCAACAAAGCACTACAAATTAGTACTTATTCACTCGTGCAGTTGAGTGGTGCAGCCAAACCTTTAATGACCGAAGGCGGAAGTATCCTCACCCTCACATATTTAGGTAGCGTTAGAGCGATTCCTAACTATAACATTATGGGAGTTGCTAAGGCAGGGTTAGAAGCCAGTGTACGTTACCTAGCGGCGGAAATGGGGCCACAAAATATCCGAGTTAATGCCATCTCCGCAGGGCCGATTCGCACCTTAGCATCTAGTGCTGTTGGCGGCATTTTAGATATGATTCACCATGTAGAAGAAGTTGCTCCCCTGCGACGCACAGTCACCCAGCTAGAAGTAGGTAATACAGCTGCTTTCTTGTGTAGTGATTTGTCCACAGGTATTACAGGACAAGTCATATATGTGGATGCAGGATATGAAATTATGGGGATGTAGTAGATTTTGGGTATGGGGCATTGGGCATTGGGCATAGTTCATTGCATTCTTGGCAACCCCCATTCCCCATCCCCATTCCCCATTCCCCTATTCCCAATCCTCAGTAACTATGCAAATCAGCGAACGCGAAATTAATTTCTCTCACGAACCATCTCATCCCAGCCCTCGGATTGCTTCTGTTCATCGCACAACTGGTGAAACTAATGTCCAAGTTACTGTCAACCTTGATGGTACAGGGATTTGTAAGGCAGCAACAGGGATTCCCTTTTTGGATCATATGCTGCATCAAATTGCCTCCCACGGGCTAATTGACTTAGATGTTCAAGCCAACGGAGACTGGGAAATTGATGACCACCACACTAACGAAGATGTGGGCATTACCCTAGGACAGGCTTTAAGTAAAGCATTAGGTGACAGGAAAGGTATTATCCGCTTTGGTAATTTCCTCGCACCATTAGATGAAGCGTTGGTGCAAGTAGCACTAGACTTTTCTGGTCGTCCCCATCTCAGCTATGGTTTAGAAATCCCTACTCAGCGGGTAGGAACCTATGACACCCAACTAGTCAGGGAATTTTTCGTGGCGCTGGTTAACCATAGCCAATTAACATTACACATTCGTCAGCTAGATGGCATTAATTCCCACCACATAATTGAAGCAACTTTTAAAGCATTTGCTAGAGCAATGCGGATCGCCGTGGAAATCGACCCCCGGCGTGCTGGTATGATTCCCAGTTCCAAAGGTGTTTTGTAAAGTAATAACCATTACTTACCAACTTTCACAAGATCAATATGCTAAAGCTCATCCCACTTCCTTTTCGGGGGTGGGATTTTACGTGTATAGGGAATGACAATTACAATGCCCCATTATCTATGCCTCAGGGAGCGACGGTTCATCCCAGCCTGAAAATAAGAGAGGCTTTCCCGCCAACTTTTTGTTCAGTACTGATTTGGCAACAATTTTCACAATTATGTTAGTTATTGCTAACCAATGGGTACCCTTGATAGTGAACAAAGTTATAGCCCTACAGCATAACTTTGGCAAATTTGGTAATTGTTTATGGAACTGTGATGAAGTCTGTTGTAGACGCTCCTAACTTTCAGTTAAATACCCCCGATGCACCACCCGTAGTCTTTACTTCTGAGTTGCGGAAAGTCTACCGTACTGGGTTTTGGATGCATCAAAAAGTTACATCCCTCAAAAGTTGTTCTTTAACTGTTTACCAAGGCGAAACTTTTGGGCTACTAGGGCCAAATGGAGCTGGTAAAACTACTCTATTAAAACTTTTACTGGGGATTATCCGCCCTACCTCTGGAAGGGGATTATTGCTAGGTAAACCATTAGGCGATCGCAGTGTTAAGCAATATATTGGCTATCTACCAGAAAATCCCTATTTGTATGACTATCTCACTGGCTGGGAATTTTTGCAGCTAGCGGCGGGAATATTCCAAATTCCCCATAATATTCAACGCCAGCGCATTCCTGAACTATTAGAATTAGTTGGTTTATCTCAGGTTGATGCGCGCAAAAAACAGATGCGTCGCTATTCCAAGGGTATGTTACAGCGCGTTGGCATGGCTCAGGCACTGATCAACGATCCAAATGTCGTATTTTTAGACGAACCAATGTCTGGTCTCGATCCTGTAGGTCGCTACCAAATGCGGGAAATTATTTTAAAACTCAAAGCCGCAGGTAAGACAATTTTCTTCAACAGCCATATTCTTAGTGAAGTCGAAATATTATGCGATCGCGTTGCCATTCTCGCTCAAGGTGAATTAATCTGTACTGGTTCTTTCCATGAACTATTAGGCGACTCCAGCATATATCAAGTCAAAGGTATAGGTGGTAACGGCGACATCCTCGAGAAATGGTTACCGAATGTCGTATTTAAAGTTGATGGCTCTTGGCAAGGGACACTACAACAAGAGAATTACTATGATTTTTTAGCTAGTCTCCGTCTCATGGGAGGACAAATTATGGCGATGAATTTGTCTCGCCTCTCTCTTGAAGAATTTTTTATGCAACAGATCCAACACAAAAATAATTTGTCTCAGTAATTCAATTAAGTGTAGGATTACTATTGGCAATTACTGCTAAGTATACTGAAAATTAAGTTAGGTAATAACTAAGTTAAAGTACTGACAAATTACAAATAACACCACATAATTAAGTAAATAAAAATGCTTAGTTAATATGAGCCTGCACTTTTATAATAAAAATTCAGTAAAATCACGACAAGATTGATCATCAATTAAGATTTAAATCCCTCAAACTTTAAATTAGCTTTACTGAAAGTTCAAATTTCCGCAATAAATACTTCTCCGGAAGGTCAAGTTTTTATAAGAAAATAAGAATGTGACGGAACTTGAGTAATTCCATATAGTCAAGATTAAAATGTTTAGACAGTATTTTAGCAATTGTAGTTTCAGAGTCTTGGGTAAATATGCTTAATACAGGTTTGCTGAAAATCCTCACTCAATCAATTATGGGTGTGGTTGTGTTAACGGCTGTTAATGTTGCTGCACCATCTGCTAGTCAAGCTCAGGGACAACCGATATCACAGAATAGAAGACCAGTATTACCTAATGCTCAGTTAACAACACCTACTACACCACCTGTTGCGCCACCTGTATCATCTACTATAGATACTAATTATTTATTAGGCGGCGGCGATCTGATCCGGGTAAACGTATTTGAAGTACCAGAATATACTGGTGAATACCAAGTTCCCCCTGGTGGCTCGATTAACTTACCTTTAATTGGCAGTGTCTCAGTTCTCGGACTAACTACCGAACAGGCCGCTGATTTAATTAGCGAAAAATACACACGCTTTCTGAAACGTCCTCTAATTTCCGTTAATCTGCTATCACCACGCCCCATCAATATTTTTGTAGCAGGGGAAGTTACACGCCCAGGAGCTTACACTCTCAACTTACAGGGAGGCGCAGGAAACAATCCTGGCGTACAATACCCAACTGTATTAGCGGCTCTGACAACAGCTGAAGGCGTAACACTCGCAGCCGATGTGACTAAAGTGCAATTACGTCGCAAGGTGGGAAGGACTGGCGAGCAAACAGTAACACTGAATTTAAAACAATTTATCCAAACAGGCACAATTGGGCAGGATATTACCTTAAGAGATGGAGACACCATCGTTGTACCCACAGCCACTACTTTTAACGTAGCAGAAGCACGCAATTTGTTTGCAGCTAACTTTGCTGCCGACCCTACTAGACCACGCACCGTAGCAATAATTGGTGAAGTTAACCGTCCTGGTTCTTATCTTGTTACTCAAGGTAGTACAGAAGGACAGGCAGGGGGAACCATTGGTACGGGTTACCCAACTCTCACACGGTCAATTCAACTAGCTGGGGGAATTACACCACAAGCCGATATTCGCAATCTGAAAATCCGCCGCCCCACCAGAACTGGGACAGAACAAACTATAGATGTCAATCTTTGGCAATTATTGCAGAGTGGTGATGTCAATCAAGATGTCATTGTGCAAGACGGAGATACAATTGTTATCCCCACAGCCACTGAGATTAATCCCGCAGAAGCTACTCAATTAGCAACTACTACTTTATCTCCCACAGTTATTCAAGTTGGTGTAGTAGGCGAAGTTAAAAGACCAGGACAGGTTGATCTCAAACCAAATAGTTCATTAAACCAAGCATTGCTAGCTGCTGGTGGATTTAACGATGCTAGAGCGAAAAGCGGTGCTGTGGATTTGATTCGCTTGAATCCCAATGGAAGTGTAACTAAACGTGTAGTACAAGTAGATTTCTCTAAAGGAATCAACGAGCAAACCAATCCTATACTTCGTAATAACGATGTGGTTGTAGTCAGCCGTAATGGTGTTGCTCGCACTGGAGATACCCTTGGTGCGATATTTAGCCCTGTAGGTGCTGTCTTCGGGATTCTTAGAACTATCTTCTCTGGATTTTAGATTTGTCTAGTTACTGGGGGTACTGGTTAAAGATTTGTGCCCCCAGACTGCAACAAAACTGCATATTGACAAGTCACTGTTATGGGTTATGAAATCTTGTAACTAATAACTAATGGCTAATATGCATTTTTGGCGTAGCAAACAGCAGCGTAAAATATCCTGGGTGCAAGGGTTACTATGTAGCATAACCATTGCTCTTAGTTGGGGTGTGGGAATGACCTCAACTTTAGCAGCCCAAAAGGTCACTATCCGCTTAGGGCCATTTCAGCAAGCGATCGCGATCGCCGACATCGAAGCATTTGCCAAAACTGGAAAACTCCCAGAAACTCTGCAACTTTTTCGCCCTTTCTTAACCCCGCAAATCCAAGAATTACTAAATCGGCGGGTACAAGTAGATCCAGCATTAGCTGATAAATTTTTTGATGAACTAGTGCGATCGCCACAAGGTCAACAGTTAATTTCATCATTGGGAGTTGCCATCCCAGGTAGTACAGTAGAAGGTCTCCAAGCCGCACTCAACCTCTCTCTACGTCAAGTTAACGGTTTGAGTGTTTTAGGATTTTTACGAGCCTACCCAGAAGAAAATGTTACCGTTGACGCAACCAAAGCCATTCAAATTGCCGTTGAATTCAACGGCAATTACCTGCAGAGCCGAGCTTTAGGGACGTTACTAGAAAGAGATTTATTAGTAAAAAATACTACAGCTTTTCAAGCTAGCTTTGATCCCGCTGCTATTGGTAAAGAAGCAGTACAGCAACAAACACTAACTTTACAAGACCAGCAGCGTAAAAGAAGCATCCCTGTAGATATTTATTGGAGTAAAGGTAGCACGGAAGCGGAAGCACCATTGGTTGTACTTTCTCCCGGATTGGGTGCAAACCGCAAATTTTTAAGCTATTTAGCGCGTCATTTAGCTTCCTATGGAGTCACTGTAGCTGCGATTGAACATCCAGATAGCAAGATTAATAACTCTATTTATCAAGCTTCAGCAGCAACTAATTTAGCGCAACTTCTACCAGCTACAGAATTTATTGAACGCCCCAAAGATATCAGTTTCTTACTGGACGAACTAGCGAAACTCAACAATCAATCAGGAACACTGCAAGGAAAATTTAACACCGACAAAGTAACAGTCATCGGTCATTCTTTGGGAGGTTATACTGCTTTAGCCTTGTTAGGCCCAGAAGTAGACTTAGAAGCAGTTAGACAATTCTGTCAAACTTCTCTTTCCTTTAATGAATCTCCTGGGGATTGGTTGCAGTGTGCGGCTGCACCTTTAAAAGAAAGGAAACTACAATTAAAAGACCAAAGAGTCAAAAGTGCGATCGCTTTTAACCCTGTAGTTGGTAATCTTTTTGGTAAAACAGGTCTAAATAAAATTAATAATCCAGTATTAATTTTAACTAGTACCGAAGATTCTTTAACCCCATCCTTGAAACACCAAATCGCACCTTTTAATCAACTGCAAAGCAGCAAATATTTATTAACCGCTATTGGTGGAACTCACTTAAGTATTAGCGATCCCAGTTATAGCGCTAGTACAGCCACTACCATTTTTCAAGAAAAGCGTGGATCGGAAACTAATTCTCTGCGTCAGCTAGTTCGTGGTGTCACCTTAGCGTTTGTCAAACAATCAACCCCAGAAGCGAAAATTTATCAACCGTTTCTCACACCTGCTTACGCTCAATCTCTTTCTACACCAGAATTACCCCTGCGTCTGAATTCTGATTTACCTAGAAATATCAAACCCTGGTTAGGTTTTGTAGTTGATCAGCTGACCCAATAATTGCTAATTCATAATTCGTAATTATTCGTAATTAAATGGAAGCCAACAAAAGCATAAGCATTTAAACCCACTTGCGTGGGTTTTGTTTGTTTAATCTAAAATCGGCAATCAAAAATCTAAAATTGGCTTGGTCAATATGCGATCGCAACTACACTCAGCAAAAAATACAATGGTGGAGTTGAAAACCTTTGTGATGAGTAGCCTATACCTTGCCAGTATGTAATCAAGGTGCTTTAATAGCGATTGCATTGAGGCAAAATGTCCTATCTGCACAAGACGAGTTGAGACTTGCGATCGCATGTTGCGGCTCGTGTTCGGAAAATTACAAACTTAAAACATTAGACTTAGAGTTAGGACAAGATAGTACCATGTCCTTTAAACTAAAATTTCTCCAAAAGCTAAATTAGGAGCAGATATGGAGCCAATTATTGCTATAGTCTTAGCGCTTATAGGTTATGCCTTAGGATCTGCAAAACTGATTAATCAAGGGAATGTCGCTCTAGTAGAACGATTAGGGCGATATCATCGTAAATTGAGTCCAGGGCTGAACTTTATTGTTCCCTTGGTGGATCAGATAGTTATGGAAGATACTACAAGGGAGCAGTATATAGACATCAAGCCCCAGAATGTCATTACCAGAGATAATATCTACCTGGAAGTTGATGCTATTCTTTACTGGCGTATTAAAGATATAGAAAAGAGCTTTTACGCTATTGATGACCTCCAAGGGGCACTTGTACAGCTGGCTCACACCACACTCCGCGAAATTATCGCTCAGAATACCGTAGAAGAAACCAATGTCTCTCGCTCAGAAATGGACAGAGCCATTTTAGACCAGTTGAATGAAACAACTGCTGGTTGGGGAGTTGAGATTATTCGCTTAGATATTCAGCGAATTACACCGCCTGAGAGTGTGCGGAAGTCAATGGAAGAGGAAAGAGCCGCTGAAATCAAAAAACGGGCGTTGATTTCCGAAGCTGAAGGAGAACGTCAAGCAGCAATTAAAAAAGCAGAAGGAACTATGACTTCTATGCAAATAATTGCTGAGGCTTTACGGACAAATCCTGAAAGTAAAGAAATTTTGCGTTATCTTGTGGCTCAAGATTACATCAATGCTAGCTACAGGTTGGGAGAAAGCCCAAATGCCAAAGTTGTCTTTGTAGATCCTGGCAAATCAGGTGAGTTGATGAAAGAGGTGATTGCTGAGACTACAAATACGGAAGGTAACGGCAAAAACAATGGTTAATGGTGCTATCTAGTGCCATCTACGGTATATTTATTTACACCGTCATATATTAACCTTGTACTTCTTGTCGGGACAGCGCATCGGCTACAAGTGAAACATCACGCATTTCTTTCACATCGTGAACTCGGAGGATATCAGCACCATTAAAGATAGCCGCACAACACGCCGCAGCTGTTCCCCAGACTCGTGCTTTGGGATCTGGTTGATTGAGAATCCGACCGATGAAACTTTTACGAGAAGGCCCTACTAAAATAGGGCAATTAAGCGCTCTCAATGACCCCAAGCGGCGAAAAATTTCTAAATTTTGTTCGTAGTTTTTAGCAAAGCCAATACCAGGATCAATAATTATTTTCTGCTGGTCAATGCCTACTGTAATTGCCGCAGCTATTTGTTTTGCCAGAAAATTATAAATTTCTGCTATTAAATCTTGATAATCAGTTTGTTGTTGCATTGTTTGCGGATTTCCCCGGATGTGCATCAACACAATAGGCACGCCCAAACTAGCTACAGTTGGCAACATTTCTGAATCAAAAGTGCCGCCAGAAATGTCATTTATCATATCAGCACCAGCAGCTACAGAGGCTCTGGCTACATCTGCCCTAGTTGTATCTACAGAAATCGGTATATTAATTCCGGAGCGTAGCGCCGTAACAACTGGTACAACTCGCTTCAGTTCTTCCGCAACAGTTATTTGCTCTGCTCCTGGTCTGGTAGACTGACCACCGACATCAATAATATCAGCGCCAGCAGCTACCAATGCTTGGGCTTGTGCTATAGCCGCAGCCGTAGAGTTAAACTCACCACCATCACTAAAGCTATCGGGCGTTACATTTAATACACCCATGAGATAAGTCTGCTGTCCCCATTGGAAACAACGTCCCCGAATCATTAAGTTAGTTGGCATATGTAAAATAGGGGCTAGAAGCTAGGGACTGGGGAACTCGGGGCCCCACGACCGTAGGGAGTGGGGATTAGGGGTAATGGGGACTAGGGAGACAAGGAAGATAAGAAGACAGTCCCGATGAAACAAGTTTCACAGCTAAATCTGAAAGTGGGACTGGGATTTTTACTCAGCACTTTTTCAAGCTAGAGGATAAATAAGCAATCAGTCTTGACTCTTGTACAGACGCGATTAATCGCGTCTCTCCAACTCTTGACTTTTAACAAACGCCAAATAAAGGCTACTTCTTATAATTGACAATTCTGGCGAAACTTTCAGCTTCTAGGCTTGCGCCTCCTACCAGAACACCATCGATTTCAGGTTGAGCCATAATCTCATCAATATTATTGGGCTTAACTGAGCCACCGTATTGAATCGAAACATTAGCATTAGTTAACTGGCTACGAATTAAGCCAATTACCCGATTTGCTTCTGTGACTTCACAAGTGTCGCCTGTACCAATTGCCCAAATCGGTTCATAGGCGATCACCAAATTATCCTGATCGACATTTACCAGGTCTTTCTCTAGCTGACTGATAATCAACGATTCTGTTTGATTAGCATCTCGTTGTTCTTTAGTTTCGCCTACACAAAGAATGGGGGTAAGACCATGCTTTTGCGCGGCTTTCAGCCGCAAGTTAACAGTTGCGTCTGTTTCGCCAAAGTATTGTCTTCTTTCGCTATGACCAACAATTACAAAGCGCACACCAATTTCTGTCAGCATAGGGCCAGAAATTTCGCCAGTATAGGCTCCATTTTCTTCCCAGTGGACATTTTGTGCGCCTAATTGGATACGGCTACCATGCAAATACTTAGACAAAATACTTAAGTCAGTGAAAGGAGGACATAGTAGTACTTCACGTTCTTCAGGTGTTTCCTCTAAGTGAGGCAGAAATCCGCGTAAAAACTCTTCGGACTCTGCCTGAGTTTTGAACATTTTCCAGTTACCAGCAATTACGATTTTCCGCACAGGTGATTTAGTCAAGTTCCTAACGCTACTAGATGCATTTTTCAATGTACTACTTTTTCGGACACTCCTCTCTTGAGGAGTTGTGTATTACGCACAATAAGAGCAAATCCAGGTTATTCATCACAAAAATTTTATTTTTAATTACCCAGCCCTCATCGCCTAAGAATGAAGATAAACTCAGGCTATCCAGCAAATTGAGAAAATGAGTATTTATGCTCTACAGTCAATTTACCATTGAAAAAGTGAAACAAGATTTTCACTTGATGATTTAACAGATTATCTTCTAGCACCGATTGAAACTATTTTGAGTTTTCTCGTGTGGATGGTGAAAGCCGGTAAAAAATAACTAGGATCAGATCTGAGGTAAATCCCAAATCTCACATCTAAAATTCACATGACTTCGATATTGCCCGAACCTCATCACAACGACTCACCCAACTGGGAGGAAGAACTAGATAGTGCCATTTTTAGTTTTGAAGATATTCAAACGGAACTCAACTATAAAAGGGCACAAACGGCGTTACAAAATTTGGTAGCTAATCTTGACCTCTCTCCCCAAGAAAAGCAAGGCTTAGAGGCGGAAATTAATGATTTAGATACCATGCTGGGGAAGTTAGAACACATGGTGGTGCAGATTGCTGCTTTTGGCATGGTGGGGCGTGGTAAATCTTCTTTACTCAATGCTTTAGTTGGGCAAAGTGTATTTGAAACAGGGCCCCTACATGGCGTGACTCGTGATGCACAGCGTGTGAATTGGAGTATTAACGAGGAAGCGATTGGAGAAACTGAACGTGCTTTACGAGTGACTTTACCAGCCGTGGGCAAATCTCAGGTGGAATTAATTGATACGCCTGGATTAGATGAAATTGATGGTGAAACCCGCGCTGTATTAGCCGAACAGATAGCAAAACAAGCAGATTTAATTTTGTTTGTTATTGCTGGTGACATGACAAAGTTAGAACACCAGGCCCTTTCGCAGTTACGAGAAGCTGGTAAACCGATAATTTTGGTATTTAACAAAGTAGACCAATATCCGGAAGCAGACCGGATGGCAATTTATCATAAAATTCGCGATGAGCGAGTCAAAGAGTTACTCTCGCCTCTAGAAATTGTTATGGCTGCAGCATCACCATTAGTCAAGACAGCAGTTCGTCGTCCTGATGGTAGCAGAGGCGTGCAGTTGCGTACAGGTAATGCTCAAGTTGACGAATTGAAGTTAAAAATCTTAGAGATTTTGCAGCGTGAAGGTAAAGCTTTAGTGGCTTTAAATACGATGCTGTATGCAGATGTTGTTAACGAACAACTAGTACAGCGTAAATTGATGATTCGGGAACAGAACGCCAATGCGCTGATTTGGAAAGCTGTCATGACCAAAGCATTAGCGATCGCACTCAATCCGGTGACTATAGTAGATATACTCAGCAGTATTGTCATTGATATTTCGCTAATTGTGGGTTTATCTAAACTCTACGGCATTCCGATGACGGAAGCTGGTGCTGTGCAATTACTGCAAAAAATTGCTCTGAGTATGGGCGGTATTGGTGCTAGCGAACTACTAGCAAATTTGGGATTGAGTGGATTAAAAACTTTACTTGGTATCTCTGCGTCAGCTACTGCTGGTGCTGCTATTGGCCCTTATCTTTCAGTAGCAGTAACTCAAGCGGGGGTAGCAGGTGTTTCTTCTTACGGTATTGGTCAAGTTACTAAAGCTTATTTAGCTAATGGCGCAACTTGGGGGCCTGATGGGCCAAAGGCAGTCATTAGTAAAATTTTGGCAACTTTGGATGAAGCTTCTATTCTCAACCGGATTAAAGAAGAATTACTCACAAAAGTCAAGTTGAGAAATTAGACTGCTGACAATACTCCTAATTTTTAATACCAATTAGGAATTAATAATTGTCGCTTCTTTTATTCCAGGTGATGATCAATTAATCATAGGTACAAAAGTACTAAAATATTAAGTTCATCTCTATTAATCTGGTTTTAAATCTGGAACAGTGATTTCTTCATAAAATAAAAGCATTATTGTCGGGTGGATACTACTATATCTTTCGTTCAAACCCTGATGAGAACTAATGTTGACCCTACATACAACAGCTAGAAGATACCCATAGCTTGCTTTTTTGACGAGACGGATTACTATAGCAAAATTGAAAATACATATTAAGTAACATAGCAACTGTGACTACTTCCGTGAAATCCTAGAATCTAGGAATTTATGGCAGAGTAATTCGCGATGGCTATGACTCAAGGCGCACGGGCAAATAAATCTGGCAATATTCTAGAAGGAAATGTAGAAGCAATCTTAAATGGACATAATTATTTCCAAGTAGGAAATCATGTTTCAAAAGAGTTTATTTTATCAGCAAATTTATTACCAAAACGTTATGCTAAACAGGTTTATATCGGCACTGGAATTTATCAAACTTCTTTAAAAGTTGACTTTTATATCGTAGGTGTATCCACTAGTGCATCAGGATTAATTATCGAATGTAAATGGCAAGAAAGTGGTGGTTCTGTTGATGAAAAGTTTCCTTATCTAAATTTAAATATTAAAGAATCTTATCCTGCACCAACTATTGTAGTTATTGGCGGTGAAGGAATGAGAGAAGGAGCAATTAATTGGCTCAAAAGCCAGGTTGTATCTAATCGGAATTTATTAGCAGTTTATAGCTTAGATAGGTTTATAGCCTGGGCAAATAAATATTGTTAATTAGCTATTGGGTTAATTTATTAATAAGCTATAGCTTGATTATTTATGAATATTAGGCTGTAAATTGATGAATTAATATGATGTAATTAATAACTCATAAATCATTCCTCTTTTTTTTGTATTAGAATTAATAGACCGTGCTGCTGCTATGGGGTAAATATTAAAATTAATTTCCTGATAAAGTTTTCTGATGAAATCGCAATCAGAATTGCATACCATAACTTTAACACCACGTTCTGCTAATTTTGCACAAGTATCTCTTAAGCGTTCTTGGTCTGTTTCATCAAAAGAGTATTTGCTGTAACCTGTAAAATAGCTAGTACTACTTATCGGATAATAGGGCGGATCGCAGAATACAAAATCATCACTACTGGTCTGATAATTTAAAACTTCTACAAAATCTGCCTGTTTAATTTCGGTGTGCGCCAAAGCTGCAGAGGCTGCTCTGAGCAAGGTTTCATCGCAAATATTAGGATTATTATATCTACCTATAGGTACATTGAACTGACCTTTAGAGTTGACTCTATACAGCCCATTAAAACATGTCTTATTAAGATAAATTAAACGAGCAGCTTTTTCTAAATCTGTACCTTGAGAGTTACTTCTAACAGTATAATAGTAGTCTCTATTATGTTGATTTTTATGCTCTTTTAATAGACATATTAATTCCTCAACTTTATCGCGAACACAACGATAAGTGGTAATTAATTCTGCATTGATATCCGTTAAAATTGCTGCTTGGGGTTGTAGATAGAAAAAAACTGCACCACCCCCAATAAATGGTTCATAATAAGTCTGATATTTTTTGGGTAAATAAGGAATATATTGCTGAATTAACCGACTTTTACCACCTGCCCACTTCAAAAACGGACGAGGGCAAATTTCTTGGGGAATTTGACTTACCATTTCATTAGAATTTAATTACGAAATCTAACTAATATAACTGAGAATCATATTTTATCGAAATTTATTAATTTTCAGGCGGTATCGATTACAATTAAGTTAAACAAGCAAATGAAAACAAACTTATAGTCTATAACAAGGCAGTCTAAATAAATGTTTGACGGATTTTGGGATAACGTCTCACGCTACCCCCGCTACTTGATTTCTCTCATCTTAGGTATTTTTTTGAACACACTTGAGCCTTTGTTTCCATTGTTAAAACGTCCAGTTACTTTGATTGCTCTTGTAGGTTTATTTATTGGCAGCCTAGCCTTTATTACTTTCACCCTACGTGCAATGCTGGGCCTAAGTACAATTTAGACAAGGGTTTTAGGGAGGTTACCCTAAAGACAATTGCTCATAGCATTGTCAATGTCAAGCACTATCCTCCCAAATTGCATTTATATTCTTATTGATGTTGTTCAACCTCTGTGAGGAGGCGTAATTTTTATGGCTACAAATCGCCGCATTTCCCGCGTTGCTGAATTGATCAAACGGGAAGTTAGCCAAATGCTACTTAACGGGATTAAGGATGACCGTGTGGGTACAGGAATGGTAAGTGTTACCGATGTTGATGTCTCTGGCGATTTACAACACGCCAAAATTTACGTCAGTATCTATGGCACAGAAGAAGCTAAGGCAGAAACAATGGCTGGCTTAAAGTCAGCAACAGGTTACGTCCGCAGCGAACTGGGAGCTAGGGTAAGGCTGCGTCGTACACCAGAAGTTATATTCATCGAAGACCGGTCTTTAGAACGCGGTACAAGAGTACTGACACTATTGAACCAACTCAAGTCTGATCGCCCATCCGCAAATTTGTCAGGAGACGATGACAACAATTCGGACGAATATGATGATGATTTTGCGGAATAAGTAATCTAAACAACAAAGTAACTTCGAGAACAATCTCATTCCCGGAAATTCGCCAAACTGTTTACAGACGTGAACAAATAGCGTCTGTTTAAATGTGACTATAGCTAGGATAGGTAATGAGTAATGGGGATGAGGAAGCAGGAAAAAATAACAAACATTAAACACCAAAGGCCAAATGAAAAACTAGGTTGTTATATTTTGTGTCCGAGTTAACACAGTAAATGGGAAACTCTTTAAGAAATCATTAACAGATCATATGCTGTAAGCTTTTCTGGTGTAGGGTAGACGCTTATATTAGGCAATAGTTTATACCTTAATCCCTGCTGCTAGAGACTCCTAGCTATAATTTATATATAAATAAATAGCCAAATAGCCGCAAAGCTAGACAAGGTTTTACGGTGTAGAAGTATTTCCTCTGTACTATTCCTAATTATCCAATTAAGCTTTAGTCCTTTGAGAGTCAGCCTTTAAACCCTCTTGAATAACAAACTAAATATTTCCGCAGCAGGTTATGTTGACTACCCTGATATCCTTATATGAAGCCCATTGAACGTAAATGTCAGAAAATGTTGACTTTGTTTACATTTCTTTAGATAATTTGAGGGTATGTAGCGTCAAAATGGAATTAGTTCCGTATAGCAAACTACAAAACCTTAGCCACAAGTCTAATCCTTGTAATGTTTGTTCCAAGTAAATATCGGGAACACTATCTACGTGTAATTTGTGAGTAAAAATCATGAGTGTGAATACGGTGCCCTCTATCAGTTACTACTCTTTAGATGTAATTCAAGATGAAGCACGCCGACTGGTGCAAAAGGGAATGGTAAGCCGACAACAGCCAATATATACACTCTGTCAATACATCCCTGCGAGAGAGTGGGTTTGCGTTGAATGTGAATTAGAAAAATGTGACTTCTTGTTACGCGATCGCATTGGCGATTTGATTGGTCGTGAAGAATGGGACAACGACTAATTAAAGTTCAATTCCAGATTTTGGATAGGGACTTGGTGTTGCGTATCCAGCCTTGACAACAAATAATTCAAGTGCCAATTTTCCGGGATAATCTCTGTTTTTAATTAATATTTCCCGATCCAGGATCTTTAATTTCCCATTAAGACAGAAGCATTAGAGTCTGATTTATACAACTTCACCAGTAGCCATCGCATCGGGAATCCGTTCTTGTTTACATCCGATGTCGCCCCTGAATATAGTATGTACATTCCCTAACCGGGGCAGTTCTCCCATTAAACTGCTCCGGTAATTTTTCAGGGAAGATAAGTATTAATAAAAATTAGTTAACAAACTTTTTACGCAAATTGCTCTAAATAGTTGTTAACGTCTTCAATCACGCGAGTCAGTTCCGCTTCTGTTGTTAAACGAATAGTGACATCACGGACAGTGAGTAAGACTTTTGCCGCGAAGGGAGTAGGCCAAATATTAGGGTTACAAAAAATTTCTAAAAATACCTCACCAGTGTAGCGATACTCAACAGGAGACTGGGGAGTGACTTTACCACCCCCTGGAGTGGCTTTAGCAGCAACAGCTTTGAGACGAGCCATTAATTCATCCAACGCGGCTTTTAATTCCCGTGCAGCTTGGACAGAAAAGCTGAAAGAAACAGAACCTTCAACCAAGTTTAATGTTAGCGGAGCCGAAGACATAAGCTGTTTATTAAAAGTTATTGATATTTACTCATGGTACAGGAAGAGGGATTGGGAAAAGGCAGGGGGCAGGGGTGCAGGGGGCAGGAGAGAAAGAATAAAAGACAAATCCTATTACCCATTACCCATTACCCATTACCCAATTGGGTGAATCATTTAGATACACTCAAAAATGGATTCTACTGGGACAGGATGAGATGAAAGCTGTAATGGCTATGACTTCAATCTATAGTGGGTAAGAAAAAAAGTGTAAAAATTATCAGTTTTTATACGGATTGGTTATGTTTTGGCACGTATATCTGGGATGGAAGGACTGAAATCTAACTCCCGGAGGTTGCATTATGAAATATGTATCTTGGAATACTCTAACCAGAACAGCTGTGAATGGTTTCTCTGCACATGGTAGAGGTGCTGTGTATTTCTCTAAGGATGGGAATGTGCATTATTGCTGGGAAGGTCAGATATCCTTAGCTGTATTATTTTATGATCCAGAGACTGAGTTTGTACTGGTAAAAGAATGGTATAACTCAGAGACACAAAGAACTCATTTTGCTACCGCTATTATGCCTTTAGGGTCAAATGTTGTTTTATCCGAACTATGAATGATGAATTAAAGCGTGCCATTTTTACCGTAAAGGCAGGGTTCTGCTACGCTGCACAAATATTATGTATGGGCAATAAAGTAGACGATCGCTCTTGTTGTGAGTAGCTAGGTAAGCTGTTGAGCGATCGCCTGAGGGTTTTAAATTTTCATGCTGGGCACATCTTGTTCTTCACCTTGATATTCCGGAAGATCATTAGGTGCGCCACAAGCGGAAACCTCAATGTCGTTAGGTGCGCCACAAGCGGAAATATTGCCTGTGAAATCGACATCTGCTTTTAATTCGGGATGTTGTTGCTTGCGTTCAGCAATTTGTTCAGGAGTGAGAATCTTAGACTCGTCAAAACCTAATTCGATTTCTGTATGTAGTCCTTTATATTTCACCCGCTTCAGGTTGTAGAAGCGTTTGTTGAGAGTAGTTTGAGCAAAAGCCTTTAAGCAGCCTAAGAGATATTTCCGCTTAAAGGGATCTTTAACAAACCAATACTCTATAGTTTTACGCATATAGAACCGAGCATAGTTTCGCAACACGCCTTTGAGAACATCTTCCCGTTCCATAGCGTTTGGCTTCATGATTGGCGTAACAAAGTTATATTGCGAATAATCTCGCACTTCGACGCGATCGCCTAATTCTTGGAATAATTCTGAAAATGGCCAAGGGGTAAACATATTCCAGTTCACCATGTCTGGTTTCCAATCCAGTGCCATGTGATAGGTTTGTTCAATTGTTTCTGGGGTTTCGTTCTCTAAACCCATAATGAATTGCGCTTCGGCAACCATACCATTTTGTTTTAACAGTTGGATTGCCCGCTTATTTTGTTCAATTGTTGTTTCTTTGCGGAACAAATTCAACTTTAATTGGGCGGCTGCTTCTGTTCCTAAAGACACGTGAACTAATCCAGCTTTGCGATACAGGGGTAATTCGTTTTCGTCACGCAAAATATCTGTGACTCGGGTATTAATTCCCCAATACACACCCAAATTACGCTCGATTAATTCGTTACATAGCGCAATAAATTTGGGTTTGTTGATTGTCGGTTCTTCGTCCGCCAAAATGAAAAAGCCTACCTTGTGCTTTTTCACCAAGATTTCAATTTCATCAACAAAGCGCTTGGGAGAACCGGAACGGTATTTGCGCCAGAATTTCCACTGGGAGCAAAAACGACAAGTAAATGGACATCCTCTAGCATAGTTGGGTACAGCTACCCGCACGTTGAGAGGAGTGTAAATATATTTCTTCCAATCTAAAAGATCCCAATCTGGGGTGAGGGTATCTAAATCAGCAATTGGTGGGTGGGCTGGTGTAGCGATTACTTGACCATCTTCTAAAAAGGCAATACCTAAAATATTACGGCGATCGCTCACATCTGTACCATTGGCGATCGCACGTAGTAAATTAACTGTAATCTCTTCACCTTCACCACGGATAATATAATCTACCCAAGGTGCTTCGGTAAGAACTTCAGTATACATATAGGTAGGGTGAACCCCGCCCATAATTGTTTTTGCATTGGGGCAAACTTCTTTAACAATTTTTAGGGTGATTTGCGATTGATAAATCATCGGCGTGATTGCCGTTGCTAGTACCACATCCGGCTGATATTTAGCGATAATTTCTGCTAAAACATCATCCGGAATATAGTCTGTCATCGCATCAACAAAGCGGATATCGGTAAAGCCAGCTTGTTTTAATGCTCCACCAACATAAGGAACCCAACTCGGTGGCCAATTACCAGCAATCTCCGCACCACCAGAATGATAGTTGGGCTGAATCATCATGATACGCATAATTTTCTTCCTGCTGCTTGAAGAGGACAAAGGAAGGATGAAGGATAAAGGATGAAGTGTACATTTATTGACTTCATCCTTAATATTTCACACTTCATCCTTCAAATTAAATCGCTTTAGAAAAAGCGGCATTTTTTCGCTTTTTGGTATGAGCATCGAAGACTGAGGCAATGTTGCGGATCAGTAATCTGCCGCTCGGTGTTACCTCAATACCATTAGGTATCATCCGAATCAGTCCATCAGCTTCTAGCAATCGCAACTCAGATAATTCTCTAGCAAAATATTCATTAAAATCCGTATCAAAAGCTATATGATATTTTTCTTCAACGTCATTAATTGACAATTGGAACTGACACATAAGTTCCATGATGACAGTTCGGCGGAGGATATCATCGCGGTTGAGGCTTACTCCTTTTTCAATTGGCATTAAGCCTGTATCAATTGCTTTATAGTAACTCTTTAGCTGCTTAATATTTTGCACGTAAACATCATGCAGCATACTAATTGAAGTAATGCCAAAACCAAATAAATCTGATTCAGGTTTTGTGGTATAGCCTTGGAAGTTTCTGTGCAGTTGACCTTGTTGTTGAGCAATGGTTAGTTCATCATTGGGTTTGGCAAAGTGATCCATGCCAATAAACCAATAACCATTTGCAGTTAATTCTTCAATAGTCATCTTCAGAATATCTAATTTTTCTGAAGCCTGAGGTAATTCCGACTGGGGAATTTTTCTTTGTACAGGCTTCATCCAAGGTACATAAGCAAAGTTAAAAACTGCAATTCTATCTGGATCGAGTTTGATGGATTTTTGAATAGTGTTTTTAAAGGTAGCAAGGCTTTGATAAGGTAAGCCATAAATTAAATCAACGTTAACGCTCTCAAATCCAGCATCCCGAATCCATTCCATGACATCAAACAGCATCTTTTCTGGTTGGACACGGTTAATAGCTTCTTGGACTTGCGAGTTAAAGTCTTGAATACCAAAGCTAATGCGATTAAAACCTAAACTTTTTAAGAAAAAGATATAGTTTTTATCTACATATCTAGGATTAATTTCTATAGAAACTTCTGCTTGATCGTCTAATCTAAATTGGCGATTGATTTTGTTCCATAAAAAATCCATCTGCTGCATCGTTAAATAATTTGGTGTTCCTCCACCAAAATGTAACTGATGCACTTTACGTTGTGAGGAAATTACACCAGAAAATTGTTCGAGGTTACGCACCACATAGTTTAAATATGGCTCTACGATTTCTTTCTTTTGAGTGATGATTGTGTTACACCCGCAAAAATAGCAAGCAGTTTCACAAAAAGGAATATGGAAATAGAGAGACAGAGGAGTATTTTTATAATTGCCAACCGCAATACCAGATCGCAAATCCAACTCGCCAAAATTTTCTTGTAATTCCGTTGCTGGCGGATAACTGGTATATCGAGGCAAAGCTTGGTCGTACTTTCTGAGTAACTCCGAGTTGAATTGGACTGTTTGCGTTGCAAGTTTCATGATGCTAGTAACCTTGAATGTTTTAATCCTGTGTTAGCGGCTAAATAGGAATCTAATAATTACCCCTGTTGAGTAATACCAATCCTCTAAAATCGGCAAAAGACTCAAACCCTAAAACCTAGTACCGCAAATGCTGTGATTTTTACTAGATTATTTCGGGATTCAGTAATTACGAATTACGAATTACGAATTACGAATTACGAATTACGAATTGGTATTAATTCCTCTTAATCCTTTCTCAGTGCAGGTATCTAGTTTGGAGAGCAAAGATACCTACACTTTAAAAATGCCAAAAATCAAGAGTTTCCCTAAATTTCACTGTTGATGTGTGATGCTTAGTCAGCAGCGACAAGTTCTACTGAAGTACTACCAGGTGAACGTTCTGTGCTACCGGGTTTATCTTGGCGCGTAATCAAGTCAAAAACATGATCGCCAATTGCAATTCTCACATCATCTTCTAACTCATGGACAACATCGCGATTGAGTGCAAAAGCATAATTTGCTTCTGCGACAATTTTCTCAGCTAAAGCATCATCTACTGGTAATGCATTTAAAGCATCACGATATTGACCTTTAAATGCTCTAATGGCTTCAACCGATGGTAATTGCTCAAATTCATGCAATCCAGTACCTTGCTCTGGTGGTAAGTCTAGTGCTGAACGAATAATTTTCTTTAAACTTTGACCCCCAGACAAGTCTCCCATATAGCGAACATAAGCATGAGCTACTAGTAATGCAGGTTCAGTTTCAGCAACTTCATTGATGCGTGCTACATAAGTTTTACCTGCTTCCAACGCTGCGATTTGCTCTCGCCAGTTCTCACCGTAGTAAAAAGCCAAGTCCTTTTCTAAATTAGCTGTACGGTTCAATATGGGAAAATAAATCAGACTCACTACAGGATGAGTACTATAACGCTGAAGTTGTGCTTCTAAAGCGCTATACACTAAATACAAGTTAGCTATGAGTTTGCGGAAAGGCTCTCTTTCTACAATCCCTTTGAGAAAACACTTCATGAAGGCTGTATTTTCCGCCATTGTATGGGATTGTTTTGTTCCTTCTCGCAACTTGCTTGCTAGGTCGCTACTCATACTCAATTCCTTCAGTTTTGGATTTCTATATAACTTTATGGCTATATAGATACCTAGATAAACTAAACTTTTCAAAAATTAACTTGAGGTTAGCAAAACTAAAGGACTACGCAAATAATTGCTCTGGGGACGCGTGATTGGGAACTGGGTACGAAATACTAGTATTTTTACTCATAACTTAGTACTCAGCATTCAGCACTCAAAAAGTTAGCCTTGAGGAGGACTGCTAACTGAGAACTGTTGTATGTAAACCAAAATCTTTAAGAGCGCTAACACAATTATTTTGCGAGATTCCTTGACTAAAAATTGCTCTGTAGAGTTTGGCTGAATTACGTCTGACTTAACGAGGAAAAGTTAGACTGAGTCTAGCATAGCTCAAATCTGTACCACTTAAAAAGGGTTTTCCCAGATCTGTTCGCCCTCTTAACTCAATTCTATGTGCGATCGCCCGCCAATTGATCAGCAAATTACCTTCCTATATACCCAGGATCTCGCAGCTTCAGCACGTTTCTATGAAGATAAGCTGGGGTTCCATATCTGGCTCGATCAAGGAACTTGTAGAATTTATACTGTTACTGGTTCTGGATACTTGGGTTTATGCCAAGAAGACGGCATTTTAGCTACAAAAACTAACGATAAAAAATCAGGTGTAATTTTTACTTTAGTTACACAACAAGTAGACGAGTGGTATGAGTACTTACAAAAAAATGGTGTGGAATTTGAAAAGCCACCGATATTCAATGAGAAGTACAAAATTTATCATTGTTTTCTGCGCGATCCAAATGGTTATTTAATTGAAATCCAACGATTTGAATCACCTACAATTACTACTTTGTAACTAGAAATAAATTATACCTATTGATGTTTTAGTATGATTACTATTAACCCCATTCTCTAGCCCATAATGTTTTCTTCCAGATAGTAATAAATAAAGCTGCAGCAACTAAAGCTCCTAAATTAAATTTTACCGAACTCTTCAACAAATTGAAATGTCTAGAGAGATTTGTATTTGGTAATTTTTTATCGGGATGATTCTGGCTTTGATTCACCTCTACTAATGTTTGAGTTTTTACTTCTTGCATACTCTTATGTTCAAGAAGATTATTAAATTCTGCGGCTGAAGCTTGGCTGATCTGCTGTTTCCAGTTGCTATTTAGTAGCATTTGTTGACTGTAATCTCGATTTGATTCCTCAAAATTTACGTTATAAAGGCTGATAGTATTATTGATTCCTAACGGGATGAGTAATAAATATAATAATCCTACTAATAAACATAACCTTGATAACCAAAGTAAAAACGGGAATTCCCATTTTAGACGTTTCTCTAACTTACCCGAGAATACTAACACTAGCCCAATTAAGGTTATAGCTACCAAGTCTACTAGCGCTCCTATCATCTGAAATTCCCACACAGGATTCATAAAATTTAAGGGAACAAATATATCAATTAAGTCAATAAATACTAAAACTAAAATGCTATAGCCGACTGTACGAAAAAGTTTAGTTATCCATAGCAGAGAATTAATAGTTTTACGCAGTTGTGATACTTCTATTTCTAGGGATTGGGGAATGTTAAATTCTTGCATTGTAGTGATTGAGAGAGAATTTTAAAATCAAATTAGAGAAAATACTATATAAGATTTTCTTTAGCTAAAAACTCAAAGCTTTATATTTCAATCAATTTGAGATTATTTACTCTAGATATATGCTGAACTTTTTGACAGCAGTTTATCCATGAGGAAACTTATTCAACTCAAAATTAACTGAAAAATAAACATTTTCTATTTATAACTGAGAGTGGTATAGGTAAAATTCAACTTTTGAGTTTGTGAAATTTTTAGATAACCCAAAACTATACCAAACAGTAGTAACACCCAAATATTTTAACCATGACAAACAGCAGCTATTTTTCCAATAGATAATTATTATTTTTTCTGCTTTGTCCTAGGATGATGAAAAAGTTCTGGTAAAAACTCGTAAAGAGATTTTCGAGACATTTTCTTTAGTATTATTTAAAGAGCTATAATCGCAAATGTCTATAAGTAATTACACGTAAATTTTAGCTATTTAGAAAAGTGCTGAGAAAAAGTTGGCGATATTTGAATGTTAGCTGTTTAAGCTCACTCAGTTTTAGCTTAAATAAATTTATCTAGCTATAAATAGTAGCTGATTGTATCTGTAGAATTACTCATAGTAAAAACACTCCATCGCCGCTAAGTTATCACGTCAACAGAGTGTTATCTGGATTTTGCTGATATGAGGTTCAATTAATGCACAGCGAGCTATTTCCGTTGTTGGTAATCCTCAGAAGACATCGGATCTAGTTCCCAACGGCGATCGTCGCGTTCTTCCAATATATCGTTAGTGCGGAGGAAAGAGCGATCATCCATTTCTAGCCCTACTGCTGCTTCTAAATCTTCAGTGACGTTTTGATCGGGAGTGGGAGCAGTACCACCAACTGCTTCATCTCCTACAGCATCCGCATCTTGCCAATAAGCATCAACATCACCACCAGTGAGTTCGGGACTGGTTTCTGTGTACTCTTGCCTTTCTGCTTGTATGGAACGTCCACCGATATTGTACCCAGGTAGGTCTTTCACACCAGTACCGTAGGATTCGGTGATTGCCTGAGGCAAATCATCAGAGTTGATTTCTTGGTTATGATTTTCTTCTGCCATAATGCTAGCCATTTGGTGCATCTTTACAATAACCTTTTACTAACAGAACCTTGTCTAACTAGGGATGTATAACTTTAGAAATAAAAGAATCTATCCCCTGGGAACGAAGTTAATTTCAGATTTGAACCATAACCTTGTAAATATGAATTCATGGTCAAACCCCGTGTAGTTGAAGTTATTAGTTATGAGTAATAAGTTAATAAAGGAAAAATTTGCTTAGTAGCTTATTACTTATAACTAATTTTTATTCAAAGAAATTAACGATCTAAATCAATTAATCTTTTTTTGAATTTTCCGTCTGCTCTCAACTACCTAAATGCTAACTCACTGCATTCATGGGGAAAAACGGAGGTAGAAAGTGCAATACGAAGAGTTTATTACCCACGTACAAAGCCTAGCTATATCAGATTCTCGTACAGAGGCAGAACGTGCTACCCGTGCGACATTAGAAACAATTAAAGAAAGAATTTCCGCTGATAAAGTACAAGAATTAGCGGAGCAGTTACCTAAAGAACTCAGGAAGTATTTAGAAACAAGTCAAGGACAACCTGGACAAAATTTTAATTTGCAAGAGTTTATTAACCGTACTAGTCAAAAAGAAAATATTGAACCTACAACTGCTGTAATGCACGTTAGAGCAGTTTTTGCGGTGCTACAAAACGCAGTTGTTCCAGAAAAGTTTGCTAGCTTTCATGCATATTTTTCTCACGATTACGAAGAACTCTTTACTAGCGCATCAACTAGTGAAATTCATACATAGAAAATATCTCCTATAGAGGATAAAAAAATTAAAAAAATTGTTGACTATTTTAGCTAGTTGAATTTACAGATACATAGGAAAAATTAGATGGCACACACTAACAATAATTCTGCTAAGAAAAAAGTTGCGATTCTGATTGAAAATGGAGTTGAGGATGCGGAATTTACTGTCCCTTACAATGGCTTAAAACAAGCCGGGATGGAGGTAGTAGTCCTCGGCGCACGCATGAATGAGAAATATAAGGGAAAACAAGGTAAAGTTAGTATCCAAGCCGATGCTACCACCACAGAAGCGATCGCATCGGAATTTGATGCTGTGGTAATTCCTGGCGGTATGGCTCCCGATAAAATGCGGCGTAACCCCAATACTGTACGCTTTGTCCAAGAAGCCGTGCAGCAAGGCAAATTGGTGGCTGCGGTATGTCACGGGCCACAACTTTTAATTGAAGGCGATTTACTCAAAGGTAAACGCATCACGGGTTTTAGAGCAATTCGCAAAGACATTATCAATGCTGGTGCAGATTTTAAAGATGAGGCGCTAGTAGTGGATGGTAATTTAATTACTTCCCGTGAACCTGGAGATTTGGCAATTTTCACCACAGCTATTCTTAGCCGTTTGGGTTACGGTGGTAAAGATGCGGCATTACCTAGCGAGAAGGATACAACTGCAGAATGGTGGAAGCTGGCTGATGCTTGGGGTGGCTCAACCAAAGGCGATATCGTTAAAAATTTAAATACTGCTTTGGCTGGTGAGCGCTATTCTTTGGAAGCATTAGAGAAGTATCTCGAAAAGGAATCTAATACAGAAGCGCGATCGCTGTTTCAAGAACTCATCGGAACTAAACAGCGCCATATCCAGATGATTGAAACCTATCTCGACAGGCTAGGCGAAAAACCCTCCTTAGCTGCAAATGTCGCGGAACAATACGCTAAGGTAAAAACTGCCTTAACTGGAAGTGATGACGTATATCAAATCCGTTCCGCTTTGGGAGACATCCAAACAGGAATTGGTGATATTGGCAATTTGTGGGCGAAGCTTACCGATCCCGTAGCCACCGCTATTTTCAAAGAAATTTACCAAAATTTGTTGCAATACGAACAACGATTAGTAGGGCTGTATCGTAACGCTCTAGGTGCTGAAGTTAAGCCACCTAAGCCAACTACAGGCGCAGCAACAGCTATGTAAATTTTGCCTTAACCACAGGAGAGGACACTTTTCAGCAGGGATAACCCAAAGTGGAAAGTGTCCGTTACGCAAAGAACTAGAGAGAGAAGAGAGTCTTTGCGTCTTCAGTGGTCATTTTACAGTAATCAGGAGAAAAATGACCAATAGTTAGTTGATGGTACAAGCCTCCGGATTTATCTGTGGAATCAATCGAAAATCCAAAATCCTTAAGCCCCTAACTTATCTATCAGGTCAATCCAAAATCTAAAATCCAAAATCTAAAATCCAAAATTGTATGACTGCGACTCCGGGAGATGGGACAAATACCAATCAGGGTGAAGCCAGTGAAGCCGAACGTTGGGCTTCTTTAATTGGTGGCGGAGCTATGGTGTTAATGGGTTTAAAGCAAGGCTCTTTACGAGGTGCGCTAACGGCTTTGGCTGGTGGCGGTTTGATATATCAAGGTGTAACCAAACAAAGCACAATCCAGCAAGCACAGGAAATAGTGGGCATGAGTAAACCAATCAAAGTTGAAAAGACAGTAACAATCAATAAACCAGCAGAAGAACTGTACCGCTTTTGGCACGACTTTGAAAAGCTGCCCACATTTATGAAGCATCTCAAATCTGTGAAGGTGTATGACGATAAACGTTCTCATTGGATTGCCAATGCACCTTTAGGTAACAGTGTGGAATGGGATGCAAACATTTTAGAAGACCGAGAAAATCAGTTTATTTCTTGGGCTTCCGTAGAAGGCGCAGACGTAGATAATTCTGGTTTTGTGCGCTTTCAAAAAGCACCAGGCGATCGCGGTACGGAAGTCAAAGTGGTTCTAGAATATAACCCCCCTGGAGGAGCCTTAGCAGCTGTATTCGCTAAACTTTTCGGTGAAGAACCAGAACAACAAATAGGAGATGATTTACGCCGCTTCAAAATGCTGATGGAAGCTGGAGAAATCGCTACTACCGAAGGTCAACCCGCAGGTAAAAGATGAAGGCTAAACGCTAAAGGATGAAGGCTAAAAGAAACTTTAGTCTATCCCTCCTACTTCATCCTTCTCCTGTGGAGATGCTACGCGTAGCTTGCTTCCCCATAGGGGTACACAGTTCATACTTCATCGTTTACACTTCATCCTTAATTATGAAAGCTGTCTGTTGGCAAAGTGCTAATGAAGTCCGCGTAGAGACAGTACCAGACCCTACAATTCTCAACCCGCGTGACGCAATTATCAAAATTACATCCACAGCGATATGTGGCTCAGATCTACATATCTACGGTGGCTATATTCCCACAGTGCAAAAAGGTGACATTATCGGTCACGAATTCATGGGGGAAGTAATAGAAGTAGGTAGGGGAGTCAACAATTTAAAAGTAGGCGATCGCGTCGTTGTTCCCTCGACAATTGGCTGTGGTTTTTGCAACTATTGCCAGCGTGATATGTGGTCACTGTGCGATAATTCCAATCATAAAGGTTGGATGGAAGAAAAGTTATACGGCAACATTACCTCAGCAATTTACGGCTACTCTCATCTGTTAGGTGGTTATGCAGGCGCACAAGCCGAATATGTGCGCGTACCTTTTGCGGATGTAGGTGTAGTGAAAGTTCCTCCCGATTTACCGGACGAGATGTTGCTATTCATCTCCGACGCGATTCCCACCGGTTATATGGGAGCCGAATTATGCGATATTCAACCCGGTGATACCGTAGCCGTCTGGGGTTGCGGTGCTGTCGGACAGTTTGCCATGATTAGCGCCTACATGATGGGTGCAGAGAGAGTGATTGCAATTGATCGCTTTCCTGAACGTCTAGAAATGGCGAGAAAGTTTGCCAAAGCAGAAACGATTAACTACGAAGACGTTGATGCTGGCGAAGCGTTGAAAGAGATGACTGGTGGCCGTGGGCCAGATGCTTGCATTGATGCAGTGGGTTTAGAAGCACATGGTGTAGGTCTAGAAGACTTCTACGATCAGACAAAACAAAAGCTGAGATTAGAAACCGACCGTCCCCATGTACTACGGCAAATGATGGTGGCTGCACGTAAAGGTGGCACTCTTTCCATTATGGGTGTTTACGGTGGTTTCGTAGACAAAATGCCCTTTGGTGCGGCGATTAATAAAGGTCTAACCTTCAGAATGGGACAAATGCATGGTCAGAAATATATGCATCGGTTGCTAAATCTCATTTTGGACGGGAAACTCGATCCATCTTTTGTTGTTACCCATCAATTACCGCTAGAGCAAGCATCCTACGGTTACGAGATTTTTCAACAGAAAAAAGACAACTGTATCAAAGTTGTTCTTAAACCTTGAAATAGCTTTTAGCTATTAAAAACCTACAAATTGTAATACAACAGAGGATGTCTATGACACGTGTATTTGCTTGGGTACAAAATGTACTAGTCCGCCGGATTATGATGGTTTTTCTATTAGGTTTGGCGTTTTTGGGAATGCAGTTTTCCGGCTACAGTAATGGAATGCAAGCACAAGCTGAAACTGTCAAAACACCAGAGGGAATCTATTATAAAGGCACACCCGATAACATTGGCAGCAGCAGTAGTGGCGGTAACTTGATAGACAAAGCTGTAGATAGCCTCAAATCAAATTCTGGCGATAATATCAGACGGAACTTCAATGACGATCGCAGTTCTTATGATAGCCGAGGATACTATGGCAATACTTCTAGCACTGGTTCCAATAGAGGCAGCAGTGGTGAAACAGTAAGAACACCAGAAGGTACTTACTACAAAGGTACCCCCGACAATAACCTAATTGACAATAGCCAAAATAAACTAGGTAAAGCTGCTAATAGCATCCGCGAAAAGCTTAACCTAGATGAAGATACTCCTCAAGCTACAAAAGACTTTGTTGGTTCCGTAAAAAACAAAGTTGGAGAAGTAATTAATTCCGGTTCTAGGGATTAAATTATCACCCTTAAATGTTAGGTATTGCCCACCATAACACTCAGCTATATAGCATTCAGATTTTATATATAGTTAGGTCGGGCAATATACCCACAACACAAGAGATTGTCAGCAATTGTAGAGACGCGATGAATCGCGTCTCAAGGATTAATCGCGTCTCTACGTCTGACAAAGCACAAAGTTTAAAGGCTAAGGATTAATAATTATGAAAGCAGTTTGCTGGCATGGAGCAAACGACGTGCGGGTGGATACAGTTCCCGATCCCACACTGATTAACCCCCGTGATGCCATTATCAAAATTACCTCCACAGCAATCTGTGGATCAGATTTGCATCTTTATAACGGCTATATTCCCACAATGCAAAAGGGCGATATCCTTGGGCATGAATTTATGGGGGAAGTCGTTGAACTAGGGAGTCGCGTTACTCATGTAAAAGTGGGCGATCGCGTAATTGTTCCTTTCACCATTTCCTGTGGTTCTTGTTTCTTCTGTCAGCGGGATTTGTGGTCTTTATGCGATAACTCTAACCCGAATGCTTGGTTAGCAGAAAAGCAGATGGGCTATTCGCCATCAGGTCTATTTGGCTACTCTCATTTATTAGGTGGTTACGCTGGTGGTCAAGCAGAGTATGCCAGAGTGCCATTTGCAGATGTTGGCTTGTTCAAAATTCCCGATGGTTTAACGGATGACCAAGTGCTATTTTTAACTGACATTTTCCCGACAGGTTACATGGCAGCAGAGAACTGCAACATCAAACCAGGTGATGTTGTCGCTGTGTGGGGTTGCGGCCCAGTTGGACAATTTGCCATCAGAAGCGCATTCATGTTGGGTGCAGAAAGAGTTATCGCCATTGACCGTATCCCCGAACGCCTCCAAATGGCTAAAGACTATGGCAAAGCGGAGATTTTAAATTACGAAGAAATAGATGTAGGCGAAGCACTCAAAGAATTGACCGGTGGTCGCGGCCCTGACGCTTGTATTGATGCTGTGGGTATGGAAGCACACGGTACAGACGCAATGGCAGTATACGACAAGGTTAAGCAAGCAGTACGTCTAGAAACAGACCGACCCACAGCCTTAAGGCAAGCAATTGTCGCTTGTGGTAAAGGCGGACACCTATCTATACCCGGAGTCTACGGCGGCTTTTTAGACAAAATACCTATGGGTGCTGCCATGAACAAGGGTTTGACTTTCAAAATGGGACAGACTCACGTTCATAGATATGTGAAACCTTTGCTAGAACATATCCAAAAAGGTGAGATAGATCCGTCGTTTATCATTACCCACTGCCTACCTCTAGAACAAGCACCCCACGCCTACGAAATTTTCAAACACAAAAAAGATAACTGTATCAAAGTTGTACTCAAACCATAAGGAATTGATGGAATATGAGTGACACCAGTGTTAAAAAAGTAGACTCTAGCCATTCCCCTAAAGGCAAACTCGGCCAAAAGTATCTTGCATCTGGCAAGACTGTGGCTATGCGGATTTGGGAAAACGAACAACCCAGCGAAGAAAAACCGCCAACTTCCCGCGAATATGAAACAGTTGGTTATGTAATTAGCGGTCGTGCCGAGTTACATATTGAAGGGCAAACAATTTTATTAGAACCAGGCAATTCTTGGGTGGTTCCTAAAGGATCAAGCCACACTTACAAAATTTTAGAACCATTCACCGCAGTTGAAGCAACTAGCCCACCTGCCCAAGTTCACGGGCGGGATGAGAATTAGGGACTGGGGACTAGGGATTGGGGACTGGGGATTAGGGATTGGGGACTGGGTATTTGGAAATAGTATTTTCACTCAGCACTCAGAACTCAGAACTCAGCACTTATAACTTCTACCTTGTTTCATAAAAATTTAACCTCAGATCAACACAGATTCGCACCGATAAATTAACTAGATTTATCGGTGTTTTTTGGTGAATTTGAGTATGTTGCCAAACCTCAACCACTAGGCCCAGAACCCGAACCACCACAGCCACCAATCCAATTGTACGGTACTCCCAAATCTCAACAGCAACAGCCATCACAAGGTAATGGTTCTAATGCACCTTCAATAGTTGAGTCTATTACTGTCAGAAACCCAGAGGTTTAATAGAGGCTGTCATTAATGAAGAAACCTCTAAGCTGATACGCACCTAAATCAAATATTCTGGTGTTAGGACTGTCAAGGATCAATAGTCCAGGGTCAAAGGCTAGCTTGGACTTTGGACTCTTGACTTTTGACAACCTGAGTGCGAAATACACAATTTAAATGCGTAACAGCTTATCTTCGCTTGAAAAAAAGCATAATACCTTCATTATGTCCTCCTATTTGTAGCGAATAGAAGGATTAATTTTTTATCAGGATTAATGGTGCGATCGCCCAAAATATTCTGAAAATATTTTCTTAAAAATACATACTTAAAACAACAACACCCAAACTCTTACTAACTTAGTTATTTCCTCTCTTTTCTCAGAATTATCCAGGGTTGTACCGATTTAACTCACGCTCACCGTGATATTCTAAAAATCAGTTACATAGCCCTCTTTTAGACTAATTTGAGGAAATGTAAGCGTTCGATTTGGGTGTTGTTGTCCGTTGACGAGACAGATATTTAAACAGTGGTTTTACCTCTTTCTTTATTTAACTGTTGGATCTGCCAGGGAAGCATTTTTAGCTTCAATTAATAAGTTATCACCCTTAGCTTAAGTAAATTGCTATTGCAACTAATGTTTACTTGTATAGAAGTTTTTACTTACATTATGTAAAGTAATTTGAATTAGAAGCCAGTCGTTCTTGAGGACTTAACCTAACTCCAAAATTTTTTCAAGATTGAGCAATTTTGGTAAATTTGAACGAATTCAAATTTTGGAGAACAACTCACCGTAATCAGTGCATTGCCCAGGCTCAAGTCCTAACTACTTAGCGGTAAACTCGCTAATATGCAGCACCACTTCGCCATGATCTGGAATCCACGCTAACCACTCATGTTTAGAAACCGCACACAATAACAGTGCTTCGTCAAAGCTATATGGATTAGGAAGTTGTAACAGCTTCACCCAGCGAGATGCACAAATTTGTTGTGATTGCTCTGGGGTATAAGGTTTACTGATACAATTCAAATTTTGCCTTCTGAATGGCACTGCAAAATCCGGTCTATCAAAATCTAGTTTCATAGCTAATGGGGTAGTAGCAAATTAATTCTGTATCTAACAATACAAAATTAATATTAATTTTGAAAAGTAAACTTCTTATAACTTTACGTTGTACTAATGTGAGTTTGTGCTGCTGTTGAGTTTTGAGACATCGATTTTACGCAGCGATCGCATCTCCTCCCCTTCCAACACCACAGATGCAACTATTGCACCCAAGAAGCTTTCCTTTAAGACTTGGCCCTGAGTTCTTTCTCCCCTGCTTTTCCCAGTCCCCATTCTCCATCGCCTCATCTGTAGGTTCTGTTACGTTTTCCCCCAAGTGATAAAGGTAGAATTCATTTAACCAAAGTTTGATGGAGTAAAAAACAGCAGCAGAGAGAACAGCTAAGCCTTTGAAATAGATATCAAAGAGAAGTTAGTTGTCTTGGTAAAGATAGCAACAAAATCTGCTCAATAGTTGACTATAAACTTAAGGAAAATGCAATGTTAGGAACCCCTATTTTGATATAGCAGTTCTGATTCATGCTGGAAAACTTCTGCAAGGTTAATCAACTAGCTAGAAAAGTTTAGATCACATAAATCTCAATTGTTCATGAAAGGTAGGGTAAATTATTGGCTGACTTCAATTACGTTATATTTATCAGCATCATGCCAATAATCTTGCCACTTTAGTGAATTCATACTTTAGAACTATCAAACTTCACAGCATCAACTCAAATTGCGGCGTAGAAGTCGCTGATTCTAAATTCAAAATTCGACAACATTTTATTCCAGGCTTGTGCGCTGTTTGGTAAACACAGAGCTATCATTTATCAGTAAGTAGACTAAATTACTGAATGAAAAGCTTGCTGGTTACTAAAAACCCGCTTTAATTAGTTGTCTACCTCATTAATTTTGTTGGTTAATTGGTAAACTTCAGGATTTTAGTACTGAAGAAAAACAATTTTAGCCACCATAATTCATCTGACCAAATATTGTACTTTATTACATTCTTTTTGATGAGTTCATCGTTAGTACTGACCTGTTGGCAACGTCAAAGCTAAAGTCCTAACCATCAAGTTATTCAGCCATCAAAATTAATGTCATAAAGCACTAATTTAATTGCGCGTCATACCAATTCTCTAAAATTCGGCATCACATAGATATGATGTGAATTTTTTAATTATGAATTATGAATTGGTATAACTCGCTTTTCACTTCTATCAGCAAAATTCAGATAAACGGGCAATATATCATGTCAAGGGTGACTGAGAAGCCAAAGTTAAAGGAACAGCCACTTGATCAACCTAAAATTTTATGGAGCATAGCTGTAGCCCTACCGATAGTAATTGCTGCCGGTGTACTAGGTACAGCTAAGGTTGAGCAGTTGAGAAAGCTAGCTTCATCCGTACCCATTAGGCCGATGGTCAATACTGTTACTGCTGTGGGTCATATTGAACCACGGGGAGAAGTAATTAAGTTATCTGCACCGATGGGGGGAATGCAAGCTTCGTCGCGAGTACAAAAACTGCTGATTAAAGAAGGCGACAAAGTCAAACAAGGTCAAGTACTGGCGGTTTTGGATAATCACGATACCCAACTAGCTGCATTAGAAGAAGCAAAAGCAAAATTGCAAGAATCTCGTGCTAATTTAGCGCAAGTTAGAGCCGGTTCACCCAGAGATATTCAAGCTCAAAATTCTGTAATTGCTCGTTTAGAAGCTCAGTTACGTGGGGAAAGGGATGCACAGCAAGCAACGATCACGCGCATTGCAGCTCAGTTAAGTGGCGAGAAAGTCGCGCAACAAGCAATGGTTAACCGTTTGGAAGCTGAGTTGAGTGGACAAAAAGATACTTTAAGAGCCACACTCACACGTATTCAAGCTGAACAACGGAATGCTCAAGTTGATGCTCAACGCTATGATATGTTGTATAAAGAAGGTGCTATTTCGCAGCAAGAGCGAGATAGAAGACGCTTGAGCGCGATTACTAGCAATCAGCAGGTGGTGGAAAGCCAAGCAAGCCTCAGACAGGCGATCGCCACAATCAAACAACAAATTGCAGAAGCTAGAGCTAATCAAGTCAAAACTTTATCGACTTTGCAACAACAGCTTGTGGAAGCTAAAGTTAACCGCGATAAAACCGTCGCTACTTTGCAAAGACAAATTGATGAAGAACGAGCCAAACTCAACCGATTGATAGAAGTCCGTCCTACTGATGTACAAATGGCGCAGGCTCAAGTGAGTAATGCGATCGCAATGGTAAGAAAAGCCGAAGCAGAACTGAAATTGAGCTATGTGAGAGCACCCATTGATGGTGAAATTTTAAAAGTTCACACCAAATCAGGAGAAGCCATCACTCAAATGGGAATTGCTGAACTTGGACAAACCGATCAAATGTTTGTCATTGCTGAAGTATCAGAAGACAGTATTGGTAGAGTGCGTCTTGGCCAAACTGCAACTATATCTAGCGATAATGGAGCCTTTGCTGGCGAACTAAAGGGAACCGTCGCGGAAATTGGCAGAAAGATTGGTAAAAAAGATGTCTTAAATACAGATCCTGCAGCTGATGTAGATGCCAGAGTTGTAGAAGTGAAAATTGCCATCTCTCCAGAAGATAGTACCAAAGTCGCAGCCTTAACCAACGCTAAGGTGGTTGTAGAAATTAATAATTAAATAGTTTGAAATTGCCAATAAAAGCCCATCTCGGGTGATAGTTGCTATTACTAATTAGCTAATTTAGCTAATTAGAATGTAATTTTTCGTCCATAGTTTTTGAATTAAAGATTATCTCATGTAATTACTCTGTGGTGGTCAATGGCTACCATATTCTGAGGTGGCGGGAAAAGACTTAGGGCTCTTCCCTAATTAAAAAATTCATCTAATATGGCTAATGATTGCTGAAAGAATTGCTAACTTCTTATCTACCTATTTAATGAATAAAAAAATCCCTCTATCATGGCTACAATTAACCAGGGAAAAAACACGTTTGGCTGTAGCTTTGGCAGGAATTGGCTTTGCTGATATTTTAATGTTTATGCAACTTGGTTTCCGAGATGCTTTGTATTATAGTAACGTGCGGTTACATAGCAGCTTAGAAGGCGACATTATTTTAATTAATAGTCAATCTAATGCTGTGTTGTCGATGAAGAGTTTTTCACAAAGGCGTTTATATAAAGCTTTAGATTTACCAGCAGTTCAATCAGTACATCCTATATATTTAGACTACACTGCATGGAGAAATCCAGAAACAGGTCGCCCTCGGAGTATTCTGATATTTGGTTTTAATCCGGAAGTTAATATTTTTAACTTACCAGGAATGGTGGAAAATTTAGATAAACTCAAACTCCCTGATGTCGTTTTATATGACCGTTCTTCTAGGGTAGAGTACGGGCCAATTGCTGCTGATTTTGAGCAAGGTAAAAATGTCACAGCAGAAGTTAGAAGACGGCGGATTAAAGTAGTAGGATTATTTACTTTAGGTGCATCCTTCGGTGCTGATGGTAATTTAATTACTAGTGATGTTAACTTTTTGCGAATATTTAATAATCGCCAGCGCGGTTTAATTGATATTGGTGTAATCAAGCTCAAGCCTGGTGCAGATGCGAACGCAGTTACTCAAGAGTTAAGAAATTATTTACCTCAAGATGTTAATGTTTTAACCAAGCAAGAATTTATCGATTTTGAGCGTAATTACTGGGCAAGTAGTACTGCAATTGGCTTTATTTTTACTTTAGGGACAATTATGGGTTTCATTGTGGGAACTGTAATTGTTTACCAAATTCTTTATACTGAAGTTGCGGATCACTTGGCTGAGTACGCGACTTTAAAGGCAATAGGTTATACCCAAAACTATTTATTAACTGTTATTTTGCAAGAAGCTTTCTTATTAGCTGTGATTGGTTATATACCTGGATTTGCTTTTGCATTATTTATGTATTCTACTGCTAGAAACGCTACATTGCTACCAGTTTTCATGAGCATTGATCGTGCTATTTTGGTACTATTTTTAACAATAGTAATGTGCTTTGTTTCTGGTGCGATCGCGGTGCGTAAGTTACGTTCAGCAGACCCTGCCGATATCTTTTAAGCTATTAAATATTAGTTGTATAAATTTATAAATTCATCAATAATAAAATCAATATTAATGCTCAATACTTATTAAAGAAGATATTTTATAATCAATAATTAATAACTTATTTTTGTACTTACAGTTACGTTGGTAAACTCCTAACCTATAGCTACCCCCTTTTATGATGAGACAAGAACCTGTAATTGCTATTAAAAATATCAATCATTATTATGGTAGAGGCGCACTCAAAAGACAGATTTTATTTGACATTAATCTAGAAATTTTTGCTGGCGAAATTGTTATTATGACCGGGCCATCAGGTTCAGGTAAAACTACATTACTTAGCTTGATTGGGGGATTACGGTCTGTACAAGAGGGTAGCCTAAAATTTCTAGGCGAAGAATTACTAGGTGCCAGCCAAAATCAGTTAGTGCAAGTCCGCCGGAAAATAGGTTATATTTTCCAAGCTCATAATTTGCTAGGATTTTTAACCGCCAGACAAAATGTACAAATGGCGGTAGAGCTAAATGACGCAGTTGCCCAAAGCGAAGCGATTGCTAAATCAGAAGCAATGTTAGCAGCTGTTGGGTTACAAGAGAGAGTTAATTACTATCCAGATAATCTTTCTGGTGGTCAAAAACAAAGAATTGCGATCGCTCGGGCTTTGGTAAATCACCCTCCTCTCGTACTAGCAGACGAACCAACAGCAGCTTTAGACAAACAATCCGGTCGAGATGTTGTAGAAATCATGCAACGTCTTGCCAAAGACCAAGGAACGTCTATTTTGCTGGTAACACATGACAACCGCATTTTAGATATAGCCGATCGCATTGTGGAAATGGAAGATGGCCTTTTAACTCGCGATTCTCAAAGTGTAGTCAGCCATTACGATTCTGGTGCGAGAAATCATAACTCATAAAGTGGAAGAGCTGCACCCTACAAACCTCAATGGTTTTTAGCAGGGCCTGATGGTTTGGCTACAGGCTGCTGCACATTTTTAGAGGGAGTAGCTTGACGGCTAGTACGGAAAGAGACATTGACACCATCATTGGATTGCTCTAGCACTAACAAAGGAGTAGGCTTAGCCTTCTGATCCCAATGCATATTAGCAATCCGTCCTTGAATTGTTGGTTGCCAAGTATCTTCATCGTCTGTAGGGCTAAGGTAAGTTTCAATACAATCAATAATCTGGCTAATAGTGGCAGAAGTCGCTTGTGTAGGTAACTTCATTAAGCGAATTTGTACACGAAATAGTACTCGCTTTGCAATATTGGGTGGAGTTCCAGCTTCATACTCAACATCAAAAGTCTCATCTACTTGCCGTCCGGTGTTAGTAGCAATCCCCACAGATCCCTGTTGGGATTGATTTGGACGCAAAGCTTGAGAAATTTTTTCTTTAACCTGGATTTTAATTTGATTAACGATCGCAAAGTGAAATACTTCTTCTGCCATCCGCATCCGCAGATAATCTAAGTTGAAATCCCGTGAGTTAACCAAATCGGGGTTTGTTTCCATTTTCCGAATGGTTTCTAGCGCCAGCTTAAACTTCTTCTCTAGTTCTCGGGTGCGGAATTGTTCAAACTTGAGTTTTTTATCTAGCTGAGTCTTGAGGAATTTGCCATAGACAACCAAAGCAATCACCGCTAACAACAGTCCTCCAGAAGTAAACATGAATATAGGAGGGCTTTGTGGAGTGTTTGATGGTACTTCTTGGGTTGCCTTTTTAGCTTTTCCCGCTGAAGTTTGGGCTGCAAAAATCAAATTGTACATGGTTGGCAAACTGCTAAACTTAATTCCTGATGCTAGGATGCCCAAATTTTGTGTGTCTATTTGCGGTATTATTACTATTTTTTATCCCTTTGACTAAATCGTATATGTACACACACCTTAGCCCTGATGGTAAAGGTTTTATAAATCCCTTGCCCTTGTCTGAAGCTACCTCAAGTTTGTGGAAAAATATTCGCCTGGTGGCTACAGACATGGATGGTACATTAACCAAAAAAGGCAAATTTACCAGCCAACTTTTGCAATCTTTAGAAAATTTAGCAGCAGCAAATATTAAAGTGCTAATTGTTACTGGGCGCTCCGCCGGATGGGTGAGTGGGCTCAGTAGCTTAATGCCTGTAGCGGGTGCGATCGCAGAAAATGGTGGTTTATTTTATCCTGCTGGGAGCGATCGCCCAATCACCTTAACACCTATTCCTGACTTAGCCAGCCATCGTCAAAATTTAGCTGCGGCTTTTAAACAATTACAAATTCAGTTTCCGCAAATCCGAGAATCTACTGACAATAGGTTTCGCATCACCGATTGGACTTTTGATGTCGCATCGTTAAATCCCACAGAATTACAAACCCTAAGTCATCTGTGTCAAGAAATGGGATGGGGATTTACTTACAGTAATGTTCAGTGTCATATTAAACTGCAAAATCAAGATAAAGCTGTAGGTTTGTTGCAAGTATTACAGAAAAATTGGCCAGAATATTCTTCAGAACAAATTGTGACAGTGGGCGATAGTCCTAATGATGAAAGTTTATTTGATCCGCGTTATTTTTCCATGTCTGTAGGTGTAGCTAATGTATTAGAATATGCCAACCAATTAAAGCATCAGCCTGCTTATATAACTAACGCTACAGAAGGCGAAGGATTTTGTGAGTTATCGAAATATATTTTGCAAGTTTGTTGACTGGTAAGAAGGATGAGGCAGGGGGCAGGGAGCAGGGAGCAGGGGGAGAATAAATTACCAATGCCCAATGCCCATTTTTAAGTTAGAAAGAATCCCCGGCTGTGACGCAGCTTTTAATTAAAAGCTACGAAATTTCTGTATAAACATTTTGATATCATCATTTTTGTCTAATTAATCCAAAATTAATTATGGAAGCCAGCTTTTTTACCACTGTTGCTTTACCTATTGCCTTGGCTATCATTATGCTAGGAATGGGTTTATCTCTTATTCCAGAAGATTTTCAACGTGTAAAGAAGTATCCCAAAGCTGTGGCAATTGGCTTGATTAGTCAGTTAGTTTTTTTACCAATTATTGGTTTTGCCATTGCTAAAGTTGTACCCATGCAACCTGCGATCGCTATGGGGTTAATGATAATTGCACTGTGTCCTGGTGGTGTATCCTCAAATGTCATTACATATCTCGCCAAAGGAGATGTAGCACTTTCAGTAACTCTGACAGCTTTTAGCAGCGTGATTACAGTATTTACAATTCCCGTGGTGGCAAACCTTGCATACCAGCACTTCATGGGACAGACAGCTGCGATCGCCTTACCCATTGGTGCAACAATAGTCCAAATTTTTTTGATGACACTGCTGCCTATAGGTTTGGGGATGGGTATAAGACAGATATTGCCAGAAGTAGCGCGTCGTCTGGAAAAAGTTACTAGCCGCCTAGCAGTTGGTTTCCTAGCAGCAATTATTCTGCTATTGATTGTTCGTGAGTGGAACCGTCTCCCTGGCTTTATTGTGCAAGTGGGAGTTGCCGTGGTGCTGTTAAATACTATTTCAATGTTGGCGGGGTTTTATATTAGCAAGCTATTTAACCTTAATCTGCCACAGCAAATCTGCATTGCCATTGAGGTTGGTATTCAAAACGGCACATTAGCGATCGCAATTACGGCTGGATTACTCAACAATCCAGATATGGCAGTCCCGGCTGCGGTTTACAGTCTGTTTATGTATGTCACTGGTTTAATTGCTATTAGCTACGGTAGAAAGTTGACTACAACTAATCCTGTTCAGCAACCTGTAGAGAGTCAAGTTTAATGGGGTTTTATTGGTGCTAATACAATTTTAGATTTTAAATTTTGGATTGTTGAATTCACAATCGCTCTCAAGAAGCAAGCTACGTGGAATAAATGCAAAATCCTAAATTTTTAATTGTTCGCGTAGTGTTCCCGCACGGTAGCCCCCAATACGGTTCGGATAAGTATTTTGTATCTCCCTCGTGATTGGGGAAAAGGGTAATGGAAAAAGGGGTAAGGGTGAATTCAATCCTTTTCTCCTTTTCC
>NZ_JACJQJ010000169.1 GCF_014696615.1 Nostoc linckia FACHB-104 | reverse complement strand
ATTTTGGAGGGGGTTTGGGGGACGCAACCGTCACCCAATCGGGGGTTTGGGGGAGAATCCCCCAATGCTGCTGGCTTTTTTAATAAGTGGCAAATCAATCGCTAATGAGCTTAACCCAAGCGTATTGAGATATATGCTCCTACCATGTATTTGTATCATTATGAAAATTAAATGATATTAAGCACTAAGCATAAAATCAAATTTTGCGTTATTTAAATTGATAATCTTTAATTATTATTTAGGCAAAATTTCTCTACAACCAAGCTGATTAAAAATCTCTTCATCTACTTCCTTTGGCTCACCCATTTCTGTATTTTTGAACAGTACTGTAAATGCTCCTGCCCCTAACCTATCTTGGGGAAATAGGCGATAACAAGGCATATCTGTTAAATGTGATTGATAATTTTGTAAATAACTAACTACAATTGCCTCAAAATGGGGAAACCGCTGCAAAAACCATTGGCATACTTCCTCATTTTCTTCTGGAGAATAAGTACAAGTCATATAAGCTAAATAGCCTTGAGGCGCTACCAATTTAGCAGAATTAGCTATAATGCGTTTTTGCCGATTAGCACATTTGTTAATATTAGTTGGGTGAAAACATCCTGCGGCTTTTTCACCTTTAGCGAGTAAAGATTGCCCAGAACAAGGAGCATCGACTAAAACCAAGTTACTAGATAATGGTATAGTTTCCGCGAAAATACTAGAATCACGATTAACTACAAAGCTGGGTTTAATCTGGCAACGTTTCAAATTAGAAATTAACATTCCTAAACGTTTACCAATTACCTCATTACTAATTAGTAACTCAGGTTGTAAAGCTTTCCACGCAAAGATACTCTTGCCCCCTGGTGCAGCACACATATCAAAAATCAGCTTTATCGATGGTGGTATTGCTAATAAAGGTGCAGCGGCAAATACAGAAGAAAAATCCAGACAATAAAAATCGCCTTGGTCATGTAAAGGATGTTTACCTGGCTTTTCTCCTAAAGGTAATCTATCTACAAATTCCGGTTGCCAACTGGCTGGTATTTCTACAGAAAAAGGTGAAATATTTGGTCTTGATTGACACCATACAATGCAAGGATGAAAAGGTTGGGGATTAATTAGCGCCTCAATAAATTTTTCTTGAATATCAACGTTTGCAAACAAACGCTTTGCAAGTTTAATTAATAGATTTGAAGGTTTTTCCATCGCAAAATCAAACTGTTATGAAAGAACAATGCCCAGCTAAGGTTTAGCTGCATACTGAAAAACATCATGTCATTTGAAATGGGCATGGGGGATTGGGCATTTGGTGTTTGGTGTTTGTAATTGATTATTTCCCCTTTCTCTCATATTCCTTTATCTTCCCAGTCCCCAGTCCCCAATCCCCAGTCCCCAATCCCCAGCCCCCAAACTACACCAAAGAGGGTCATGATATTAGATAATTTTCAGCGAAAAATACGCAAAGAAGCACAACTATGGCGAGACGAAGGCATAATTAGTGCTTCACAATACCAACAGCTAGCAGACCGTTATCAATTTAATAACATAGAAGCAGCAACGCGCGATCGCTCGCGGATGATTGCGATCGCAGTCGGCGGTATCTTGTTAGTCTTAGGTGTGATTATTTTTATTGCCGCCAACTGGCAAGAATGGTCACGTGATGTCAAGTTTATCTTGATGATCAGTTTGTTTCTATCTGTTACTATCACTGGTTTTTACACTTGGCGAGAACCTGCACTTCGGAAAGCTGAAGGCAAAAAACCTGACCGCAGCAAACGCTTATTAGGAGAGGCTTTATTGATATTAGGCGCTTTTATTTTAGGCGCAAATATCCTGTTGATGGCCCAAGTCTTCAATATTGCTGGTTCCACTGCGGAACTGTTTATTGCTTGGGGATTTGGGGTGATCATCATGGCTTACAGCCTGTCCTTAAATTCCTTGGGTATTCTAGGCATTGTCCTTGTCCTCATTGGCTATTGGAGTGGACTCGGAGACTGGTGGTACACTCAGGGCGAATGGACTTGGGCACGATTAATTGTGCGACATATGCCCTTGATATCCTGGTTGTTCTTTGTACCATTAGCCTATTTTTGCCGATCGCGCTGGATTTTTGGCTTAGCAGTTTTTGCTTTTGTCAGTTCCTTGCAATTCAACCTCAATCCCTTACAAGTACTAACTTACACTGATATTGCGCCGTGGGTGGCATCATTTGCCTTTGCACTCCCACCTGCATTGCTGTGGAGTTACGATGATTTACTATTTCCCACTGTTAATTATCGCTTGTTTCAACCCCTAGCGCGGAGTCTTGCTTTATTCTGTTTTGGTTTTGCATTTTATATCTTGTCCTTCCGTTGGCAATGGCAATTTCCCGAAAATGGTTATATACCGCCAACTACTAACAGCAACATCCTTAGAACTCTTCCTATTATCGATATAGGGATTCTCAGTGGCTTGGCAGTATTACAATGGTTATTTCTGCTGCGTCAACGCAACAATCCAGCCCGTCGAGAAATGGTTTTCAACCTGATCCTAATTGGGATATTTATTGGCATTACGGCTTTAGTACCTTTTTGGCATCAAGGTATTACCCGTATTAGCGAACTGGGAATTTTTGCCTTCAACGTTCTGTTAATCATCTTAGCTTGGAAACTAATTCAAGAAGGATTGAAACTCAACGATAGACCCTCATTTTGGGGCGGTATGCTATTGTTAACTTTACAAGTTGTCAGTCGGGTATTGGAGTACAATACAGATTTGCTAGTCAAGTCTTTGGTTTTTGTCATGTGCGGTTCCGTGCTAATTAGTGCCGGACTATGGTTTGAACGTCGCCAATCTGAAGGAAAAAGTAAAAAAAGCAATTCATAAATTGTCATTTGTCTTTTGTCCTTGGTCATTGGTAAAAGGTTCAAGCCTATTTACATTTCGTAATTCTTTATTACGAAGAATTCGATAGAATATTATCTCTGTGTATTCCTAATAGTTGATTATTTAGGGATTTCCGGAAAATAAATTATCCCACTTTCAGCGGAACAAATTCTTTCTCCTCTGCTTCTTGTAATTCCTCTGCTGACATAGCAATGGAATATTTTTTTAGACTGAAGTTCCTTAGCCTGTCTCTGCGTAAGTCCTAATCCTGCTTATTTCTCTCCCCTTTCAGGACTACGCCCATGAAAAGTAATGCCTCTGAATCCAATAAATCTAGCGGTTCTGAATCAAATAAATCATCGAATAAATCTAATCAAAGCTGGTCTCCCGAAGCTGAATTTTCTGGAAAGCTGACTTTTCGGGATTATTTAATTGCTACTGAACAAAAAGCAAACCAGCCCTTACCTTTCTGGCGGCTACTGGTTCCCCTGTTAATCCAAACAGGGTTGATTATGGCAGTACCCACCCAAGCTGTTTACACAGACGTTGCAGGCAAAACAGTAATTTTGCAAAGTGCGTCTGTAGATCCTGATGATGTGCGGCAAAACTTCGCCATCAATTTAGACTATAACATCTCCCGGATTGCAACTTTGAGAAGACTACCAGGGTGGCAGGAGTTGCTAAGGCAAAATAGAGGTAGAAATAGACAATTGGCGGAAGGAACCAATTTGTATGTAACTCTGGAAGAGAGAGAATTTTCTGGTCGTGGTGTTCCATCTGCTTGGAGGCCAATCCGCGTAAGCGGAAGACGACCCACAAATTTACCAAATGATCAGGTCGCCTTAAAAGGCGTATATCGGGATGGCGTTGTCAATTATGGCGTAGAGACATATTACATCCCAGAAGAACAGCGGGAACGGATTAGTAGAGATATTTCCCGTGCTTTAGACTCTCGTGAGGGGAGACGACGACCAATAGTAGTCAAAGTTAAAGTTGATCCTCAAGGTAATGCTGTACCCATCAGTTTATGGGTGCGCGATCGCAACTATCGCTTTGAATAATTAGTAATTCGTAGTTCGTAGTTCGTAATTTGTGGAATTAGTTTTTTAGCCAGAACTTTAGCCCTGAGTTGCAAGCAAAAACTTCTACGCTCAAGCACTAGCTTATAACTACGAATTACGAACTATCAATTACGAATTTTTTAGTCTTGTTGACGTAACTGCCAAGCCACGCCAAAAGCTGCTCCAGCACCGGCTACCAAACCGGTACTCATTCCTTGTATAGTTTTTTGTATAGGATCTTGAGTCAAGCAATCGCTAGTAACTGTCTTGGCTTCTAAACACATATTACTTTCTGCCCAGCTGGTAGTACCTCCTAAAACCACACCACTCAAACTACAGAAAACCACAAGCAGTAAAAGACGTTTAGTTTTTCTATCCATATAAGGATGCGTTAAATATTGCAGTTAGTTAATAATCCTCAACTAGGATACACATCCTGGGACAGATTGTCAGCTGTATCGACTTGTGTTCTATATGGG
>NZ_JACJQJ010000168.1 GCF_014696615.1 Nostoc linckia FACHB-104 | reverse complement strand
GGGAAGGGGAAAAGGGGCAAGAAAAAACCTTTAACCCTTACCCTTTCACCTTTTCCCCAAACTAAATTCCGAGTTGAAAATCCTTAACCGAGCAGTATTGATACAAGAGTGTGTTAGGCGCATAATATTAATCTCATCATGTCACCAAATAACTAATCTAGCGACTAGCGCATCATCTATGCGGCGGTGCGTTACGGCTAAATTTCATTGTCGCTAAGTTCCACATCCTTTTATAGCCGTAACACACCCTACTTCATCAATAGGTTAGGCTCAAGCTGTAGCAACTTCCGCTTTCCTTGTAGGAACTTCAGCTTTAACGTTTCCGTGTTACGCGCAAGTTGTAGAAACTTCAGCTTTAACGTTTCCGTATTACGCGCAAGTTGTAGAAACTTCAGCTTTAACGTTTCCGTATTACGCGCAAGCTGTAGAAGCTTCAGCTTTAACGTTTCCGTGTTACGCGCAAGCTGTAGAAGCTTCAGCTTTAACGTTTCCGTATTACGCGCAAGCTGTAGAAACTTCTGCTTTAACATTTCCGTATTACGCGCAAGCTGTAGAAACTTCTGCTTTAACATTAGGATAAACAGATTTCTGCCTTAAAATTCCCTAACAAATTTAAATAGTAGAAATTACCTGATTTGAGACTTTTATAATTAGGAATTCAGATAAATTACTGATATTTGAAATTTCTTACGAAAAATCAACAATTTTACGTAGGACAAATTTTTAAAGAATTGTCCACTATAGATTTATGAAAAATTTTGCAATAGGGTGCCAAATATGGTGAGGAGAAAACGCACTTCACGTATTCTTAGCCACGCTGAACAACGTTTAGCTAGTATTGAATCTATTAATTCCAGCTTAGATGTAGGAGAAGGATTAACAGTCCAAAGTTATACTGAAAAAATCCAAAACCTGCGCGAATCTTTAAAAACATATAATCGGACTCTCTCTACTATAGATAATTTATTAACCCAAATTGTAGAGAATGAAAAAGATTTAGCCGATTATTCTGAGAACATTTTGCGTGGTATTGCCTATAAATTTGGCAGCGATAGCCATGAATATCAGATGGCTGGGGGTACAAGGAAAAGCGATCGCAAACGTCCTGCGCGTCAAAATCCGGTTGTGCCTACTGCGTAATTCGTAATTACGCCAGCCTCGATATAAATAGGTGAAAGCCATAAATTGGTAGGGGTACAAAATTATTGTACCCTTACGAATAAGTTATCTAAAAAGATTTTGATAGATGTTTTGTGGTTTTTTATGAGAGGATTTATGAAAACCTTTTGGTGTTGTATTTCAGGTTTGTAGATCCCCCTAAATCCCCCTTAAAAAGGGGGATTTAGGGGGATCTAGATATGTGCAACTTCACATGAAATTGGAATCAACACAGTTTGATTATTTGGATTTTGCACAAGATTTCTAGCTACACGATTGAGAAAACTCAAATAATCATCAATTTCTTCGTAGCCATCTAATTCTTGTTCTTCTTGTGAATTGAGTGAAGAATTTTGCTGTTTGGCTAGTAAAGCTGCAATGCAATTTTGGACAATATTTAGATGCTCTCAATATAGATATTCCTTCTTGCAACTCAATGCTGATTGCACCTTCTAAAGGTAAGGTAGCGGGTAGATTATGAAGCGTTGGCAGCAATGGAGTTTTCATAGTAATTCTATGAAATCTTGTGAGTGATTATAGCGTATATCTTTTTCACCGCCGAAACCAACCGTGAACCCAACGCCACAAACGCCGCCACCACCCCCAAAACCCACGCCGAGAAACTACAGGCGCTTTTGGTTGCGAAAGACGCTCAATTGCATCATTGCAAAGTTGCACATTAGCATCAAGTCCCATTGTCTGATACAGTTCACGAGCATTGCGATAAGCACCCAGCGCATCTGCTTCTCGGTTGACGTTTTTTAATGCCACACCTAAATTAAACCAGGCTGTTGCTTCCCCGCGAATATCGCCAATCTCCTGAGAGATATCCAAAGACTGCTGGTAGAACTCAATCGCCCGTGGGTACTGTCCCAGGGATTTGTAAGCATTGCCCAAACTGCCCAAGGAATCACTTTCGCCATTGCGATCGCCGATTTCTCGTTTGATATCCAAAGACTGCTGGAAGCACTCAATCGCCCGTGGGTATTGTCCCAAGAATTTGTAAGCATTGCCCAAATTGCCTAATGATTTACCTTCGCCATTGCGATCGCCGATTTCCCGTGTGATATCTAAAGACAGCAGAAAGAACTCAATCGCCCGTTGGTACTGTTCCAGAGAGTTGTAAGCATTGCCCAAACTGCCCAAGGAAGCACCTTCGCCATTGCGATCACCAATTTCCCGAGAGATATCTAAAGACTGCTGGTAGAACTCAATCGCCCGTGGGTATTGTCCCAGGGAGTTGTAAGCATTGCCCAAACCGATTAAGCAACAACCTTCGCCTTTGCGATCGCCGATTTCCCGAGAGATATCTAAAGACAGCAGGAAGAACTCAATCGCCCGTTGGTACTGTCCCAGGAAGTTGTAAGCATTGCCCAAACCAATTAAGCAACCATCTTCGCCTTTGCAATCGCCGATTTCCCGAAAGATATCTAAAGACAGCAGGAAGAACTCAATCGCCCGTTGGTACTGTCCCAGGGAGTTGTAAGCATTGCCCAAATTGCCTAAAGAAAGACCTTCGCCTTTGCGATCGCCGATTTCCCGAGAGATATCTAAAGACTGCTGGTGGAACTCAATCGCCCGTTGATACTGTCCCAGGAAGTTGTAAGCATTGCCCAAACCAATTAAGCAACCATTTTCGCCTTTGCGATCGCCGATTTCCCGAAAGATATTTAAAGACTGCTGGAAGAACTCAATCGCCCGTTGGTACTGTCCCAGGGAAAAGTAAGCATTGCCTAATGAAGTGAGAGAAGCCAGATAATTCCAATTTTGTTTATCGCCAATTTCTTCCCATCGGCTTACCAACTGTCCGTGTAAATCAACTTGGACGGTGTAATACCCCCGCAATGCCAAAAAATTATCGCAAAATTTTAATACATCAAATGCTAAGTCATAATTTTCTAGTTGATACCAGTGATAGAAAACTTCTAGATGTTCTTTAATATCTTCTTTAGTCTGCCAGGGTTTTTGTTTAACATTCAAAAGATAGTAATAAATTGCTCTTTGATGCGCTTGTGTCTGATCGCCAGCTTTATACCGCACATACTCCAACACCACAGGCTGAAAATCAAACCGCCGCTTACCATTAAGCTTTTCTACCAACAAAGAAAGCTTAACAATATTCCTTAATTCTCCCTCAATCTCTGCTGCTGAACTTCCCGGCAACACCGCCACGGCTGCTGCACTATCAACCGCACCACGATAAACACTAATATTCAGCAATAATGCCTTTTGTAATTCACTCAATCGCTCAAAACTGGCATCCAATACCAACACCATCCCCACATTTTCCAGGCGATGTTGACCAATTACTTTAGGATCTGTTAACAACTGCCGCAAATTCCCTAAGCCTAAATCTGCTAATCTGCTTAAATCTGGGTCTTGGGGATATTCGTGTTTTAATAAAACTGCTACCAATCGCAACAGCAAGGGATGTCCATCTAGCAATTCAACAAACTCCGCCAAATCTCCCCGAATTCCTAATGCTGTTAACAGTGCTACCCCATCATCTACTAACAAACCGTTCAAAGGTAGCCACTCAAAGCCTTTTAATTCTGGTTTTTCTCTAGTGGTAACTATTACCTTACTATTACCGCCATATTCCACCCAAGCGTTGAAAAATTCGCCGTAGAATAGACTTCCCCATTGTCTATTAGGTTGTAATAAACTCTCCAGGTTATCAATAATTAGTAAAAATTCACCACTGCGTAAACACCTCACCAGTGCTTCTACTAACTTTGCTTCTTCTTCTGGAACCGGAAAGCCAAATTCACTTAGTACTTGACGGGCTAAATCGCTAAAACTTGCCCCATTACTAACATCACCCCAAAATCGCTTGGGGAAACCTGCAATTTCTTCATAAATTTTCGCCGCCAGCATCGATTTACCTTCGCCACCGATGCCTTCTATGCCAATTAAAAAGGTATTGTTATCAGTTAACCATTGCTGTATTTGGGCAATTTCGGTTTTGCGTCCTTGCCAATAAGCCAAACTTTTCGGTGGGTTCCCAGCTTTGAGAACCCCAGGCGATTCTGCTTTGGTACTGCGTTCTAGCAACTCCACTATTTTTTGCTGTGCAGTACCATAAACAGCAATATAGTTAGTTACTTTGGGCTGTTAATATTCCTGCTCAAATCATAAGTTGGCTGATTAACATTCCCTGCTGTATTTATCTGTATGCTGTCATCGTAAGATTGAGCATTAAGATTAACAGAACCATCAGCAGATTTTGTTTCTTGCCAAATCTTGGCTATTTCCTCAGCCAGTGCTGTATCTGAATCTAAAATCTTCTTGATTTGTACTCGCAAACTTGCTTGTAAATCCTCATCATCTGGATTTTGCGCCACATCCGCCGCCGCTTCCTTTGCTGCTTCCTTCGCCTCTACCTTGGGTAGTAACTTAGCCCAAATAGCTTTCGCTTTATT
>NZ_JACJQJ010000167.1 GCF_014696615.1 Nostoc linckia FACHB-104 | reverse complement strand
TCTCCTGGTGATGAAAATTCAGTTTTCTGCAATCTTTATGACGCTGTAACTAAAACCCGTATTCGTAGGGAATGGAATCCTAACGCTGATTGGGCAACAATGATTCGTGATGTTCAATCGAAGTTAACTCCAATTTCAGATTCAGTCGATTATGTTCCATCTATTGCACAACCCCAAGCAACTTCAAAGCAGACTGGGGTCACATCTTCACTACATCCTCAAGATTTACGGGTAAAACAAATTCGGACGTTATTAAATTATCCGCTTGATTTAATCAAGGAATGGTTACATTTTCAAGATGTTAGTAGTCCCAGTCAGCTTCATCACAGTAAAGTTGATGAGCTTGTAAAAACCATGTGTATTGCTTGGGCATCAGACAAGTTTGACCACCCCAATCATGCTGCTAATTCCTATCAAAAATATGTTGTGAATGCTCTAGCTGATGGCGTGGATGAACTACAAGCGATTAAGGGATGGATGCAACAAGTGCAACAGCAGACTGTTACACAGATGGTATAGATACTCGCTGAAAAAAGACACATTTGGATAGGGCAACACTATTAAGTTGACAGCAAAAATTACCGAAGAAGAATTCAGGAGTCAGGAGCCAGAATTCAGAATTTAATTCTGTGAAACTGGTGGATAAATCGTGGAGACAAAGAAAAATTTTCCTTGTTTGAAACCCCTAATTTTAGACATGGGGTATTCTGACTCCTGGATTCTGGCTTCTGACTCCTTTTCATTTCTTTAAATACAATAGATATCACATTGTCAATATGACTCGAAAGCCTTACGATCAATTTTCAAAGCAATTCTTGGAGGAGTTACTTTCTCCTTTAGGAAAGGTGGAAGTCAATAAAGAAATAACCGATGAAATTCGCCAAGTAGATATTTTGTTTTCTGCCTCACCAACGCCCCAAGCTAATCAACAGCCATTGGGGTTACTTGGCAGAATAGCTGTAGGAACTTCTCTGCTAGAACCATTTCGCAATCAACCAACGAAAACAGAAGTACGCAACTGTCTTCTGAAGGTCTTGACAGTTATGGCAGACTCACAACGGAAAGCTAAGCGAGAGGATTCAAGCTTACCAGAGGATAATCTTGCACGATTATGGATTTTAGCACCATCAGCTTCAGAAAGTTTGCTTAACAGTTTTGGCGCTAAACTGGAGCTAGAAAACTGGACAACTGGAGTTTACTTTCTAGCTAATTCATTGAGAACGGCGATAGTCGCGATTAACCAGCTACCAGTAACCAGTGAAACATTGTGGTTAAGGCTCTTAGGTAAAGGAGAAACTCAACGCCAAGCTGTCACTGAATTACTAGCACTACCCGATAACAACGTAGTACGACAAAACACTCTTAAACTAATTACCAATTGGCGAATTATTTCAATTCAACAGCCGGAAAATCTCACACAAGATGACCAGGAGTTAATCATGAATTTGTCACAAGCATATCAAGAATGGGAAGAAACTACAAAGCAAAAAGGGCAACGTGAAGTTGTAGAGAATTTACTGAGAGTCAGGTTTGGTAATTTAGATGAAGAGCTATCAAGAGTAGTTGATAGGTTGTTACAGTTACCACCAGAAGAATTTACGCCTCTATGCATTCAATTAAGCCGTGAAGAATTGTTGACAAGATTTGCTGCAACTTGACAGCAATCGGAAGACATATTAGTAGCAACTTACCACAATCTATCAATCACCAAGCGCTTTGTTATTAACAGAGCGCTTCTTTATATCGGATAGAAATCATGATTGAACAAACTCTAGATAAAGCACTGTACTTAGACAGCCGAACCAGAGAATCTGTGCATGAAGAATTGGAGAAAATATTCAATTCACTGGTAGATTTTCAAGAGTATAACCCACGAGTTTATCAATTCTTATGCGAGCGCAAAAGGGATTTGAGTTTGGCAGATGCAATACAAGCGCTTGCACAAACTTTGGAAGTTTTGAAACTAGATGAATAGCTTTGTTACGAGCAATTACCAAGATAATATGGACGTACAGCAACAAACTCAACAAGCTTGGGATGCATTAATGGGTATCGACAAGCGACATTATGTACTCACTGGCTTTTATGCATTAGGAGATGCATTTTTGATCAGTGGTAAAAACCCCACTTATCAAAACCAAATAGTACTAGTAGAACATTGTGGAAAATCTCAAATTAATCACTGGGATTTCAGATGTAATCGTTCGGAATGTAGACAGCAGCCTAGTATTACAACTAATGGTGATGATGGTCACGGTAATTTGAAGCGAAAAGCTCCATCACTTCAGGTATACAGCTAAGGTTTGAGAGTACTTTGGAGCGATTGCTGCTAACACTAACAATTTTCTGGTGCTGAGTTAGAGACACGTAAAGCCGAAGCTACACTACTGGTTTGTGGTGGCATCATCTGTTTCAACGGTCGCAAGTTACAAGTCGCAAGTCGCAAGTGCACCCACGACTGAAGTCGTGGGATTGAGATAAGGAAACTGTGTTACGAGACGCGCAGCGCGAGAAACACATCTTTTTCTTAAGTGGGCTTTAAACCCACAACTAAAGTTAATTCTTCTTACTTGCGACTTGCGACTTCCAACTTCCAACTTCCAACTTCCAACTTGTTGGTAAAAATATTCAAAACAACTAACTGGTCAAGTGCATAACTTACGCTGACATCTTTTCATCAACAGCTTGACGAATAATTTGTTGCTTGATGGAATCGGCTGCCACTGCTGCAATGCTTTCCCAATCTTCTGCTTTCAATAATAATTCCAGTAATTCGCGTAATATCTCCCTATTAGAAATGAACTCTTCACCATAAAGTTCATCTTTTCCTAAAGCAGCAAGTATGGATTCTCTTACCTCTGGTGTAGGCAATCTTAATTTTTCCAGAATTTTTTCTCTTGCTGTTTTTACTGCAACTTTTGTAGCTGTGCCTAAATTCCAATTATTCAATAGCAACCGCACTTCTTTATTCAGAGAAATACGTAACGTGGTTAAACGTCCTAAAAGCTCAAAGTTAAGCATTAGGTCACCAAATGCCGAACCCCAATCTAATCCAGCACCAATATTCCCGCCTACTTTATCCTCAGCTTCCACAGCTTTTTGTAACCATTGTTCATGAGATAATAAATCCATTGGATTTACTAAGTTTTCTTGGCTAAAGGTATTGTGATTTTCTCTATTTTCTTGCTGACTCATTGATTAACCTTGACTGCGTTCTTCCAGAAAACGGCGTACTCCATATTCAAAGTAGATTAAATCGTCATAATCTTCATCTTCTCCCAAATCAATCATCCCTTGACGATCATAAAATTCTTCTGCCCCTGGTAATGAATGTAACCCTACCCTACCCTCATAACCTAGTTCTATACTGCGATTTCTGGCAAATGCTAATAGTGCAGTTCCGACACCTTTAAGTTGTGGAGGACTTTGAATAATTTCTCGATTCCAGGGCGCAGAAGCAATGCCATCAACATAAATTAAGCGTTTGCCCTCTGACAACCGAGAACCATGCATCTGGGTTTCAATTAACATCAAACCTTGAGTATCACTTTCATATTCAACTGCATAGCCTTCGCGGTTTGGTTGTTTGTTAATCATTGACTGAAGTTTAAACTCCCAGTCCCAAAATTTATCTTCTTGCCCGTGAAGTTTTAACTGTTCTTTCCATTTGCCAGCATAATCAATAACGTGCTTCTGCGCCAGTTCTACTAAATCTGCCTCCACAGTTATTCCATCAGTACCGTGAATTAGTTTTACTTTGCTGAATAAACTCATCAACAGCCATTGAATGGGGAAATGGTTAACCAAAAAATCAATAACGCTAATCGTATAATGCCACCAAAGATTGAGATTGAGCCAATGCATCCCAAGGATTTTAAAAAAATTCATGATACTCCCATATACATAATGCATAGGCTCACGGGATATCCTCAACAGACAATCAGTCATTGGTTAGCGGATGAAAGTAGTACAAGATATCAACAACCCAAACCACATGTACTTAATCACTTTGGCGCTATCCATAAATTGTTATCAAACAGAATTCAGGACTCAGAAGCCAGAATGGGCTAAACGCCTCCCTATCGCTCTAAGCGCAGCCATGCCCGCAGGGCTTTATAGAATTGAATTAGGTGTGGCAGTTCGACATATCAGTGCATCGCTAGCGGATTAATAGACGGTGAAACGTCATACTAAATTTTTAATTTAGCAGTCAATAGCGCGTAGTGGCTCTGAATCGCTCACTAATCAATCCTGGATTCTGAATACAGAATTCTGTATTCAGAATTAACTATTTAGTGTCAGTCTGACGCTAAGTTGTGAGATAAACATGACTTTCAACTAAGCAAGTTTTTTATGATTGATATCAGCACTTCCGGAAATTCATCGGAAGTTCATCGGAAGTCAATCGGAAGTGAAAGGAGGGAAAGTATTGCAACTGAAAGGTTCTTGCTCCGTTGAAGAAGTTCTCACAAGACAACAGGCAGCTCTGAGATTGAAACCACAAATTAGCGAAAGGCAATTAAGAACATATCTAGATTTAGCTTCTTTATATCTCCCAAGTTTTGCTGATTTTAGAGATGAAGAGAATGGTGGATTAAATCGCCATGTCAAATTGACTAATTGGCATCTCCCAGTTCTCCAACAAATTAGAACTTGCGT